>JBOFLG010000035.1:0-16206 GCA_051657745.1 Dermatophilaceae bacterium | reverse complement strand
CTCGCCTTGGCGCTCATCCCGACCTCCGGTAACCGTGTCGAGTCGACCTGCTTATGGGTCTCCGTACCAGTCATGGCTCCTGCCTTTCGTTGCGTGCGCCCCAGCGGCGCGACATGTCTACTGTGTACTAGTACACCATCTAGTGTCAAGTGGTGACAGCCAGTTTCGCGGCGACTTGCGAGGTGGTGTACTAGGACGGCAAGGTGCGACCTACGCACAGACAGCGCAAGGAAGTCGAACCTCGAAGTGCCAGAGATCGAGCGGACAGACCCGCCGTACATGCAAGTGGTCGCGGCGATCCGTGAGCAGATCCGATCAGGCGCACTGAAGCCCGGCGATCACGTGCCCTCAGCGCGGAAGATCACCAGAGAGTGGGGCGTGTCGATCGCCACCGCCACCAAGGTGCTAGCCGCGCTCCGCTCCGAAAGGCTTGCGCGCGGCGTCCCAGGAGTCGGCACGGTGGTGGTCGCTCCACCAGCCGCCAACCCCCGCGATCACCTGTCGGCTATGCGGCGAACCGGGCGCATCTATGCCCCGGGCGGCCATGCCAAGATTCTTGCCACCGGACTCGTCGAAGCGCCCACCCACGTAGCAGACGCGCTCGGAGTCGAGCAGGGCTCCCAGGTGGTCCATCGGAAGCGAGTGACGTACCAAGATGACACCGCGCTCTCCGCGTCCGTCTCATGGTTCGAGGGCGCCCTTGCGGTCGACTGCCCGCTACTACTCGTAGCCGACCGAATCCCGGCCGGGACGCCTGGCTACATTCAGCAGCAGACAGGCCGCACGGTGGCTGCCGGACGGGACCACCTGACAGCCGTGAGCGCGAGCAAGGACGACGCGGAAGCCTTGGGCCTTGCTCCCGGAACTGCCGTCCTGCGTGGCGAGAACTGGTATCTCGACCAAGACGGCAAGGTCATCGAGTACGGCGAGTACGTCACCGCGGGAGACCGTGGCTGGTCCTACGACTACAACGTCGGCTAACAGTCCATCTCAGTATCCCCCCGAGGCGTCGCCCCAATCCCGCACACGAGGTTCCGCAGCGACCCGCATCGAGTGGCCGCCTTCGGGCCTGACGGCCACGGGGACGCGCTAACTCACAGATAAGGCCCACACGGCACCACTTCGCCCTGAAGGCGCCTGACACGTGCGCGATATACCCGCGCGGGTGCGCTGCACATCAGGCCAACCACTTCCCCACCCTCTTGCAGTTCACCGCGAAACTTGCCGTCACCACTTGACACTAGATGGTGTACTAGTACACGGTGAACATGCTGCGCCGCCGGGGCGCACTCGACGAAAGGCACGAGCCATGACCGGTACGGCAACTCATAGGGAGCCGGATGAACTGGACTCGATCCCAGTTCATGAACTGTCCCGCCTCCTCGGCCTGGGCCGGGGCACGACGTATGCCCACCTCGCGGACGGGACCATCCCGGCCACGCGGGTCGGGCGGCGATGGATCGTGTCGCGGTCCGTGATTAAGGCGTGGCTCGACACGTGCCGTCAGGATGCCTGATGGGGTGGGTGGTGAAAACACCTGAGGGCCGGTACCGGGCGTGCTGGCGCGACCCTGCCGGGACGCAACGCGCTAAGACTCTGCGGACCAAGCGGGAGGCGTCGGCGTACCTGGCACAGGTCGGTGCGGACACCGCTCGGGGCGTGTACGTCGACCCGCACGCGGCCCGGCGAATCCTGTTCCGGGACTACGCGACTGACTGGCTCGCAGGTCGCAACGTGGAAGCACGCACCCGTGAAATCAACACGTCGCTGCTGCGTACCCACGTCCTGCCCGCGTGGGGCGAGTGGCCGCTAGCGAAGATCGACCACGCCTCCGTGCAGAAGTGGACGGCCGACCTCGCGGCACGCCGTGCCCCATCGACGGTGCGGGCCACGTTCCAGGTGCTGTCGATGGTGCTCGAGATGGCCGTACGTGCCCGGCTGCTCGCGGTGAACCCATGCGCTGGTGTGCAGTTGCCACGTCTGCGGGATCACACCTCCACGATGCGCACCGTCAGCCGCACCGAGTTCCGGGGCCAGTTGCTGCCTGCTGTCCCGGAGCCGTACCGGGCGTTAGTGGCTGTCGCTGCGGGGTGTGGCCTGCGCTGGGGTGAGTGCGTCGGCCTCGCCTGGGACGCGGTCGACCTGGCCGCCCGTGAGGTCCACGTGTACCGGGTCGTCGTCGAGACTTCCGGGCGTTGCCAGGTACGCACCTACCCGAAGTCACGCGCCGGGGTCCGCCGGGTACCCCTACCGGCCTTCGCTGTCGACCTGCTCGCCGAGCACCGGGAACGGTCCCGGCATCCCGGTGACCTCGTGACCGCGACACGCTCCGGTAACCCACACCGCCGGTCCACGTTCCGCCGACAGGTGTGGGTGCCGACCCTCGAACAGGCTGGTATCGCGCCCGGTCTACGGTTCCACGACCTGCGCCACTCCTTCGCCACCTGGCTCGTGTCCGACGGCGTACCCGTCAACGTCGTACAGCGGCTCATGGGCCACGAGAGCGCCGTCACCACACTCAACCGGTATGTCCACGCACCCCGCGACTACGACGACCGCGTACGTCGGCTCTTCGGCGATGACGACCCCGACAACGGGGGCGCTGCTGGCGCCCTCGCCCCGGAGTGCTGACGAAATGCTGACTATCAGCCCTACAGGGCGTACCTCGCGAGCGGCGAAACAGCCGCTGACCTGTAGAGCTGGCGAGGGGACTCGAACCCCTAACCACCTGTTTACAAGACAGGTGCGCTACCAATTGCGCCACGCCAGCACGTCGCGGACCACACCGGCCCGACATCCGCACATGGTACGGGCGCCCGCGCCGCGCATGAACGAGCACCCAGCGTCATCCGCCGGCTCGTGCCTGCCGCCAGGTCACTGCCCTGCTCGCTTGACGCCAAGGATGTCCACGGTGAGATCTGCAGGAACTCACAGGCGCCCGTCACGGAAGGATCGAAAGGCGGCCTTCGACTCGGACCCGAGGATGACGATCGACTGCCCACCGGCCGTGCCGAAGCCGCCCTTGGCGACGTGCCGCCCCACGGCCTTCGGGTCGGTCCGCATGAATTGGGCCGCGAAGGTCAGCGCTTCGGTAGCGGACAGGTCAGTGTCGGCATGTGGGCTGAGCAGCGACAGTGTCGTGGCGATGATCCGCGGCCCCGACGCGCGCGCGGTAGCGGCACCGGCGACGATGATGTCGCCTTGATGCCGGGAGCGGCCGAAGTCTCCATCGGGCAACGACTTCCGCTCTCGGGCGTAGGCCAGCGCCTCCCGACTGTCGAGGGTGGTACGTCCGGCCTTCACCGTGACTGCTCCCTGGGTGATCGTCCGGGGCACCGTCATCGGCACCCCGCCGCTGTACCCGACCAGCTGGATGAAGCCCTTGAAACCCACCGCCACATAGCCTTCGAGAGGCAGCCCGGTCAGGGACCGCACACTCTGCAACTGGCCGGGCCCGCCACCTCGGGCGTACGCGGCGTTGATCTTGGCCCGGCCGCCATCAGGCATCGGCGCCCACAGGTCGCGCGCAATGCCGAGAACCCCACCACCGCCCTGACCATCGACGCCGAGTACCTGGAGCGAATCGGCGCGCGTGCCCTTCAGCTTCTGGTCGAACCGGGCGTCGGACCCAACGGCAAGCACGAACCGCGGGCCGGCCGGCAACTGCGCCGCCTTCCCGAGCGAGGGCCACCACCCGCCGGCGAGCTGCCAGCGCGGGCCGACGGCGAGCGTGACGTCATCCCCGGCAGTGACCACCGCGACTCGCTCCTTCTTCCACGTGCCCACCGTGGCGGTAGCAACTACGCCGCGCCGACCGGCGTACACCTTCGTGAGCAGCGCGGTCAGCGCGGCATCCCCGCCGGTGACGACCACCGGAGGTGTCGGAGTGGGCGTCGGCGCCTCAGTCGCGGATGACGACGCCCCAGCCACCGAGGACCGCCCGGGCGCCGGGTCGACCGGCTCGTCAGCACATCCACCAGTAAGCACGACCGTGAGCGCGACGGCGAAACCAGAGCCGGTGGTGGCACGAGTGCGCATGACGCACCACCGTAGGTTCCAGGGCCGGACTGAAGCGAACCATCGCCGAGAAGGCCACCACAGTTCAGGACGCTTGCGTCGATACGTCGTCCGGGTCGGGCCGGTTCCTCCGGCCCCACGGCGAGGCCAGCACCTCGCCGAGCACGCTCCCAGTGGCGATGGCGAGCAGCACGCCGAACGCTCCCAGCAGCCGCACGCCACCCGCCTGGAACGACAACAGGCCCTGGTCCTGGCCGCGCGCCACGACCTCATAGAGGCCGAGGAAGATGGGCAGGCCGGGAAGCAGTGCGTAGCTAGCTGGCACGACCAGCACCGTCGATGGCACATCCATCCGCTGGGCGACCGCGCCACCACAGACACCGAGCACCACGGCCGCCACGCCGCTCGCGAGCACCGGGCCGACGAGGTCCGTGCGGGTGAGCGCCACGGAGATGCCAGCCGCCAGCACCGACAGCGCCGCCACCGGGAGCACGAGACGCCACCGACTTTGCACCGTCACCGCGCCAGCCGCCCCCACCAGCACCGCGCCGAGCACGGCCGGGGGCAGCGATGCGGTGATGAGTTGGAGGTCGAGCACCGACGGCGGCAGGAACGCCGAGTCGAGCCGTTCGGCGACCGTCAGCATCAACCCGAGACCGGTGGCGATGCCGATGACCAGCCCCGACAGCGACACCGCGACCCCGAGCAGTCGACCGGCCCCGGTCAGCGGGAACCCGAACAGCACGTCCTCGATTGCCGCGGCCATGGTGCGCCCGGGAAGCATGGCGACGATGCCACCGGCGACGACGAACGCGAAGTCGGCGGCGCCAAACGCGAGGACACCAGCCGCGCCAAGCGCGTAGACCGCAGCGGCCAACACCGTGGCCGCGAACGAGTTGATCGCGTTGCCGTAGAACTCCGGCAACGCGATGCGCTGGTGCAACCGATCGACACCGGTCACCGCCAGCACCACCACCACCGTGACCACCGCCGCGAGGAGCGTGGCCCCGGCCTTGACCGCCACCGCCGAGGCGAGCAGAGCCGACGCGGCGGCGACCACCCACTGCGAGAACGCCCGCGGGTGACGCTTCACCGCCCGGAGCCGCTGCGCCGCTGCCGCCACGTCCACCCGCCGCGCGACCAGGTCACCAACCAACTCGTGGATGGCCACCAGCCGTGCGTAGTCGTACTGCGACCGCCGCACCACGCGCAGCAGCGTGTGCTGCCGACCGGCACGACTCGTCGCCTGGATCAGCAACGACTGGAGCGTGATGTCAACCTCGACGACATCAACGCCGGCTGCCGCCGATACCGCCGCGACGCTGCCCTGAACCTGCGCGGCACCGGCACCGGACCGAAGCATCAGCTCACCGACCCGCGCGGCGAGGTCGACGCCCTGCCGCACCGCGGCATCCTCGGCGGCCTCACCAGGGATGGCGGCATAGCGGTACGGCGTGCGACGAAGCAGGTCGGCCATCGGGAGGGGTTCAGTCGGCACAGAGCCACGCAGCATCCGCCGGCGCCGCCGCCCGCCAGGAGTGCGCTCGCTCATGGCGGTGGCGGTGGCGGTGCGGCGCCGCAGCACCCGAGTCGATTCCACATCTGGCAGCAGCGTAAGGCGGCGGGTTCGGCCACGCTTCCCCCGGGTCGCGAACCGTACGAGCACCTACTCAGCGCGCCCGCACGCGATCAACCACCCAGCTCGGAGTGACGCTGCTTGGCCACCAGGACGGACCGCCACGCGTGACCGCCACCGCGAGGAACGAGACCGCCACCACCAGGACCACACCCACCAGGATCTGACGCACCACCTCGTGCGCGGTCACACCCCGAACCAGACTCCGGCTGCCGCGGCGCAGACTCGCCCCACCCGGCCCCCACCACGCGGTGAGCGCGGCGAACGCCCCACCGGCCATCAGCGGCACCGCGCCGTCGGGTCGCACTGGCGACGTGCCAGCGACACTCGACACCACCAACGCCGCACTGACCATCGCACACCCTCCCACCACGAGCGGAAGCACCACGGTGACCGCGGAACCAGCCAACCCGACCATCGCGTGCCACGGACTCGACGCCATTGCCACCGCGATGTCGCTACCCCGCGGACCGCGTGCGTATCGGCGCAGCACAAGCGACGTCACCGACCGGTCAGCAGTACGGGCGGCCGTCATCCACCCAGCGAGCGCCACCACGGCCACCAGCGGCGCAGCCGCGGCGAGCCCGGCCAATGCGGCGAGCAGCGCGAGCAGACTGCCGCTACGAGCCGGGCGACCGATCCGGGGGTCCCCCGGCGGCAGCACGGATGACGGTCCGCCGGTGGGCGCTCCCCCGTCCGGACCGCCGGAAGGCGGGACGCCAGGCCCGGGCAGCCACCGGTCCGGCGGGGCCGACTGGGCCTGCTCCCAGCCGGGAGGTCCGGTCGGGCGCCTGATCGACTGCGGATCGGCCGGCAGCGCAGCAGGCGGCGGCACGGGAGGCGGCGGCGCGGGAGGCGGCGGCATCCCGGCGGTTGGCGCGGTCACCGGCGGCCCGGCGAGCAACGGCGCAACCGGCGGAGGAGCGGCATCCGACCCCGGGCCGGCACGCACAGCTTCGGGGCCCGGCGCGGGCGGAGGACCCGGCGCGGCGGTGGGCGGAGGTGGGAGTGCGGTGGTGGCCGGTGTCGCCAGTTGCTGCGTCGCCGGGCGGCTGCGACGCACCTCGATGGCCGCGGTGACCGGCACCCCACGCGCGTACTGCTCCAGCGCGGCGAGCACCTCATGGCGGTAGGGCCGCTCGTCCGGGTTCGGCGACAGCGCCGCCCACAGCAGCGGCTCAATCCGAGGGTCGACGGCGCCGAGGTCGGGCTCGCCAGCCGATACCCGAGCGAGCACCGCGCTCATCTGGCCGCGGCCGAACGGCGGGGCACCGCTCGCGGCGAACACGGTGGTGGCCGCCCAGCCCCACCAGTCGGTGGCTGGCGTGACGTCATCCCCGGCGACCACCTCGGGGGCGAGGTAGCCGGGAGTGCCCATGACCAGGCCGGTCATGGTGAGACGTACGTCATCGGCCACGTGGGCGATACCGAAGTCGATGAGCACCGGGTCGCCGTCGACAAGCAGCACGTTGCCCGGCTTGACGTCACGGTGCACGACACCGGCGGAGTGGATGACGTCGAGCGCCTCGGCCAGCCCCTCGGCGACGCGGTGCAGGTCAGCCGGAGGCAGCGGGCCGCGTTCATCCACATGTGCGTCCAGCGGGGGGCCAGGTACATAGCGGGTCACGATGTACGGCGTGTCGCCGTCAACATCGGCGTCGACGACCGGCGCAACCCGAGGATGCTGAACGCGGCTCAACGAGGCGACCTCCCGGGCCAGCCGGGCCCGAGCGTCGGGGTCGTGAGCGATATGGGCCTTCAACACCTTCACGGCGACCGCGCGGCCGTGCCGGTCGAGAGCGAGATGCACGACCCCCATGCCGCCCTCGCCGAGCCGTTGCACCAGCCGGTACGGGCCGATCCGAATGAGCTCACCGGGATGCTCGTCGCGGCTCGCCCGGGTCACCGGCGACGCGTCATCCGGACCACCGTGGGGGCGCGGGTCGGCGGACATGCCTCCACGGTATGCCGGAACGCCGGGCGCCAGCGTGGCCTGTGCTGCCTCGAGGCAGCCGCTGTGTACCTACTGCTGGATGTAGTCGCGCAACTGGTCGCGTTCGGCCTGGAGGTTGTCGATGCGGTGCTTGACGACATCGCCGATGCTGACGATGGCCGTGAGTCGACCATCGACGACCACGGGCACGTGCCGGATCCGACGCTGAGTCATCGCTGCCTCGAGCGTGTCGAGCGCATCATCGGGGCTGCAGGTGTGCACGGCAGCGGTCATGATCCGCGACACCGGCACGTCGAGCAGCGCCGCGCCATCAGTATTCAGGTGTCGCACAATGTCACGCTCGCTCACGATGCCGCCGACCGCCGCACCGTCAGAACTGACCACCACGGCCCCGATCCGATGGTCGGCGAGCAACACCAGCAACTCGGCGACACTCGAGTCGGGATGCACCGTGACGACGTCGCTGCCTTTGTGCCTGATGACGTCCGCGATCCTCATGCATAAACGGTAGTGGCCCGGCATCCGGCGCGCCAGGCCTTGGCGCATCAGCCCGTCGTCGGCCGAAGCCCCAGAAGCCGTGCACGGTCCAACTCCGCTCGGATCGTGGACGGTTCCGCACTTCCGGTGGTCGGTAGCCGCAGCAATCGGACACCGTAGCGCTTGAGGATGTCGTTCTTGATCACGTCTCGTTGCCGCTGATCTGGATCGTCCTCGTGGTGCCTGAACCCGTCGACCTCGATCGCCAGAACGGCCCTGTTGCTGACCCGGTTGTAGACGACGAAATCGACCGAGGCCCGATTGCGCACGAATGCGGCCTGTCGCGGACTGAGCCGGTGCGCATCGGGGAGGAGATTGCGCAGGAGCACCTGCGGGGTAACGGTCAGGTGCTCGTATTTCGGCTCGACCAGCACGTCGTTCAGCACGGTCCAGATGATGTTCTCCGACCGGTACGCGAGATCGTTCCGCAGCCGCTCGGCCAGTGGCCTCAACCGTGCGGAGTACTCGCGATACAGCAAATCGAACACGGAGATCACCCGGCTTCGAGTGACATCGCTGTCGAGCGACTGGTAGCTGATGTAATCGATGAGGTCACGGAGGTAGCGGCTGGTCGGCAGCAGTTCGTGGTTCGTTACCAACACGAACTTCGCGGCGGCCCGGGAGACCGCGACGTTGATCAGTTGCGGGTCGTCCACGAAGCGGAGCCCGGTGCGCCCACGCCATGTCTCGCTGAGCACCGTCGTCATGACCATGACCCGCTTCTGCCGACCCTGAAACTTGTGAACCGTATCTGCGTCGATCTTCTCGACTGCATCGACGAAGGCAGCCGTCGCCTTGTCGGCCTGGCGGCGGTACGGCGTGGTGACCCCGATATCCGCTCGTGACACGCCCACACCGTGCGTCGGAATGACTTCCTTGACGATGACGTCGACCTCCCGCTGGTTGGAACGTCCACCGTCGCGGTGCTGGCGTTCGTGGTTCCCTTCTGGCGTGGCCCAGACGAACATCGCCGGCTCGTCGCCTCGGCGCGTGTAGGGAATCAGTTCGCCGTCGTAGAACGCACGATTGCAGAATCCGATGATCGCGGGGTCGCAGCGGTAGTGCTCGCGAAGCAGAGTTCTCGGAAGATCGCCTCCGCTCCATTCGGTCAGCGAGGAGAGAATGCTGTGACGTTGATAGTCGAACATCTCAGTCGGCGCTGCCAGATCGCGACGGACGTCACCCGGGATGTGCGGCAGCTGCTTGAGGTCGCCCACCACGACCAGGTTGCGTGCACAGGACATCGCCGCTCCGGCCGCCAGCAGGTCGACCATGGACGCCTCGTCGATGATGAGGTAGTCGAGCAGATATCCGGGCTGGATGCTGCGTCGGAGCGAGTGACAGGTGCTGAGCACCACGGGATAGTCCACGACGAAGCGGGCGAAGTTCTCCGCCCGGCGGTAACTCTCCGCCCGGTAGGAGCTGCGCGACCTGGTGCGGTAGCGGACAGCGAGCGCGGCATGCAGCGACTGGACCGACAGCCCGCGGTACTCCTCGGCGAGGCCGTCGAGGTCAGCGCGTCGGAGCATCTCGTCGAGTGTGTCGAGCCGCGCGGTCAACTCGGCGATTCGCCGATCGTAGAACGCCTGCTGCAGGGCGAGCACCGTGCCGGTGTCAGCGGGGTTGAGGCCGCTCAGCGATCCGTAACGCAGATATCTCCGGATTCGACGCCACGGCCCGAGATGGTCCTCGCCCAGCGCTGACGTCTCCGCGAGATAGTCGAGGATGCGGGCGGAGGAACGACGGAGCAGGGGGAGGCGATGCAGGTCCGGGAGTTCGTCGTTCGCGACGTGCCGCTGGAAGTGCCGCTGCTCCAACACATAGGCGGCGACGTCCTGTCGTAGACGCGCACGTTCCCGTTCGGCTTCTTGCAGCCCGCGGAGACGAGCGCAGACCCCCGCCATCGGCGCTGCCGCAGGAGGCTCCGGGGCCGCCGCGACGAGCTCGGTGACGCGTTCGTTGCGCTCGCGCTGGGCATCCGAGAAGAACTCCTCACGGCGGTCGCTGTTGCCGAGTCGAGCGATGACGTGGCCGAACCCGAGATCGTCGAGCTTCTCGTAGACGTTGTCGACCGCAGTATTGCTGTACGAAACCACGCCCACCGTCGCTGTTCCGGACGCGAGGATGTTTGCGATCAGGTTGAGGATTGTCTCCGTCTTCCCGGTCCCAGGCGGGCCCTCGATTACCGAGACCGAGCTAGTCAGCGCGCGTTCGACCGCCTCGTGCTGGCTGAGATTGCACCGGAACGGAAAGATGAGCGGCTCGGTGAGTTCACGGATCTCAACTGTCCCGCCGGCAAGGTACCGGCCGAACGCGCTGTCGGGGTGGAGGAAGCCCAGTTCGTCGTAGACGCGCCGAATGGGGTCGTCACACGGCTGGTGGGACGCGATCTCCCGGAGATAGCGCATGACGTCAGCCGCCTCGGCCGAGGAAGCAGCATCCGAGACAACGCGGACACTAGTTGCCGGCTTGAGGCTGTGCGACTCGCCGTGGGTGGTGGCGTAGAACACTCGCGACCACGCGCCGGGATATCCCTCAAACGTGGAGACTCCCGTCGCACGCTCCCAGATAACCCCGTCGACCTCGACCTTCTGCTCGGCAGCAAGGGGGACGAATCCTGCGCTGTGGAGAAGGTGCACACGGTCGGGTTCGAATCGGTACGGGGCGGTCGGCCGATCCGCGAAAGTCACATCGATCTTTCCGCCGCCGGTTCGTCGGAGACACACGACTCTCGATGTCTTGTCCTCCAAATTCCCTGTCGCCCGGTGCGCGATGAGCACGAGATCTCGTCGTGGATCGATCACGTTCGCCTCCCATTTCCCCTGGGTAAGCGTAGGACTGGTGCCGTCGCCTGTCGCGCCGAGTGATCAACCACCGACCTCGACACCGCGCGCAAGTTCAGCGTCTGATCAACAAGGACGGCGAGCGTGTTCGACGTGCCAGCCTGGAAGACTCAGCTGCGGTGCGGCATCGCGCCGGTGGAGCCGCGGACCACCAACTCCGGGCGGAACACGTACTCGGCGCGCGGTGGCGGCTGGCCGCCGATCTCGTCGAGCAACGCTCGCACTGCGGCATCCCCCATCGCCTCAACCGACTGCCGGATCGTGGTGAGCGGTGGGTCGGTGAACGCCATCATCGTGGAGTCGTCGTAGCCAACCACCGAGAAGCCCTGCGGCACAGCCAAACCCATCGCCCGGGCCTGCCTGATGGCGCCCAGCGCCATCAGGTCGGAGCCGCAGATCACCGCCGTCGCGCCCCGAGTGATCAGCCGGCCCGCCGCCGCAGCTCCACCCTCGAGGCTGAATACCGTGTGCGTGACCAGACGGTCGAGATGGGCCGGCTCGGCACCCACGACCTCGCGCATCGCGGCCCGGAACCCGCGCACCTTGCGGATGACGGGGGTGTACCGCTCCGGTCCGAGGGCGAGCCCGATCTCGACGTGCCCGAGCTGGGCGAGGTGGGTGACCGCCAGGCCCATCGACGCGACGTCGTCGTTGGAGACGAACGGAGCGTCGACGCCGTCGAGCCACCCGTTGACCAGCACGATCGGCAGACCGCGGGCCCGCAGCGCCTGGTAGCGGGATGGGTCGCCGGTGGCGTCGGCGTGCTGGCCGGAGACGTAGATGATGCCGGACACGCCGCGGTCGAGCAGCATCTGCACGTACTCATCCTCATGCACCCCGCCGGCGGTCTGGGTGCACAGCACCGGGGTGAACCCCTCAGCCGCGAGCGCGGTCTCGATGACCTGCGCGAAGGCCGGGAAAATTGGGTTGACCAACTCGGGCATGATCAATCCCACGAGGAGTGCCGACTTCGGCCGGAGCCGGGTCGGGCGGTCGTAGCCGAGCACGTCGATGGCAGTGAGCACCGCTCGCTTGGTGTTCTCGGACACACCCGGTCGGTTGTTGAGCACTCGGCTCACCGTGGCTTCGCTCACGTCGGCCTGTGCCGCGATATCGGCGAGGCGGGCAGCACGCGGCTCGGTCACCTGGTGCACCCTATCGACCGGCGCCTCCTCAGCGTTCCACGCTCAGGAGGTCTGACCGTCAGGGTCGCCTCGGGGCGGTGTCGCGATGGCCCCGACCGCGCGAGACCTACCGAGGGCGGGGCCCTTCCGTGGCCCGCGGTCGCCACGGCATACTGTGCCCACCGCGGCTCCCGTCGGCGGTGCAACATGCCCTTTACAACGGACCGTCCGGCACGTTCCTGCCGGTGAAGGAAGGCAATGGCGCCATGGCAACAGTGAAGTTCGACTCGGCCACCCGGATCTACCCGGGCAATGACACCCCGTCGGTTGACAAACTCGACATCGATATCGCCGACGGCGAGTTCCTCGTCCTCGTTGGCCCCTCCGGTTGCGGCAAGTCCACCTCGCTGCGGATGCTCGCCGGTCTCGAAGAGGTCAACGACGGCAAGATCTGGATCGGCGACCGCGACGTCACCGACCTCTCCCCCAAAGACCGCGACGTCGCGATGGTCTTCCAGAACTACGCGCTGTACCCGCATATGAGCGTCGCCGACAACATGGGCTTCGCCCTGAAGATCGCCGGGGTCGACAAAAGCGAGATCCGTAAGCGGGTCGAGGAAGCCGCCAGCATCCTCGACCTCACCCAATACCTGGACCGCAAACCCAAGGCGCTCTCGGGCGGTCAGCGCCAGCGGGTCGCGATGGGCCGCGCGATCGTGCGAAGCCCACAAGTCTTCCTGATGGATGAGCCGCTCTCGAACCTGGACGCCAAGTTGCGCGTGCAGACCCGCACCCAGATCGCCTCACTGCAGCGCCGGCTCGGCGTCACCACGGTCTACGTCACCCACGACCAGGTCGAGGCCATGACCATGGGCGACCGCATCGCACTGCTCAAGGACGGCCTGCTCCAGCAGTGCGCCACGCCACGAGAGATGTACGACAAGCCGAACAATCTCTTCGTCGCGGGCTTCATCGGCTCGCCGGCGATGAACCTGGTCACCGTGCCGGTCACCGAGGACGGCGTGAAGTTCGGCACCCACCGGGTACCGGTGGCTCGGGCACAGCTCGCCGCTGGCGGATCGCAGGTGGTCGTCGGCGTGCGGCCCGAGGATGTCGAGGTCACCACGAACAACGACGGCCTCGAACTCACGGTCGACGTCGTCGAGGAACTCGGCGCCGACGCCTACGTGTATGCGACCCCGGCGAACCCCGACATCACCCTTGAGGGCAGCGGCGACGACAGCCTCGCCAAGCCCTTCATCGCGCGGGTCGACGGTCGGCGAGTCCCCGAAAAGGGGTCGAAGATTTTCGTCTACCCCAACCCCGACCACATGCATGTGTTCGACAAATCCGACGGCAAGCGCCTCTGACGTCACGCGCGACCTCGGGTCTGACCGACCGACGACGCCCCGGACGGCCCGCCCGTCCGGGGCGTCACGGCATCCGAGCCCGGGTTCCGGGACCGACAAAGGAGGTGACGGATGGCGTTAGAGCTCACCACGGCGCGACCCGACCCAGCGCTGCTTGACTTGCCGTGGCGGCTCCCGCTCGAGGAGTGGCCCGACGACATCCTCGCGGCGTTGCCCCGCGGAATCTCACGGCACGTCGTGCGGTTCGTCCGGCTCTCCGGGCGGGTGCTCGCGGTCAAGGAGATCAAGGCTGATATCGCCCGGCGCGAGTACGAGCTGCTCCGCGACCTCGGTCGCCTGCGCCTGCCCACCGTGGAGCCGTTCGCGGTCGTCAGTGGCCGGATGACGCACAGCGGGGAGCCGCTGGACGCCTGCCTGGTGACTCGGCACCTGCAGTTCTCGCTCCCCTACCGCGCGCTGTACAGCCAGTCGCTGCGCACGGGCACCGCGACCCGGCTGATCGACGCACTGGCGGTATTGCTCGTGCGGCTGCACCTCGCCGGGTTCTGGTGGGGTGACGTGTCGTTGTCGAACACGCTGTTCCGGCGCGACGCCGGCGCGTTCGCCGCGTACCTGGTCGACGCCGAGACTGGCGAGCTGCACCGTCAGCTCAGCGACGGGCAGCGCGAGCACGACCTCGAGATCGCCCGGGTGAACATCGCCGGCGAGCTGATGGACCTCGAGGCCGGCGGGCTGCTCCAGGAGGAGCGCGACCCCATCGAGGTAAGCAAACGCATCGTCATCCGCTACCGCGAGCTGTGGCAGGAACTGATGGGCTCGGAAACCATCGACGACGGCGAGCGCTGGCGGGTCGACGACCGCATCCGACGGCTGAACGCGCTGGGCTTCGACGTCGATGAGCTCGAGATCACCACCGACATCGACGGCACCTCGATCCGCATCCAGCCAAAGGTCGTCGACTCCGGGCACCACTCGCGACGGCTGCTGCGGCTTACCGGTCTCGACGTGCGAGAAAACCAGGCGCGACGGCTGCTCAACGACCTCGACGCATTCACCGCCGCCACCGGCCGACAGGGGGATGACGAGGAGATCGTGGCCCACGACTGGCTCACTCGGATCTACGAGCCGGTGACCCGGCGGGTCCCCCGGGAACTGGTGGCCAAGTTGGAGCCGGCGGAGGTGTTCCACGAAGTGCTGGAGCACCGGTGGTACCTGGCCGAGCGGGCGCAGCACGACATCCCGATCGAGGAGACGATCGAGGACTACATCCGCTCGGTGCTGCCGGGAAAGCCCGACGAGCAGGCCGTGCTCGGGATCGACGCCAAGGAACTCCCGGTGATCGCAGACACCACTGGCGGCGCCTAGGATCACCCTTGCTTTACCGCTCTCATCGACAGGGGTCACAGATGTCCACCATGCCGCCCGATTCGCCGGGCCAGCCGGCGGTTCCGCCGCCGCCAGTCCCGCAACCCACCGAGGCCGCAGCCCCGTATCCGGTTCCGCCGCAGGCGAACCCGTATGGCGGGCCGACCGCTGCACCGGTCTACGTCGGCGGTGGGGAGCCAGCACAACCCGGCAACCGTGCCTACGTCGAGCAGCACTTCGGGCCGGTCGCCGACTTCGGTAAGCGCGCGCTCGCCCAACTCATTGACGGCGCACTGGTGTTGCTCGGCTTCATCCCCGCGTTCATTGGCATCATCATCATCGTCGTCGGCGCGGCCGAGGCCGCGGTGAGCACGGTCGACGTGAACAGTTTCGACCAGCCCGGCGCACCAGTCGCCCCCGACGTCAACACCGGACAAATCATGGTCGGGTCGCTGCTGATCGCACTGGGGTCGCTCCTCGGTCTCGCCATCGCCTTCTGGAACCGGTGTTTCCGGGCTGGGCGCAGTGGGCAGAGTGTTGGCAAAAGCGTCGTCGGGCTGATGCTCATCAACGCCACCAGCGGCCAGCCAATCGGCGTCGGCACCGCATTTCTCCGCGACCTCACCCACGGCGTGGTGAACCAGCTGTTCTATCTGTCGTTCCTCTGGATGCTGTGGGACGTCAACAAGCAGACCGTCGGCGACAAGGCGGTCAGCTCGGCCGTCATCGTCGTTCCCAAGAATCCCGCCTGACATGACCCGGGCACGGATGACGGCCCGGCACCCCGCCGTGGGCGCTGGGCCGTCATCGGGGATGCCGGACCGGCGCTCGGCGAGCGCCCGCGACATCCGCCGTTCTCGGCCTGACCGCGGATGGCTAGAGTTCGGTTCCCCTGTGGCGACGGCTGGGTCGCGCCATCACTGTGATTCGGAGGCACCATGAGCGGCGCACTCCCACCCCCGCCCCCACCCCCCGGAGGCTACGGTGGCAACACCCCACCCCCTCCGCCGCCGCCAGGTGGCTCGAGCGGTAGTTACCCGCCGCCTCCGGGTGGATACCAGCCGCCACCGGCAGGCGGCGGCTACCACCCCCCGCCACCGCCGTTTCCTAGCGGCGCCGGCGGCGGGAACAATCCCATGGCAGTCATCGCCCTGGTGCTCGGCATCCTTGCCATCCTTTCCGCCCTCTGTTGTTGGCCCCTGGGCCTGCTGCTCGGTGCCGGTGGCGTGGTGCTCGGCTACCTCGCCAAGCAGGAGACCCGTCGCACCGGTCAGGCGGGTTCAGGCCTGGCGCAGGGCGGCTTCGTCACGGGGATCATCGGCTTTGCGCTCAGCGTGATCGCGCCGATCATCTCCGCAGC
>JBOFLG010000034.1:0-2637 GCA_051657745.1 Dermatophilaceae bacterium | reverse complement strand
GCGAGGTCGGGCTCATCCTGGGCCCGAGCCTCCACCGGACGCCGGTAGACCACGACGCGCGGCGCCCGGTCGGGGGTGCCCCGAAGCAGCCGGCCCAGCGGTGCGGCCCGGTCCTCCCAGGGCGCGGGCTCGTGCGGCGGCACCTCCTCGACCGCGAACTCGAGGTCGGTATGCCGTGAACCGAGGTGCGGCCGGAGCCGGTCAGCAGCCTCGAGGACGAGGTCATCGAACTGCTCGCGGCGGGTCGCCATCGCCGGCACCGGCGGCCAGGCGATCGGGCCACGGAGCCCTCGACCGTGGCGATCGCGAGGGCGTGGTCCGGGCACCCGCGCATGGTACGGCGTGGCAGCGGCGCGGTCTCTGAAGCCCGGGCGTAGGGTTCCTGAGGTGAACCTGTCGCGGAAGTGCACCAAGACGGCGTGCCGTCGCCCCGCGGTCGCCACCCTGACCTACGTGTACTCCGACCGAGCCGCGGTCCTCGGGCCGCTGGCCACCTACGCCGAGCCGCACACGTACGACCTCTGCGTCGACCACGCGGTGCGGCTGACCGCCCCGCGCGGCTGGGACGTGGTGCGTCTCGTCACCGACTACCCCGAGCCCCAGCCGAGCACCGATGACCTCGTCGCGCTGGCTGACGCCGTGCGCGAGGCGGGTCGGCCACGCGCCGCGGCACCCCGGCCGCAGCCGGCCACAGACGACCCGGCCAGTGGGGCGCGCCGGGGTCACCTGCGAGTCCTCAAGGGTCGCGCCGACGGCTGAGCGCCGTACCCGTCAGGTTCGGACGGGCGAACCCTGACCCCTGACCCTTGCGACGGGTCGACGCCCGAACCTTCGGGTTCGACCCCCATCGGAAGACCGATCTACCTGAAGGTTTCGGGCGCGGGCGGGAAACTGAGGCGCTGAGGGAGTGCGCTGACGGTCGGCCCAGCGGCTGCTCGTCCACCGTTCGGCCGCCCCCGCTCGCTCTTCGGCCACCCTGGCCCGCCCTTCGGCCCGGGCGGCGCCGGTCGCGCTGCGCGAGCAGGTGTGGGCCTTCCATCCTGGAGGTCCGCCCGACCTGTCGACCCACCCGGAGGAACCGTGCCGCCGCGACCGCTCACCGACGTGCGCTGCCGACTCGCCGGGGCGCGGCGTCGCCGTCCGCGGAACGAGCGCGGCGCGATCGCGATCGAGGCGGCTTTCGCCGGGGTGCTGCTGTTCGGCATCCTCAGCGGAGTCATTGACGTCTCGGTGCTGTTCCGCACGACCTACGAGGTGTCGTCGGCGTCCCGTGCCGGGGCCCGACTGGCCGCTGCCCAGCCGATGGCGCCGACCTTCGCCCGCGACGCGGCCCGGCAGGTGGTGGCCTCAATGGAGGGGATGGACTACACCCGGGTCACCCGGCTGTGGGTCTACCGGGCCAACCCTTCCTCGCCGACCGGTGAGCCGGCATCCGGCAGCGGCGCGTGCGGCAGCCAGTGCGTGTCGTTCACGGTGACCTCGACCGGAGCCGTCAGCGGTGGCTCGGGCTCGTGGACCGGCCGCAACGCCTGCGCGGGCGGAACCATCGACGCGGTCGGGGTGCGCGTGCAGTACCGCAACGAGGCCCCGATCACCTTCGGTGACGACCTGCTCATCGAGGAGACCACCGTGATGCGGCTCGAACAGATCTCCTCGACGCAAGTGTGTGTGTCGTCATGACCGGCACCCGTACCCGTACCCGGCGCCGGCCCGAGCGGGGCGCCGTCGCTGTCGAAGCCGCGCTCGTCACGCCGTTCATCATCTTCCTCATCGTCGGCATCATGGAGTTCGCGCTCTACTTGCAGAACAACCTCTCGGCGTCGGATGCCGTGAAGGCCGGGGTGCGCATCGCCTCGGCGCAGGCCCGCGCCACCGACTACGCGCAGAACACCGCCGACCGGGTGCAGCGCGCCGGTGGTGCGATGAACAAGGACAACATCGAGGAGCTGTGGGTCTACCGCGCGAATGTCGATGACGAGTTCCCGCTTGGCACAGGCTCGTTCGACGACTGCGACACCTGCGTCAAGTTCGAGTGGAACGGCTCGGAGTTCGAGTCGGTGTACTCCGACTGGCCGGCGATGGAGATGGATGCGTGCGCAGATTCGCCTCCGGACCGGATTGGCGTGTACCTCCAGCTGCGCCACGAGGCGCTGACCGGGTTGGCATTCGAGAGCGTCACCATCCGGGAGTCGAACGTCATCCGGTTCGAGCCGATCCCCACGATGAATGGCTGCAAGTGAGAGGGGGCGCCCCGCTGAGGCGACCGACGCTGCGCCGACCGATGCTGCGTCGCCGGCGCGACGAAGCGGGCTATGTGGCGGTCACGACGGGCCTGTTGCTCCTCGTGCTGATGGGGTTCTGCGCGTTCGCGGTCGATGTCGGAAACTGGTATCTCACCGGTCAGCGGGCCCAGCGGGCCGCGGATGCCGCGGCGCTCGGCGGGGTGACCAAGTTGCCCGGCGACCAGCCGGGTGCGTTTGCGATCGCTGATCAGTACGCGTCGGGGAACGGCTTCCGCGACGATGCGATCACGTCGGTGACGCCCTCGGTCGGGGGTGGCCCGAGCCGCCTGCGGGTGGAGGTGACCCGCACGGTGGACAACATTTTCGGCCCGTTGCTGGGGGTGCCGGAGACCAC
>JBOFLG010000033.1:0-6807 GCA_051657745.1 Dermatophilaceae bacterium | reverse complement strand
TTGCTCACAATTCCATCCTTGCTATCGGTGAAAGTTTGAGAACCTATCAAGCGCTCGCATCCAATGACCGCAGGAGAAGAAACTTCACCGTGCCGACCGCACTGGAGGGTGGGGGGTATAGTTGGGCGCCGCTCCCGATGTGCGGACGCTACGCCCACTACGCTGGCCGCTGCGAGCAATTTCACAATAGCAATTAAATTTGCCCGCGGTCAACTAGGGAATCGCCCGGTTCCTGGCGCCACATCTAAACGGTCGCGGTGATTTGTGAGATTGGCAGAAATGTTGTCCGAGTCAGGGCCAGCCTCGATAATCTGTCGCCAATTCTGCTGACCGGCGTGGGCTCGCGTCCACTCCCGACCTGGGCTCGCGCGCACCCGCCGGTCCGACACGCCCACCAGCCTGACGGTGGGCGTGTCGGGTCAGGAGCGGAGCAACTCGCGCAGGTCCTCGGCGGTCAGGGCACTGGACAGCGCACCACCGTCATCCACGACCTTGGCAAAGAGGTCGCGCTTGCGTTCCTGCAGCGCCACGACCTTCTCCTCGATGGTGTCGCGGGAGACCAGGCGGTAGACGTTCACCGGCCGGGTCTGGCCGATCCGGTGGGTGCGGTCCACGGCCTGGGCCTCGGCTGCCGGGTTCCACCACGGGTCGAGGACGAATACATAGTCGGCCTCGGTGAGGGTGAGTCCGAAACCGCCGGCCTTGAGCGAGATCAGGAACACCGGCGCGTCGCCGTCACGGAATGCAGCGATGCGCTCGGCCCGCTTGCGGGTGCGCCCGTCGAGGTACTCGAACCGGATGCCCTCGGCCTCGAGCCGGGCCCGGACGAGCCCGAGAAAGCCGGTGAACTGGCTGAACACCAGTGCCCGATGGCCTTCCTGGGCCAGCTCGCTGACCTGCTCGACGAGCGCGTCCACCTTCGCCGAGGACGCCAAGCCGGCATAGTCGGCATCCACCAGCGACGGGTCCAGCGAGAGTTGGCGCAGCACGGTCAGGGCCCGCAGGATGGCGATCCGGTTGCCGTTCAGATCATCGATCAGGCCAAGCAGCCGCTGCCGCTCGCGTTGCAGGTGCCGGTCGTACACGGCCCGATGCTTCGGGTGCAGGGCGACCGTGAGTACCTGCTCCTGCTTCGGTGGCAATTCGGTGGCCACCGCCTCCTTGGTGCGGCGCAGCATCAACGGCCGGATCCGAGCGCGCAGGGTCGCCAACCGCTCGACGTCATTGGCGCGCTCCACCGGGTTCGCCCACTGTTCCCGGAACACCGCCGGGCGCGGCCACAGCCCGGGCGCGACGATCGACAGCAGCGACCAGAGGTCCATCAGTGAGTTCTCGAGTGGTGTCCCGGTGATGGCGAACTTCGCTCTCGCGGAAAGCCGCCGCACCGCTTGGTACGTCTTGGCCTGGTGGTTCTTGACGAACTGCGCCTCGTCGAGCACCACCGCGCCCCACGACCGTGAACGCCACGCGTCAGAGTCGATCCGGGCCACCGCGTACGAGGTGATGACGAGGTCGGCGTCGCCGACGGTCTCGTCCATGGACACCCTGGCTTTGCTCCGGGTGCGGTCGACGACCACCGTGCGCAGGCCGGGCGCGAAGCGCGCAGCCTCACTCGCCCAGGTCGACAGCACCGACGTGGGCGCCACGACGAGCGCCGGGTCGGTGAGTTCACCACGTTCCTTCGCCCGCAGCATCATCGCCAACATCTGCACGGTCTTGCCCAGCCCCATGTCGTCGGCGAGTACCCCGCCGAGCCCGCTGTCCCAGAGCAACGACAGCCACCGGAACCCGTCGACCTGGTACGGCCGCAGCGTGGCTGCCAGCCCATCGGGCACCTCGGCCGGGGTGAGGGAGCCGTCATCCAGCAATGCCCCGACCGTGCGTGACCATCGGGCGCTCTGTTCCTCGACCACCCCGAGCGCGGCGAGTTCCTCCCACAGACCGACGTTGACTGCCGAGATACGCAACGGATCGGTCGGTCGGTCCTGAAGCGAGCGGGCCTCCTCGACCAGCCGCCGGAGCGTCTCCAGTTCGGGCCGGTCGAGGGCGAACCAGGTGCCGCTGTCCAGGATCAGGTGCTCATGCTGCCGGGCGATGCCCTCGATCAGCGGCGCGAGCGGCACGTGTTCGCCGGCCACCGTGACCTCGATCCCGAGGTCGAACCAGTCCGTGCCGGATGACGCGTCGCCGGATGCCGCATCGCCGGACGACGCATCGGTCGCCGACACCGAGATCAGGGGCGCCTCCGAGGCCTCGCTGTACTCAGCCGGTTCACCCACGACGGTGACCTCGACGTCGGGCAGCTGCTCGAGCACCGGCAGCACCTCGGTAAAGGCCACGGTGGCGAACCCATGCAGCCGCAGTTCAGGCACCAGCCGTTCCTGGCGGGCAACTCCCTGCCAGAGCTGGCGCACGGCAGCCACCGCGGGCACCTCGCGCAGCCGCTCGACCAGGTCGTGCTCGGCGACCCGGTCGCGCATCGGGTCGGGAACCTCGGACTCCAGCGACACCAGCACGGCGTTCTCGGCGGTGCCGTACTGATACGTCCAGTGCAGGTGAACTCGGTGGCCGGCCTCGTACGTGGCCCGCAGCGCGAGCCGCGGCGGTACGGCATCCGGCAGGTCGAGATCGGACGAGAGAGACCGCACCCGGGCGCGTCGCCGCAGCCCGGGCAGATGGGTCACGGTGAATCTGGCCCAGTCACGCTCGGGGACGTGGATCACACCGAGGTCGAGCAGTCGTTGCCGTGCTGCGTCGAGGGGTTCGGCGAGCGCACCCAGCACCAGGGTGCCGCCGTCCCGGAGCCAGAACCCGGTGGCCGGTGAGCCGACGAGGTGGGTCTGCGTGTCGTCCGAGGTTGGCAGGTCGAGCCGCAACCGCAGGGCCGCACCGTCGGTCGTGCGTTCGACCTCGGCCACCAGATCGGCGGGCTCGGACGCGAACGCCACGGACCCCGACCCGTCGAGATCGGCGAGCAGCCGCACCCCGGCCCGGTCGGCATCCCGAAGCAGCCCGACCCACCGCGGGCCGAGGTGGTCCAGCCGGATCGCGTCGGGCATCCGGCCGTAGCCGAACGCGAGCACCGACCGGCGATGGGCGTCGGCGATCGAGGTGAGGGCGTCACGGTGGTCGTCGGGAAACACCTGCTGCCCGTGCCCGTAGTAGCCGCCGGCGAAGGTCTCCCAGGACACGCCGGTGCGGATCCAGGCCGCCCGGGTGCCGGGGATGACGGGGCGAACCGTGAGCGAGCCTCGCGCCGCGCCGCTGCCGTTGGCGCCCGCCGGCCCCGAGACCGCGACCAGCAGCCCGACCGGGGTGGTGTCGGCGCCGGTGCGGCTGTCATCGAGGAGGCCACCGAGTGCCCATTCCCACGAGGGCCGATCCTCCCCGGCGCGAGTGGTGCCAGGAGCGCGGGTACGCGGCGGCCCGTGGTCGCGGATGGTTGCGACCACCGCCACGGCGTGCTTGCAGTTGGACCCGACCGGGCACGTGCAGCCGGCGCTCCACCGGCGGACCGGCGCTCGGGGTGCACTCCCGCGTGTGGCCGGCTCGGTGGGGACCAGCGCGACCCGGGTGGTGTAGGTCTCGCCGTCGCTGCCGCCGACATAGCCGGTGGCGTCGGTGCCGTCGGCCGCGAGATCGAGGTCGAGCACCCGCCCCTGGCGCATGTAGGCCAGCCCGCGGGCGACCGTGACCGTGCCGCACAGCACGCCGAGGTCGCGGTTGGTGAGGTCGCCAAGGTGGTCGACGGTCAAGACCCGGGCCACCGGCCACCTCCTCGGGATGCGTGCGTGATGCGGGCCAGCCACGAGCCCTGGCCATCTACCGTAGATGGTGGCGACGACCGGGGCCGACCTGCCCAGAGGCTGTCGCCGTCGGTGCCCGACCAACCGCCCCGGCCGATCCCGACTCGGGGAGTCCGACGAACGGTGGAGGCGCGCCTCCACCGTTGGTGTCGGTCACCGAACCGTGCGGTCATTCCGGGCCGATCAGCCTCTCGCACATCATCACGGCGCCCATACATTCGGCCCGCGAGAGAGGCGACGAGTCGCGGAGGCGGCCGCGCTCGGCGCAGCGTGCGCCATCCCTCCTGCTGACCACGGATGACGAAGGAGGCCCCGGTGACCACGACCGCTCAGGCCCTGCCGCGTGCCGGCGGCCCGGTTGCCGACCGAGACGCGAGGTACGCCGCTGTCTCACACCGACGGTCCCGGGCCGGTCGGCTCGCGTCGACCCCGGCACGGGCGGCGGTCGAGAGTGACAGCGCACCCGCGCTGGTCCGTCCCGATGCGATGCCGCCGGCCCTCACCGCTCGTGGCCTCGGCAACACCCCACGCACGGTCGGCCACCTCCTGTCCAGAGCCACCTTCGGTGCGCGACCCTCGGACTACGCCGACGTGCGCTCCCGCGGGATCGACGCCTGGCTCGAGCGGCAGCTCGACCCACGACGGATCCCCGACCCGGGCGGCGACGCGGTGCTCGCCGCGCACCCGCTCGCCCTCGCCCCGATCGCCACCGTCCTGCAGGCCGTGGCGGCCGGCACCGACGTGGCGCAGCCGCCGCGGCAACTGGCAACGGCGACACTGGGATTGCAGATCTTCAGCTCGCGGCAACTCTTCGAGGTGGTCGTCGACGTATTCAGCAACCTGCTGCACGTCACCACCCCGTCGGATCACGTGTGGGCCACCGCCCCGGACTACGCGAGGTCCGTCATCCGCGCCCATGCGTTCGGGAAGTACTCCGACATGCTCCGGGCCGCGATGCGGCATCCGGCGATGCTCATCTACCTCGACAACAACCAGTCCACCCGCGACCGTCTCAACGAGAACCTCGGCCGCGAGCTGCTCGAGCTGCACACGGTCGGGGTCGGCGCCGGCTACACCGAAGCCGACGTGCTCAATAGCGCCCGGATCCTCACCGGTCGGGGAGTGCACTTCGGCACGTCGTGGGGGTTCCGCTGGACCGCGAGCAAGCACTGGGTGGGGCCGGTCCGGGTGCTCGGGTTCTCGCATCGCAACAGCGCCTCGGATGACGGACTGGCCGTCGGTGACGCCTACCTGGCCTACCTGGCGCGGCATCCGGCAACGGCCCAGACCGTGGCTCGCAAGCTCGCGGTGCGGTTCGTCTCCGACCACCCGCCCCAGTCGCTGGTCGAGCGGCTCGCCACGGCCTACCTCGCCCACGACACGGCAATCGTGCCGGTGCTGCGGGTGCTGTTCCGCAGCAGCGAGTTCTGGTCGGCAGTGCAGGCGAAGACCCGGCGCCCGCTCGAGGACGCGGTCGGGGCGGTCCGGGCCGTGGATGCCGCGGTGAACCCCGATACTCCTCGCGGACTGACCTCGCTGTACCGCTCCTTGCAGAAGGTCGGCCACAGCCCCCTCGCCTGGGCCCCGCCGGATGGGTACCCCGACGTGTACGCGGCCTGGCAGTCCGCCAGCCAGATGGTGGCGCGGTGGAACCTGCACCGCAGCCTCACCGCCGGGTCGGTGGCCGGCCTCACCCCGGCGACACCGCTGGCTGCGCGGCTCGCCCCGACGCCGGGCATGACCTACCGGGTGTGGATCGACCTGGTCAGCCACACGCTGATCGGCACCGCGCTTGACGGGCAGCGCCGGCGGGCCGTGCTGGCTGGCCTGGAAGTCGACGGCGACGCGCTGGTGCCGGCGGACCCGGCCGGTTCGGCGGCGCTCGCCGCGGCCTACGTGCTCGACTCGCCCTTCTTCCAGCTCCGATGACACCACCGACAGGAACCGACACCATGACGCACCGCGGACTCAGTGCCCTCGCCGCCACCGTGGCCGAGGAGGAGCAGGCCCGGTCGGAGAGCTGGTCGCGGGGGTTCAGCCGTCGGCGGCTGCTCGCCGGCGGCCTCGGCGTCGGGGTCGCCGCGCTGTCCGCGCAGCTGGCGACCACGCGGGTGTCGTTCGCCGCGGGAAGCACCGGGACGCTGGTCGTGATCTTCCTGCGCGGCGGCCTGGACGGCTTGTCGGTGCTGGTTCCCGCCGACGACCCCGACCTGCTCGCCGCGCGGCCGGACATCGCGGTGCGCAGCGGGTCGCTCATCCCGCTCACCCGCGGCTTCGGTCTGCATCCGGCGCTCGCACCGCTTCGACCGATGGTGACCGCCGGCCGCGTCGCGGCCGTGCCGGCGATCGCCACCCCCGACCTCTCGCGCAGTCACTTTCAGGCACAGACCTGTCTGGAGATGGGTGGATCGAGCAGGTCGCTCAGCCAAAACGGGTGGCTCAACCGGGCGCTGGAGGCGAGTGGGCCGGGGACGACCTTCCGCGCGCTCGGTGCGTCGAGCGTCATCCCTCGTTCACTGGTCGGTGGCGGGGGCCCGATCGTCACGCCGAGTCTGAACCGGTTCGCGGTCACCGGGAGCGCGCGGAAAGCGACAGCGAACAGCCAGGCTCTCGCGGCGCTGTACACCGGGCTCGACCACCCGATGGCGGCCCAGGCGCAGTTGGCCCTCGACGCCTCGGGCACGGCCACGGCCATCGCGGCCGGTGCCCAGACCCCGGCCGAACGCGGCTACCCGTCCGGCGCGTTCGGCGAACAGCTCGCGACGGTGGCCACCTTGGTGCGGGCCGGGGCTGGGCTGCGGGTGGCCACGGTGGACGTCGGCGGCTGGGACATGCACACCGGCCTGGGCACCGTCGACTCCGGCGACATGACCAGGCTGCTCGGGTCGCTGGCCACCACGCTGGCGCAGTTCTTCGCCGACCTCGGCCCGGCGAGCGAGCGCACCACGGTGGTACTGATGAGCGAGTTCGGCCGACGCGTGGCGCAGAACGGCAACGCCGG
>JBOFLG010000032.1:0-2297 GCA_051657745.1 Dermatophilaceae bacterium | reverse complement strand
CGGCTCGAGCCGGTGGGTCACCGGCCCCGCGGCCCGGGCCGACGTGCACCGGCTTCGCTCCCGCTGTGGTGCGGTCGTGGTCGGCACCGGTACCGCCCTCGCCGACGACCCGGCGCTGACCGTGCGCGCCCCGGACGGCGCTCTCGACGGTCGTCAGCCGCTGCGGGTGGTCGTCGGCGCCCGGTCGCTGCCGTCATCCGCGCGGGTGTTCGACGCGGCCGCGGAGACCGTCGTGCTGCCCACCCACGACCCGGCTGCGGTGCTGGCCGTGCTGCATGCGCGGGGCGTCCACCGGGTGTTGCTCGAGGGCGGGCCGACGCTGGCCGCCGCGTTCCTGGGAGCCGGCCTTGTCGACGAGGTTGTCGTCTACCTCGCCCCGGCCCTGCTCGGCGCTGGGCCAGCGGCCCTGGGCGACGTCGGCATCCGGTCTATCGCGGATGCCGTGCGCCTGGACACCATCGATGTCACCACGGTGGGCGGCGACATCCGCATCACCGCACGTCCCCTCCGAAGGAGTTGAGTAGCAATGTTCACCGGGATCGTCGAGGAACTCGGCACTGTCACCGCTGTGGAGACCCAGACCGAGTCGGCCCGGCTCACCGTGCACGGCCCACTGGTCACCAGCGACGTCACGCACGGTGCGTCGATCGCCGTCAACGGGGTGTGTCTCACCGTCGTCGAGTCCGGCGCGGAGTGCCTCACCGCCGACGTGATGGCCGAGACGCTGCATCGTTCCACGCTCGGCGGGTTGCAGCCGGGTGACCGGGTCAACCTCGAGCGGGCGATGGCGGCCTCGTCCCGGTTCGGCGGTCACGTCGTGCAAGGGCACGTCGACGGCACCGCCCGGGTCACCGCTCGCGAACCCGGCGAGCGCTGGGAGGTGGTGCGGTTCACCCTTCCCGACCAGCTGTCGCCGTACCTGGTCGAGAAGGGGTCGATCACCATCGACGGGGTCTCGCTCACCGTTGTCGACATCACCGCGGAGGAGTTCTCCGTATCCCTCATCCCGGCCACCCTCGCGCTCACCACGCTCGGCAGCACTCCGGTCGGCGGCACCGTGAACCTTGAGGTCGACGTGCTCGCGAAGTACGTCGAGCGGCTGCTCGCCACTCGCTTCGCGCCGAAGGAGGCCACCCGATGACGACCCCTCTCGCCACCGTGGAGCAGGCGTGCGACGCCCTGCGGGCAGGGCGGCCCGTGCTCGTCGTCGACGACGCCAGCCGGGAGAACGAGGGCGATGTCGTGCTCGCCGCCCAGACCCTGACCGACGACTGGGTGGCCTGGACCGTGCGGCACACCTCGGGCTACCTGTGTGCCCCGCTACCCGGCGAGCTCGCCGACCGTCTCGACCTGCCGCCCATGGTGGCCGACAACCACGACCCATTGCGCACCGCGTACACCGTCACCGTCGATGCGGCTACCGGGGTCACCACCGGCATCTCGGCGGCCGACCGGGCGCGCACCGCACGGGTGCTCGCCGACCCGGCGTCCACGGCATCCGACCTGCGCCGGCCCGGGCACCTGGTGCCGCTGCGGGCCCGCGCGGGTGGGGTGCTCGTGCGGGCCGGGCACACCGAGGCGGCGGTCGACCTGTGCCGCCTCGCCGGGCTCGCTCCGGTCGGCGTGATCGCCGAACTGGTCGGCGACGACGGTGCGATGCTGCGGCTGCCGGGAGTGCTCGCACTCGGCGCGGAGCACGACCTTCCGGTGCTCACCATCGCCGACCTCGCCGCCTGGAGGCAGCGCCACGACCGGGTGGTGCGGGTCGCCGACACGGTCATCCCGACGGCGCACGGCCGGTTCCGGGCGGTCGGACTGCGCGACACCGTCACCGGTGACGAGCACCTGGCGCTGGTCAGCCCACGGGGGATGCCGAGTCACGCCCCGGTGGTGCGGGTGCACTCCGAGTGCCTCACCGGCGACGCCATCGGCTCCCTCCGCTGCGACTGCGGCCCCCAGCTCGACCGCGCCCTCGCGCGGGTCGCGGCCGAGGGCGGCGTGGTCGTCTACCTGCGTGGGCATGAGGGGCGCGGCGTCGGCCTGGCCGAGAAGTTGCGAGCCTACGAGCTGCAGGACACCGGGCTGGACACGGTCGACGCCCAGGTGGCTCTCGGCCTGCCGGTTGACGCGCGCGACTACGCGGCGGCGGCCGGCATCCTCATCGACCTGGGGGTGCGACGGTGCCGGCTGCTGACGAACAACCCGGCGAAGGTGGCCGGGTTGCGCGAGCACGGCATCGACGTGGTCGCCGTCGAGCGTCTCGGGGTGCCGCCGTCCGCGGACAACGCCCGGTACCT
>JBOFLG010000031.1:0-13024 GCA_051657745.1 Dermatophilaceae bacterium | reverse complement strand
GATGCTGACTGGGCTCGTGGCTCGTTGGTCGGCCGCGGACTCGCCCGATGTCACCGATGTGCGGCGGTTGCTGCGCTCGGACGGGGTGTCCCTGGTAGTCCCCAATCCCGGCGGTGGCAAGTCCATGCACCTGACCGTGGGTCTCAGAACCCGCCGCGATCCGGAACTCCCGGAGCGATCGTTCTGGGACCACGCGGTGCAGGTGCGCGACGTGGCCGGCCCGGGCGCCACCGAGTTCCAGTGGTTCGACGGTGACTTCAAGTCAGAATCCCGAGCCAACCAGAATTCCGGGATCGGAACCAAGCTGGCCGCCGGTGCGGTGTTCGGGTTCGACCCGGAGAACACCAGTTGGGCCCCAGCGGCCAAGGGGTTCGTCAACGCCTCAGTCCAGGGATCCGCTGACACGGCTATCGTGCAGAACGCGAACCGTAGCGCGGTGGTGTCGTTGCGGGGTACCGGGCAGTGGGCGGCGTTCCAGATTCCGCACCGGTTGACCCTCCTGGTCGAGAATGCAGAGGCGGCCAGCGTCGATGTCGTGACCGACGTCCGGATCCCGGTCGAGATGACGCTCCCAGCCAATCAGGCCCCGGCCCCGATCACGACACACAGTTACCGCCCCGACCTCAACCCCAACCCAGCGGTAGCGATGGAAGTGTTCACCGACATGTCAATGGCCGTTGAATCGGTTGACCTTGGTGCCCTGAACCGCGATACGCGGAAAAAGCTGGAAACGAAAACACTCAGCGTAGGTACGGACCGTTGGAAACGGTTCTCCCCGGACTCGGCAGCGGCCCGACTGCTGGATGGGCTGCTCAGCGAGGACAACGTCATCCGCGGCTCGCGCAACCTCGGCTCGGGCCTGAACTCACAACCGTTGATCCTCGATGACGGGCGCACCCTGCAATTCACACTCCGGGCCGCCCTGCGCCCTGGTCAGTCGTACGAACTCCAGGACATGCCGGGCGTGCACACCATCGAAGCCACCGAGAAGGTTCAGCACGCTGTGGTCCGTTCCCGGGGCGAGACCACCGAGAGCACGGTCGGCGCCGAGGGTGGTTTCGGCATGGGGCTCAAGCGGCGAGGCGAGGCGATCGGCCGCAGCATCGGCCCCGAGGCTGGCGGGGTCACGTTCGATTTCGCGCTTAGCGGATCGGGCACCTCCGTCGTAGGCAACCGGCGCACCGACGTGGCCGTTACCTACGAAAAGTCGAAGATCATCCCGACCGGCCCCACGACCCGGGCTACGTTCCAAGTCGCGTTGACACTCACCGTGACGATCGACGACACCCCACATGTTGTTAACGGCAATGGTGAGGTGTCCAGCCGCATCCTGCAGAGTGCGAGAAGCCGACTCATCGGGTACCTCGATCCCGGGGCCAGCCTCCCTACCGTGTTGCGCAATCCTCCTGCCCCCGAGATTGATCCGGATAGCCCTGCCGGTACGAGGGCTGCGGCGCGGGCTCGTGAGGAATACCTCCAGAACCTCGAAGATCACGACGCCTTGCTCTTCAGATTTCGTGAAAATAACCATGATCATGCGCTCAGTACCGCACCGAGAGCACTCATCGAGGGGGTTGGGCTCGGCGGTGCGCACATCGATGAAATGTCCGGTGTGAGCGAGTTGACAGCCAAGGCCGAGGTCGAAGCCGAGAAGGCCGCCTATCGCGCCCTCATCGCCCACATCACACCCCAGACCCAAGCCCAGGCCCAAGCCCAAGCCGCCAGGCCGCCGCATCCCATGGTTGCGAACGACCAGACTCTCCCGCCGGAGCCCTCAGCGCGACTGAGCTCGCCGTTCGCGGCGAACGCTTTCGCCCGGCTCGCGCCGCAGTTGCGCCTCGCCCTCGAGGAGGCGCTGTCGCCGATGGGCCTGCGGGCACATCAGAAGTCGCTCATCCAGACCGGCGTCTCGATTCAGCCTGTGACGGTCCGGTTGCCGGACGGCTATGACCTCACCGTGCGGGTACGGGTCAATGCCACCACAGACGGTACGACGCTGAGGACCGTCCGTGGGCTGGCGTCTGTGGTGATGGAGTACGGCAGCGAGACGTGGCTCCCGACGCTCGCAGCGTCGAGCCGCGGCCGGACCGTTTCGGGCGCCCTGACGATCCCTGTCAGCGGCGCTTTCCGCACGGCCCGCATCGAAGGCGCGCAGATGCCAATAACCACGTCGGTGGCGGGGCAAGGACAGATTAGCCGTGGCGCGAACGTCACCGTGGTCCACGGACCGTGGATGGCGACCGACCCGCACCTGAAGTACGAGGGTGAGACCAGGGCCTACGTCGTCGGCGTCGAGTACCAGATCTCCATCGAGGCCGAGATCACCGGCGAACGCCCGAGTTCCGTGGGATTCGTGACACAGGGGCACTGGCGAGTGCAGACCCCGATCACCGAAGCGATACCAGACCACTCACTCGAATCCGCCGACCACTCACTCGAGCCCGCCGACCACACAATCGAGTTCACCGACCACTCACTCGAGTCCGCCGAGTCCGCCGACTACTCACTCGAGCCCGCCGTCCACTCACTCGAGCCCGCCGACCACTCACTCGAGCCCGCCGACCACTCACTCGAGCCCCCCGCAGGCGACCAGGGTCGGGATCGTGATCGGTCGTCCGGTGCTCCGCTGCAACCGACGGAGCGGGTGGTGGAACTCCGCGGCGCGAAGGAACTGATGGCGGGAGTCACGGATCTCCTCAATCGGACGAGAGAGGTTCTCCTCGAGGAGGTGAACGAGGACCCGATCGGCCCCTGGCGCCAGCTCGTCGGAATGGAGCAGAAGCCACCGGCAGTGCAGGTGGACCTGCGTGCGCTCGGCGGGCAACTGGACCCCGAACCGCTCCGGATCCGGCACCTGGTCAACGGTGGAACCCGGGTACAAGTCAGCGATGCCAAAGGCCGTGTGCTGGGTGTCGTCACCGTGCGGTCGTCCCTCGAACAGGACCACAACCCGTGGCCGCGGCGCCGCGTCACGATGGGGCTCAACGACGAGGCGCAGGTGTGGCAGCAGCACGAGGTGACTCGGTCGACCACGTGGTCCTGGTCGCTGGCAGGAACCCTTGCCGCCGTAGCCACCCCAGGAGCCCCAGGCGCCCCAGAGGCCAGAGCCGGTACTGATCGTTCGTGGAGGCGTTCGTGGACGAGTTCCAGTATTCGGCAGGACCTCATGCTCGACCGCGAGGGCTGGCGGATGGAGTACGCGCCGCGCTCCATGACGAAGGAGACGCGAGCGCTCCGGCACACCCTGTCGTTCACGCCATCCGACTACGGCCGCTGGCACGGCCTCCAGGCGACGCCATCGGACGCCCCGAGCGAGGTCTACATCGCGCACGCTGTCGATGTCCTGGTCCCGGACTCGGACCACCCCGTGCAGCACCTCACCGGCGTGCAGAACCCGACGCCGCCGCACGCGGTCACCAACCCCGGGCTGGTCCGCCGGGTGATGGCCGGTGTCCCCCTCTCCGTCGCGACCCAACCGCGAACCGACAGCGTGGCCGCCGCCGCTACCGACCCTGCACCTACCTCCGAGGTGGAAGCCGACTCGGCCGCGGCGAGCGAGATCGAACCAGCGCTACCGATATCCGAACCAGCCCGGGCGGGAGAGATCGAACCAGCGCCGTCGGCATCCGACTCGGCCCCAGCGGAGCAGATCGAGCCGGCGCCACCGGCATCCGACCAGCAGGTCGCCGCCGCGAACCGGTCCTCGGCCACCCAGGTCACCGACGCCGTGACCCGCCTGCTGAAGCGCAGCGCGCCGCGCTTCCTTGACGCCGGAGCGCTGGACCCGCACCTTCAGGAATCGCTCTCCGACGCGTTCGCGGGCGGCCTCACGACCGCCGGTCGGGTACGCCTGCCGCTCATCCCGACCCGAGGGTTCGGCATCCGGCACTTGGGCACGCTGGAGATCACCGTCCGGCCCGATGGTGACCCGGTGCCCGTCCACGACCAGCACGGTGAACCGGTGATCCTGGCCGCCACGGATGCCGCCTTCCACCAGCACCGTCTCCGGATCGGCAAACGCGTCGACAAGGACGCCTCCGGCGTGGGCTGGACGTCAACAAGCAGGGTCCGGATGGCCGGCATCGGCCCCACCCCGATCGGGACCGTGAGCGTCCAGGGCGAGCACGCGCGTAACCGCCGGGATGTGGCCACCCGGAGTTCCGAGGCCGCCCCCGTGATGGGGGTGTGGTCCGCAGCGACCCTCGACGGCCCGATGCACGTCTACGACCAGCCGTTGCGCGTCGAGGTCCGGCTCGTGAAGTCCACCGGGGTGACCCCGTTGGCCTGGCCGGTGTGGGCGCTGTACCGGCTCGGCGTCTGGATCGCCCATGCCGCCGGGTTCGGCCGGGGGACCGCATGGGAGGCCGTCGACCAGGACGGGAACGTCCGCGAACTGACCCGGCGCGACCGCAGCCGTGCCGAGTTCGGCCGGGTCGAACGCGGCCGCGTCGCGGTGGCCGAGACCACTCAACGGGTCGCTGTGCCGGACGCCATCTACCGGGCCGCCGACGACCTGGGCGAGGCCACCGTTCGCGACGCCCGCAACGACCGCGCCCCCGCCGGTGCGGCGGAACCGGCGCGCCGTCCCACCCCGGATTCGGTTCAGCATGGCGAGTTCGTGCTGCAGTCCTTCGACCCGACCGCTGCGGCGGACCTCCAGGACGAGCTCCTCACCCAGCTCGAAGAGGATCCCACCCACGGTCATCTGTTCCGGAACAATGGCCCGGCCCTCGACTCCGCACATGCCCTGTTGTCGAAGGTCCACCTCACGTCACGGCTGGACACCACGATCCTCGGCGAGACCTACGGCGGTGTACTCGACAGAAACGGCGCGACCCTGGAGCAGGTGCGCCTCGATGTGGGTGCGACGATCCACGACCGGCCGACCAGCCTCGGGTGGGCCCCCAGCACCCTCGTGCGCCTCCCCATCCCGGTCGGCACCTCCACCATCGACATGACCGAGAACTACAACCGCGACCGCACCACCACCGTCACCGGGGCGCTGTCCATCTTGCCCAAGTTTGTGCCCAAGCTCAACGCAACGCTGGCCCCCGAACTCATTCCCAGTGTGACCACCACCAGCGGCCGAGGCACCGGGCATGCCACCGCCATCGACAACGGCAACATCGGGCTGCATATCATCACCGGCCCGGCGATGCTCGTCGCAGCCGACCTGCTGACTACCGTCACCGTCTCGACGTCCTCCGGAGACGCCACACTCCCGCGCCCCGCGCTCGGCACCATCCCAGAGAACGCACCGGTACTCGCCGACCCGGGCCACGCCCCGCAGGCGGCGGCGATCGCCAGCCAGGCCGCGGTGTTCGCGGTCACTCCCGCTGTTGCCCGCCAGCTCGGAGTTGTGCACGTGTCGGGCGAAGCCACCCGCTCCGGATGGCATGGCCCGCCGCGGCCGCTGGACACCGGCCCGGATGCCGGTACGCCCACCCCCTCGACGCTCACCACCGCCGAGGAGAAGGACCTCGCCGAGGCCGCCCAACTGCTCCCGTCGTTCCATGGCGTCACCGTCGTCAGTGGGCAGGCGACTACCGACGGCTCACTGCTGCGCTGGGGGCAATCCGTCGATGCCCGCACCATTCTCGACGGCATCCCGTCGCAGGGCATCGCCGTGGACCGGCCATTCGCGCTGGTGGCCTCGAACGCGGCGAACACCGCGAACGAGCTTGCCCGCGAGGCTGGCCGACCCGTCGTCGCAACCGACGGCGTCATCACGTTCGTCTCCAACGGCGACATCCGCAGCACCCGCAACTGGTTTGTCGCCAACCCCAATGGCGACAGCCTCCCCCTCGACAACACCGACCTCGATGACGCGCTCCAGGCCGCCCGACCGCACCTCACACGCAACGACCCGCGGCCCGTTGCCAGCTTCGGCCGCCGGGAGGTTGACCCGGGGGTCGGCCGCTACGGGCCGGTGGGCCCGGTCACCTGGCCCGACGCCGTCCCCCCACTCCGCTACGTCGAACTGCCCGCCGGCGTGGACCTCGACGACGCCGAGCAGGCGCCGGATACCCCGCCCGGGTCGGGTGGCCTCCAGGCCCACTCCATGGATTCCGATCTCACCTCGGCTCCGGGAACCAGCAGCCCGGACGGCCCCGACCGGGACACCGAAACCCGCATCACGAACAACCCACTCTTCTGGCCTCGCCCCAGGACAAACGGCGTTCAGGCCAACGACATCGGCTCCGCCCTCACCTCCACCCCCGCATCCGGACACCCGGACACCACCGACGACGCCAGCCCACTACCCGGACCCGACGACTTCGAAATCGACATCGACCCCACCCTCACCTCCACCCCCGCATCCGGACACCCGGACACCACCGCCGACGCCAGCCCACTACCCGGACCCGACGACTTCGACATCGACATCGACCCCACCCACTCCAGCCTCGCCGTCGGCTCCGCCCAGTCCGAATCCGACGAATCGGAGTCCGCGGACGCAGACCCGGCGCCCGAGGTCGACCCCGACCCCTCCGAGAGTTACCGCGTCCCCTACATCGACGGGTCCACCCCAGCACCATCAGAAACCGACGAGACGGAACTCACGGAATCGGAGCCCGACGACCCCAAGCCGTCCGGGTTCGACGCCGACCTGTCCGACGGCTTGTCAACCGCAGCGTCCTACCGCGACCCCAACTCCCCGCCATCGACGGCGGAGAGCGACCGCTCCGAGAACTACCCCGGGCCCTATCTCGACGGGTCCACCCCAGCACCATCAGAAACCGACGAGACCACCACACCCGCCGAGACGACCGCCACCCACATCGCATCAGGCTCAGAATCTGGCTCGGACAACGGCTGGGGACCCGGCCACATGTGGGTACTACCGGCCGAAGTCGACGAGGACTCGCCCATCACGACTGAGTCCGTCGCCGAGATCCCGAGCGGGCTGTTCTTCCGGACCGGCAGCTCGGACAGCGACCCGCTCGGCCCACGGCAGGTGGACCCCGCGGCTCCCGGCACCTCGGCCCGACCAACTACGGCCGACGAGCAACTGGCCGCCGCACGGAACGTCAACGTCATCCCCGGAGTGCTGACCGTGGTTGCGCATGGCAATACCAACGGCCAGCTCGTGGTCGACGGACGCAGTCGCACCGCCCGCGAGGTCGCTCAGGCCATCACTGACAGTGACGCGTGGCGGGCAAAGCCCTGGCAGCCGGTGCGGCTGCTCGCCTGCCGTACCGGCCGTGGCGGCCACTCCTCCGCCGCCGCCGAACTCAGCAGCGAACTCGGGGTGCCGGTCACGGCACCAACCGACGATGTCTGGACCGCCCCGCACCTGGCCGGTGGCGTCATGGTGACCTCCACCGACCCGACCGGCCGGCCGCGACTACCGGCCACCGGTGAGATGCTCACCTTCCGCACCGATCCGAGCCCACCGCACGCGACAACGGCCCAGTCGGCCAACGGGATCGACGCGCCACCCGCAGCCACCTACCGACCGGGCACCACCTCGGCCAGTCAGGTCCTGACCCGCTGGCTCGCCAACGATGCGCCGCGGCATGGCCGCCAGGACAACCCGCGTGGCGAACGTCTGGGGGCTACAGCTCTCGCTCCGTCCGGGGCGAGGCCGCCGCAACCTCGCCGCGGGGCGCCACCGATCGCCGGCACGATCCCGATCTCGGCGTTCGACGGGATCGGGACAACCCGGACCCCGGACCTCGGCGTCACGAATTTGCCCGCCCACCTGCGCCCCGACGTCTCGCCTCCGCCGAGTGCGAGCACCAGCCTCGGCCCGGGCATGCTCACTGGCCTGAGTTCGGACTCGCCCGGCCACCGCCTCCGGGCGGGCGATGCTGGGACCGGCGCTGCGGGATTGGGCGCTGCGGTTGCCGACGTCGTACTGCACACGTTGATCCCACGAGGCGTTCTCGATGAGGGTGGTCGCGCAGATCTGCGCAGCGCATTCGAGGCGAAGCTGGGTGCCGCGCTCGGCACGGCGTACCGGATTCAAGACGGTGGCATCACGGTCGCCGCACCGGGGTCCAGCACGGACACCATTTCGGTAAGTATCAGCCCTCGGACGGGAGGTTTCCGACTTCTCACTCCGCACGAAGCGGGGGACACCCAGCACGGCGTGGACCGCGTCTTCGCCATCGTCGGCGAGACCACGGGAAGTACTGCGGTCATGACTGGGCGCTCGTGGGCAACGATCGGCGGGGCCGGGCCGCAGTTCCGGCTGCCCGTCCGCACCACTGGCCTCGGCGTGCAGTTCCAGCTCGGGATGCGCGGATCGCACAAGGCGGGTTTCGCCCAGAACTTGACCAACGAGTTTCAGTACGTGGCCTCAAGCAGCGGCTGGACCCACTTCCTCGTGCCGAGGACGCTGAAAATCGCGATGCGACGCGGTGACGTCGTCCTCGAGAGCAGGGAGGCCCTCGTCCTGGCCGCCGTGGCGTACCCCCGCGCGGCTCTCCTCACCAAGGCGCCGGAATCGTCCACCGCTCCATCGCGAGCGGTGTCGGAGCCGCAGCTCGCTCCGGTGCCGCGTCGCGGCCACGCGGTTCCAAGCTCCATGTCAGACCCGTGGTCGCCTACCGCGCCGGTACTCACCGGCCGATCGGCTACCGCGCCGGTACTCACCGGGCTCACCGAGCGACCGGCTGCCCCGCGTGCAACCACCAGTTCGTCGACAGACAAGACGTCGCGCGTCGGCTGGTCGCCGCTCATGCTGTCACCGAACGAACGCCACTCTGTCGGAGGCCTGTTCAGTGTCCCCGAGTCCATGGACATGGCCGCGGTGCGCACCGCAGTGCTCGATGAGATCGCCGCCAGGTTCTTCCCGGGGAACAGAGTTGCCCGTAGCGATTTCGACAACCCCGGCGACCCGGTGGGAGGCGCGATTCGCGACCTCCTCTCGGAGTCGACCCTGATGCCGCTGTTGCCCCAGTGCACCTCCGCCGGTATCTCCGCGCACGGGTTGCGGGTCACGGCGAGCGGCGGGCGGTCCTACGACCTGCAGTTCCTTGTCTCGGTCGTCCCCGGCGAGGTGGAGGACATCGATACTGCCGAGGCGAGCATGGCAGTCAAGGGAGAGCACTACTCGCGGGTCTTCTCCTTCGAGAACAACGCAGACGGATGGCGGTCGGGCGCCAGCGTCATCGCGAGCGGGCCACTGCCGGGCACCACGCCCGAACCCACGTTCGGCAAGGAGCGAACCGTGCGCGGGGCTGCCGGGGGGGCGCTCGAGTTGAGCCGCACGATGGACACCACGCGGATGGACTGCGCCGTGGCCCGGCGCGCGGTCACGTACACCGCGGCCACGACTCGCCTCACCATGGACGCTCGGGTCGAGGTGCTCATCACCTGGCGACGCACCCCCGGGGTGCGGAACCTGACGGGGACCCGACCCCCCTCCCGCGAGACGGCCGAGTCCGGCCAGTACGTGGTCAACGAACAGTCCACGATGCTGGTCCGAGTGCGGTCGGCGGATGCCGACCTGTACGCGAGGGCGGCGGCCGGGCACGACGCTCATGACCTGGCGCCTCGGCATCACCGCGTGACGGATCAGCCCGCTGGCGGCAGGCGCGAACTGCCCCGCGGCATCCGGGCCGGCGACGGTCTCGACAGCGCCGCCATCGAGCACCTCGGTGGGGTCGATGGCGTGTTTCCCGCCATCCTCGCGGCACTCGGTGACCGAGCGTCCAACTCGACCGACCGGGAGATGCTTGCCGGGTGGTTCGGGACGCTGCCACTCCTCGGTCTGGCATCGAGCCTGTTCGGCCCGGGAATCCCGGTGAGCTGGGCCACCCCGGATGCCCACGGTGAAAACCAGAACACGGTGACAGTCCGGGCGGTCCTCGGTGAGCAGACCGCGGCCGGGCGGGTCACCGGCGCCAGTGTCGACCTGGCCATGGAGCAGCGCACCTCGTCAAGTGTCAACCGCCGGCTGGGCCGGTTGCGCCAAAGGGGTGTAGAGGTCAACTTCGTGGGGGGCGTGCGCGAGCGAAAGATGTCCACCGGCCCGGGCCTCGGCGGCGCGGCGTACGCCCACGGCCTCCAGGCTGTCGAAACGACCGACATGCGATCGGCGAACCACTCCGTGTCGTACGCCGGCCCGGTCCGGACGTTCGACCACACGGTCAGTTTCGAGATCGAGATCTCGACCGTCCACTATCCCTACGAACCGGCGCCCCCGGCTGGACCCGCGCTCCTCGGTCGGCTGGCCGGTGCCGTTCGGTGGCTCGCCCCGCCGACCTTCGGCCGGGGTGTCCGGATTGCCGAGGCCAATCCGAAACCGGTCAGCGGCTGGGTGCGGTTCGCCGTCCCAGAACCGTTCGCCCCGCGGGCGACGACCCCGGACGGCCCTCAGCCTGAGGCGGCACCGACCGCCCCGCCCACGGCGCCGGCCGGCGAACCACAGAACGTCCCGCTTGAGCCCGACGACATCGTGCTGTTCGTGGGCGGGTCCGGCAGGCTGGGCTCCGCGGTCGAGGACGCCCTGCGCCAGGCGGGGGTTGATGTCACCGATGGTGCGGTGCGTTCGTGGCTGAGTTCGGTCACGAGTCCGGAGCAGTTGCTCGCCAACGTGCAGGACCTCATCGTCGGCCAGGACATCGACTTCCCGGGGTTGAGCATCTTTGGGCCCAGGCCGGTCAGCGTGCGGATCGCGCTGACTGCCCTGCCGTCCGTCACACCGAACCACGCGGTGGGCGAGAGCGCCCGATACACCGTCAGTCTCGGCACGGACGCCTGGACCCGGGTGGTGGGCCGAAACGTCCACACCTCCGGCAGCACTGGTGTGATCAGCGGTGGCGCCGGCTTCATCCCCCATCGGATCGAGACGGCGCCCGAGCCCGCGACAGAGCCCGCGCCGGCCCCCGAGCCGGCAGCGGACCCACCGCCACCCGATGGGACCCCCGAGTCGAGGTACCGCGCGAACACGGCGGCCTGGGGCTCGGGAGGCCACACCTCGGAGGCCTCGACGAGCACCAGTGTCCACGTCGTCGCTGGCGACCGAGACAAGACCGGGCGGAGCATCGTCGGCACGGTCTACGCACTGGATGCCTCCTGGAACGTCTCGGTCTCGGTACCCCCCGGGTCGCAGTGGGGACTCCCCGGGGTGTTCAGCGGGTCACCCACGACGACGGCGACGGTGAGCGCTCCGGCCAGCATCACCCTGTTGCGACCGGACACCCCGGTTCCTGGGCACCCGGCGGATGCCGACACGGACTCGTCGATCACGGCGAGCACGGCCGACCCGGGTCTGGATGCGGCGCCGAGCGCTGACCGGATGTCTGCGCTCGGCGTTCCGGTGGTGCTCCGGCCGACGGACCCGCGGCAGCCCACCGTGGCGGATGAAGTGCTGCGGCTTGTGACGGCGAACGCTCCGGCGCTCCTGGTCAGGGACGGGTCGGAGCACGGGCACCTCCCATCCCGGCTGGCGTCGCAGCTCACCGCCGACGCGCTGCGTGACCACACCAAGACGATGCTCGCCAACGGCGTGGTGCTGTCGGCCGCGCTCCCCGGGTGGCTCGTCGACACCATGGTGGAGATCCGACTCACCGCGACCCGCGCCGGCACCGCCTCGTTCACCAGCGATGGCCTGGAAAGGCAGGCGCACAAGGCATACCGCCGCGACCGTGAGCATCTGGCAGGCCGGACAAGCACCGAGAACCGCGTGACCATGGGCGGCGGAGGCGTGGCAGAAATGCCCACCGGAACAGGCGTTGTCTGGCTCCAGGGGGATGCCTCGTCGTCTCACGAGACCCAGTCCGGCGTGGTGAACCCGGCACGAGCCGACTGGACCTTCACCCACAACGGCTGGTCCGAACGGTACGACTCGTCGCTCCTGATCACGGTGGATGTGGCGGTGCGCACCGCGGCCACCCGGCGCACGTTGGCGCTGGGATGGTTGCTCAACGCCGGGGCGCAGTCCGTCAGCACGATCTGGGCGGGAACCCCCCGGACAACGGCCACGGTCACCATGACCGAGACCCGCACCTTCCCAGCCGGCATGACGAGCCAGCTTCCACAGCCCACGAGGCCCGACCTGACCGAGGTCGCTGTCGACGAGGCTGGGCCTGGCACCGGTTCCGAAGCTCACCGCGCCCCGGCCGCTGACCGCAGCAGCAACCCGGCCCCGTCGGCTGCCCTCACGGTTGCCGACATCAGCGACGGCTCCGCGACGCTGATGGGAATGGCGCCGGAGGTGTCTCGATGGATCCACCAGGTCCTGTCCGATCTGGTCAACACCTCAGGTCTGTGGTCCGACTCGGTGCGCCAGGACGCGCTCGCCCGGCTGGTGAATCCCGGCACGCTGCTCGCTGAGGTCGAGCGTGTGCTCAGCCCGTCCGGCTTCGCGCTCGACGGCCTCGTCGAGTATCGCGACCACGCCGGGCACACCTGGGTGCCTGTCATCAGCGCCCAGGTCACCCCGACGACCGACATCGGGTGGCTCGCGGGCACGGTCGAGGTCCTGCACGGGGCCCCCGTCGCGGTCGACGAGAACGCCAGCCACAGCCGAGGTCCCATCGTGTCGCTCGGCCTGGGGTCTGGCGCTCGACTCCCGGGCACCAGCCCGCCACCGGGCACCGCCGGGCCGCCGATGCTGGGTTCCGGGATGATCAGCGGTCACGTCTCGACCGAGTCGACGGTCGCCAGCAACCACTTCGGCGGCAGGGATGAGGCGACCCGGACCTCCGGGTGGTTCCTGCACACCTCCGGTCGGCTCGTCACCACCGTGCAGCTGGTTCAGCGCGGCACCGGAAGGACGCCGCGGGCCTTCGTGCGAGAACTCACGGTCGACAATGCCGTCGAGGTCATGCTCACGCCTGCGGTGGCCACCCGCACTGGGCTCGATACAACGACCCGCTCGCCGGTCGCTGAGTCGTGGTTCCTGCCTGCCTGGCACGATCTGAATCCGGGCGAGAAGCACCCCCTGCTGCACCGCGCCGCGCGCGGGCACGTAACCGCCGTTTCGGTGGACGGGCAGGGCCGCTTCACGTTCCGGAAACGGCTCTTCGACGCCGGGCAGCTGGCCAGCGAGCTCCACCGCCACCTGCCG
>JBOFLG010000030.1:0-6306 GCA_051657745.1 Dermatophilaceae bacterium | reverse complement strand
GCCGTATCGGTCGCTCCCCGCAGATATCAGGTCGCTCTCGGCGCGGTCGTCCCGATGACCGAGCGTCGGCTGGCCGGGGTGGCGGGCTGGATCGACGACCGGGTGCCCCGCCCCGAGCAGTTCCGCAGCGGGCTGCGCGGGCCGCGCACGGCATCCCGGGTGGGGGTCTGGCTCGGGGTCTGCTTCACGGTCGCGTTCGCCACCGGGTTGTTCAGCCACGCGGCCCAACTCGCCACGCCCCCAGTCGCGCTGCCCACCTCCCCGGCCCGCCTCTACCAGGTGACCCAGGGTCTGCACGTGGCTGCGGGTACGGCGGCGGTGCCGTTGCTGCTGGTCAAGTTGTGGTCGGTGTTTCCGCTGCTGTTCCAGCGGCCACCGGGCGCACCCCGAGCGCTCGCCGTGCACCTGCTCGAACGGCTCTCGATCGCGCTCCTGGTCGGCGGTGCGATCTTCCAGCTCGTCACCGGCCTGGCCAACTCGGCTCAGTGGTACCCGTGGTCGTTCGCGTTCATCCCGGCGCACTACGCGGGTGCCTGGGTCGCAACCGGCGCTCTGGTGCTGCACGTGGCGGTGAAGCTTCCCGTCATCCGTCATGCGCTGGGCGAGCCGGTCGACGACGCCGGCGCCCAGGACGCCGATGCCACGGACGCCGGCGCCCACGACGCCGATGCCACGGACGTGCCGACCCGGCGCGGGCTGCTTCGAGCCACCTGGCTGTCGGTCGGGGTCGCCGTGCTTGCGACGACTGCCGCGGAGGTGCCCGGCCTGCGCCGGATCGCGCTGCTCGCGATCCGGTCGGGTGAAGGGCCGCAGGGCATCCCGGTCAACCGCAGCGCGTTCGCGGCCGGGGTGCTGGGCCGCATCGAGGACCCGGCATGGCGGCTGCGGCTGACCGGCCCGGCCGGCATCCGTGAGCTGTCGCTCGCTGACCTGCGCGCCCTTCCGCAGCGGGCCGCGGTGCTGCCGATCGCCTGCGTCGAGGGATGGAGTGCGAGCGGCACCTGGGGTGGGGTGCCGGTGCGCGAGCTGGTGGCGCTCGTCGGTGGCGGGCCGGGCGACGACGTGATCATGCGCTCCATGCAGGTCGGCGGCGGGTGGGGGACGAGCCGGCTCCCGGCCAACTTCGCCGAACACCCCGACAGCCTGCTCGCCCTCGACCTCGGTGGGGAGCCGCTGCATCCCGACCACGGGTACCCGTGCCGGCTGATCGCGCCGGCCCGCCCTGGGGTGCTCCAGACCAAATGGGTCGGCGAGGTCGAGGTCGTGCCGGGGAGCCAGGCATGAGCAGTCGGGCGGTGGTCGCGCTGCGGGTCGTCCTGGCGGTGGCGGGAGCGGCGGGTGCCGGCTACGGCATCCTGCTGCTCGGTCGGCTCGACCCGGCCCAGGTGGTCGGGGTCGCCCACTGGGTGGCGGGTGGGGTCGTGGTGCACGACGGGCTGCTCGCGCCGGTCGTGGTGGCGCTCGGGGCGCTGGTCGCGGCCTTCGCGCCGGGGTGGCTGCGGATGCCGTTGCTGCGTGCGCTCGTGGTGCTCGGCCCGCTCACCCTGGTGGCGGTGCCGGTACTGGGCCGGTTCGGCGCGAAACCTGACAACCCCACGCTGCTCGACCGGCCGTACCTCGCGGGGTACGGCGCGCTCGTCGCCGGTGCCCTGTTCTTCACCGCCTGGGATGCCGTGCGTCGCCGCCGTGCGTCGCAGCGGGAGGCGTGACCCGACGCCGGTCAGCACCGCTGCGGTCAGTGCCACGATCAGGCCACCTGACCCCTCCATTCGCTAGCGTTGCCAGCAGATGGAGGTGGTCACCGTGGTGGCAATCAGCGTGCGAAACCTCGATGAGGACGTGGCGAGTCGGTTGAAACTCCGTGCGGCACAGCACGGCCGGTCGATGGAGACCGAGGTTCGGGCGATCCTCACCGACGCCCTCGCTCCCGGCGGCCACGAGGAGCCGAACCTCGCCCTCGTCATCCACGAGCGTTTCGCTGCGCTCGGTGGCGTTGACCTCGACCTCCCGCCCCGGCGCGACCTGCCGCGCGCGGCGGAGTTCGCCGAGGGCCGGTGATCGTCCTCGACACGAACGTGGTGTCAGAGATGATGCGGGAGCAGCCTGATCCGCGGGTACTGGAGCGGGTCGGTACCGCCGGGCCTCTGCACACGATCGCGGCCATCTGCCTCTTTCGTGGGGCGGTGCTGGACATCGTGTGTAATCGGCAGATGGCATCCCACGGCACCACCACGGTCCGAGTCCGCCGGCCGGACTCCGAACGACTTCGGGCCCTGGCCCGGAACCACCAGACCACCGTGGTCGACGTGCTGCACTCGGCCATCGATGCATTGGAGCGCCAGGATTTCCTCCGTGGCCTGCATCAGGACTACCAGCGGCTGCACGCCGACCCCGAGCGCTGGGAGCAGCACGTGGCCGAGCGCCGTGAGTGGGACACCCTGGGGTGATCTGGCGAGGAGAGGTCCACGACGTCGACCTCGGCCAGCCCATCGGACACGAGCTGAGGTTTCGCGCGGCCGGCGGTCGTTGTCTCGGTCGACATCCTCCACAACGGGCCCGGCGGGGTGGTGGTTGTCGTTCCGGTGACCTCGGCCCGGTATGGGTTGCGAAGCCATGTCGAGCTCGAGGCCGGTGTCAGCGGATGGGGCCACACGTCCTACGCCCGGTGCGACCAGCTCCGCGTCATCTCGACCGACCGGCTGGCGTCCAGGCGCGGCATGATCGGGCCCGCTGAGGTGCACGCGATCGAGCAGGCCCTACCTGTGAGGTTCGGCGCAGTTCAGTGCGGCCGATAGATGTTCGACCGGCGTCGGATGTCGAGGACGATCACCGCGCGCCTGATCTCGTCGATCTCGTACAGCACCCGCCAGTCGCGGCCGAGTCGAGCGCTGTGGATGCCGAGTAACTCCTCAGTGAGTGCCTTGCCGACTCGCTGTGGGTTCTCGAGGAGCGGGCCGGTGATGAATTCGACTGCCGCCACGGCAACGTCCGGTGGAAGCTGCTCGGCGAGGGCGCGACGAGCCGGGGCGGCCGTCCCGAGCTCGTAGGCGTCGCTCACTCGGCAGAACGACCTGTGACCAGCGCGCGCGCGGCATCCACCCCATAGACAACGTCACCGGACCGGACGGACTCGCGCGCTTCGGCGAGAGCTCGCAATGTCTCGGGGTCCGCGGTGACTTCGTTAGTCTCCCGCAGGGCCAGCCAGGTTTCGACCGCGTACGTGATCTCCTGCTGCACGCTGCGGCGGTCCTCGGCGGCGGCGGCGCGCAGCGCCTGGTCCAGCTCGGTGGGAAGTCGCAGTGTCATCGCCATACCGTGATGGTAGCAATCTGCACCGCAGCCGGGTGGTTTGATCGTGATCGTCAATCAGCCACCGACCACGCCCTCGAACCACGAGGCGGCGGGATGCCATGGTGTCGGGTCCTACCCGCGGGGCCCGCGCGCCGACGCGGAGCATGGGCGCCGCGCGCTGTTCCGCTCGCCGAGGAGGCCGGTACGGTGGGCACCGTCATGGCAGGGGACGCCGCTACCGGCACCAGCGACCCCCGCGAGCCGCCGGTGCACCTGGGCCATCTCCACCCGGCACGCACCGGCTCGACGCGGCGACCGTCACCACGGGAGCCCCGGGAGTGAAGGGAGCAGCCTGTGAGCGACAGCGAGATCGGCCCGCTCGAGACGGCCTACGGCATCGACCACCACGTCACCCACGCTGAACCACCGGAACGCTCGGTCCAGGACGGCGGCCCCGAGATGGTCCAGCTGCTCACCCCGGAAGGCGAACGGGTGGCGAACTCGCAGTACGACGCCGTGGTTGCCGGGCTCACCGACGACCAGTTGCGCGGCCTGTACCGCGACCTCGTCCTGGTGCGCCGCTTCGACGCCGAGGCAACCGCGCTGCAGCGCCAGGGCGAACTCGGCCTGTGGGCCAGCCTGCTCGGCCAGGAGGCCGCCCAGGTGGGCTCCGGCCGCGCGCTCCGCCCGCAGGATTTCGCTTTCCCCACCTATCGGGAGCACGGCATCGCGTGGTGCCGCGGGGTGGACCCGGTGAATGTGCTCGGCCTGTTCCGCGGAGTCGACCACGGTGGCTGGGACCCGAACGAGAAGAAAATCCAGTTGTACACGATCATCATCGGGTCGCAGGCCCTGCATGCCACCGGCTACGCGATGGGCATACAGCGCGATGGCGATGTCGGCACCGGAGACGCCTCCCGCGACGCCGCCGTCGTGGCGTTCTTCGGCGACGGCGCGACCTCGCAGGGCGACGTCAGCGAAGCGATGGTGTTCGCCGGGGTTAATACCAGCCCGGTGGTGTTCTTCTGCCAGAACAACCAGTGGGCCATCTCCGAACCGAACGAGAAGCAGACCCGGGCGCCGCTGCACCACCGGGCGCGCGGCTTCGGTTTCCCCGGCATCCGGGTCGACGGTAACGACGTGCTCGCGGTCTACGCCGTCACCACTGCCGCATTGGATGCCGCCCGCGGCGGTCAGGGCCCGACGTTCATCGAGGCATTCACCTATCGGATGGGGGCGCACACCACCTCCGACGACCCCACCAAGTACCGGGTGAGCGCAGAGGTCGAGGTATGGAAACACCGCGACCCGATCGAGCGGTATAAGCGCTGGCTCACCACCACCGGCCGGATCGACGCGGCGTTCCTCGACGCCATTGATGCCGAGGCCGCGCAGCTCGGCGCCTCGGTGCGAGAACGCTGTCTGGCCATGCCGGACCCCGACGGCTCGTCGATGTTCGAGCATGTGTTCGCCGAACCCCACCCGGTCATCGACGAGGAACGCGCCGCCTTCGAGCGGTACCAGGCTTCGTTCGAGGAGGTGGGCTCGTGAGCGACCCGACCAGATCACCGGTCCCGTCACCGGAGGCGTCCTCGGTCCCGTCACCGGCGGCGTCCTCGGTCCCGTCACCGGCGGCATCCTCGACGGCGACGACCACGCTGGCCCGTGGGATCACCAGCGGGCTGCGGGCCGCGATGGAGCAGGACCCTCAGGTCGTCCTGCTCGGCGAGGACATCGGCAAGCTCGGCGGCGTCTTCCGCGTCACCGAAGGCCTGCAGAAAGACTTCGGTGAGCACCGAGTCGTCGACACCCCGCTCGCCGAAGCGGGCATCGTCGGCACCGCCATCGGCCTGGCCATGCGCGGGTATCGACCGGTCGTCGAGATCCAGTTCGACGGTTTCGTCTACCCGGCGTTCGACCACATCGTCAGCCACGTCGCCCGGCTGCACGCGCGTACCCGCGGAGCGATCCGGATGCCGCTCGTCATCCGGATCCCGTTCGGCGGCGGCATCGGCGCGGTCGAGCACCACAGCGAAAGCAACGAGGCGTACTTCGCGCACACCGCCGGGCTGCGGGTGGTGTGCTGCGCCACCCCGCACGACGCGCACTGGATGATCCGGCAGGCAATCGAGAGCGACGACCCGGTCATCTTCTACGAGCCCAAGCGCCGGTACTGGGACAAGGGCGAGGTCGGGCCCGCCGCCGACCAGCCCCTCGGCAGGGCGCGGGTGCTGCGCACCGGTACCGACGTGGCGCTGTTCGCCTACGGCCCGATGGTGGCGGTGTGTCTGCAGGCCGCGCAGGCCGCCGAGGAGGAGGGCCGCTCGCTGGAGGTGGTCGACCTCCGCTCGCTGTCACCCCTGGATACCGCCACGATCCTCTCGTCGGTGCGAAAGACCGGGCGTGCCGTCGTGGTGCACGAAGCGCCGACCTTCCTCGGGCTGAGCGCCGAGATCTCGGCGCTGGTCACCGAACAGGCCTTCCACTCCCTCGAGGCCCCGGTACTGCGGGTTGGTGGCTATAACGTGCCCTACCCGCCGAGCCGGATCGAGGAGGACTTCCTCCCTGACCTGGACCGGGTACTCGACGCCGTCGACCGATCGCTCACCTACTGACGACAGGGGTTCTCGCACATGACTTTTCATGAGTTCAGGCTTCCCGACCCGGGTGAGGGTCTCACCGAGGCGGAGATTGTCACCTGGCGCGTGGCGCCCGGCGACCGGGTCACGGTCAACGACATCATTGTGGAGATCGAGACGGCCAAGTCCCTGGTCGAGCTCCCGGTGCCGTTCACCGGAACCATCGGCTCGTTGCTCGTCGCGGAGGGCGACACGGTCGCGGTCGGTACCCCGATCATCACGGTCGACGACGGCATCGAAGCGGCCACCCCACCTGCCGAATCGACCAATAGGGCGATTCTGCAGAATCCGCCTGCAAAATCGTCCAATAGGGCGATTGCGCAGGGCGATGCTGCGCCGCCGAGCGTGCAGGCTGCGATCGAGGACGGGCCTGCCG
>JBOFLG010000029.1:0-32433 GCA_051657745.1 Dermatophilaceae bacterium | reverse complement strand
GGTGGCCCGGTTCGAACCGGTGACCGTGCTGGCCGCGCCGGCCGCTGCGGCGAGCGCCCGCGGGTGGTGCGGCGACGGCATCCACGTCGTCACGGCGCCACTGGATGACGCATGGATGCGGGACATCGGGCCGACCTTCATTCTCGGAGAAGGCGGTTCGCTGGGAGCAGTGGACTGGGTGTTCAACGGCTGGGGTGCGCAGGAGTGGGCGTCGTGGGGTCGGGACGCCGATGTCGGCGTGGTCGTCGCGGGGTTGGCGGACGCCGCCGTGCTGGACTCGCCGATGGTGAATGAGGGCGGCGGCATTCACGTCGATGGCCTCGGCACCGTGCTGCTCACCGACACGGTGCAGCTGGACCCGGGCCGCAACCCGGGGATGACGCGCACCGACGTCGAGGCCGAGCTCACCCGCACCATCGGCGCGACGCACTGCATCTGGCTGCCGCGCGGGCTGACCCGCGACTACGACGAGTTCGGCACCCGCGGGCACATCGACATGGTGGCGACCTTCGCCTCACCCGGGGTGGTGCTGCTGCACTGGCAGGACGACCCGGCTCACCCCGACCACGAGGTGTGCGTCGAGCTGGAAGGGCTGTTGTCGTCATCCGTCGATGCCCGCGGCGAGCGGCTGACGGTGGTGCGCCTGCCAGCGCCGAGAACGCTCGAGGACGCCGACGGCCGCCCGGTGGACTGGACCTACGTCAACCATCTGGTGGTCAACGAGGGCGTGGTCGCGGGCACGTTCGATGACCCGCAGGACGCCGACTCCCTCACCGTGCTGGAGCAGGCCTACCCGGGCCGGCAGGTGGTGGGCGTCGATGCGCGCCCGCTGTTCGACCGCGGCGGCGGCATCCACTGCATCACCCAGCAGCAGCCGGCCAGCTGACCCGGCTCTGCCGTCGTGGCAGCTGGTGCGCGCTCGGTCCCGGGTGGCCCGGCCGTCGCCCAACGACCGGCCGCCGACCCGGCACGTCCGGGTGCGAGCGCGCTGGTCTCGGGTGGCGCCTCCGCTCATCCGATGGCCAACCGCAGGTGCTCCCCGGTGAGAGACGCCCGACAGGCCGTCAGGTCCGCCGGCGTGCCGGTGAACACGACGTCGCCGCCGTCCTTACCCGCCCCCGGGCCGAGGTCGATCACCCAGTCCGCAGCGGCGACCACGTCGAGGTCGTGCTCGATCACGACCACGGAGCTGCCGGCCGCGACCAGTCGGTCCAGTAGCCCGATCAGGCGGGTCACGTCCTGGCGGTGCAGACCCGCGGTCGGCTCGTCCACCACGTAGACCTCGGCCGGCGCGGAGAGCTCGACCGCTAGCTTCAGGCGCTGGCGCTCACCCCCGGAGAGTGTGGACAGCGGCTGCCCCAGAGAGATGTACCCCAGCCCGGCCTCGGAAACCGCGTGCAGGACGTCGGCAACACCGCGGTCGCGCGCGAAGAACGTCGCCGCCTGGTCGACGGACAGCGCCAGCACGTCGGCGATGCTTTTGCCGTCAAGGTGGTGCTCCAGCACCTCCGAGCGGAACCGGGTGCCGCGGCACACCTCGCAGGTCGTCTCGATCGTGTCCCCGCGGCCGAGCTCCACCGGGATCACACCTCGCCCGCTGCAGTTCTCGCAGCCACCCGTGGAGTTGGGCGAGAACTGGCCGGCCGGCTGGCCAGTGGCGTCCGCGAAACGCTTGCGGATCGGATCGAGGATGCCGATCCAGCTGGCCGGGAGGCTGCGTCGGCTGCCGCGCGGGAGGTCCTGGTCGACGACGACGGCAGCGGGCACCGACCGGAGCAGCGCGGAGCGGGCCAGCGAACTCTTGCCGGCGCCCGCCACGCCGGTGACCGCGGTCAGCACCGCGGTCGGAATCTGCACGGAGATGTTCTTGAGGTTGTTGTCTGAGGCGTTGGTGACCGTGATCCAGTCCTTCGCCGTCCGTGGCTCGCGCAGGGCGGTCCCGCGCCGTAGCGCCTCGGCGGTGGGGCCGGTGCTGCGGGCCAGCCCGCCAGGTGGGCCGCTGTAGACCACCTCGCCGCCACCCGCTCCGGCCTGCGGGCCCAGGTCCACCACTCGGTCGGCCACCGCCAGCACCTGATAGTCGTGTTCGACCACGAGGACCGTGTTTCCCTGGTCGCGCAGCTCCACGAGGTGCCCCAGGACGCGGTCGATGTCGTGCGGGTGTAGGCCGTTGGTGGGCTCGTCGAACACGTAGGTCAGGTCCGTGAGTGCGGACCCCAGGTGGCGGATCATGGTGATCCGCTGCGACTCACCGCCGGACAGGCTGGCGGTGCGGCGGGAGAGCGACAAGTACCCGAGGCCGAGCTCCACCATCGCCTCCAGGCCGGCACGCAGGCGCTGCAGCGACCCGGCGGGCGGCGCCTTCCAGCCGCCGATCTCCGTAGCGAGGTCCGTCACCTCCAGCTCGCACAGTTCGGCGATGGTGCGGCCGTTGAGCGTGACCGCCCGCGCCGGCGCGGCCAGCCGCGAGCCGCCGCAGTCGGGGCAGGTGGCCTGCACCGAGATCCGGGCCACTGCTTCGCGCACATGCGGCCGTAGCGAATCGGCCTCCTTCGCCAGGTAAAGCCGACGCAGCTTGGGCAGCAACCCTTCGTACTTGGTCTTCATCGTCCGGTTGACCACGGTGGCCTCCTCGAGGTCGAGAAGGTGGTGCAGCTCCTGCGTCGTGTACCGGGAGACCTTCTTGTCTGGATCGAAGAACTGCGAGTCCACGACGATCGACCAGAAGTTGGAGCCGACCGCGAATGTGGGGAACTGGATCGCGCCCTCGTTCAGCGACTTCGCCCGGTCCAGCAGCAGATCCCGATCGACGTCGGCGAAGAACCCGGTGCCGCGGCACTTCGGACACATCCCGGATGGGTCGTTGAAAGAAAAGTGCGACGGCGAGCCGAGCGACGGCGAGCCGTGCTGCGCAAAGAGCGACCGAAGCGTGCCGTAGGTGTCGGTGGCGGTGCCCACCGTGGACCGCGGATCTGACCCGAGCCGGCGCTGGTCGATGGTGACCACGGGTGCGAGACCGGTCAGGTCATCCACGTCTGGCCGGGTGGTGGTGGGCAGCAGGCCCTGCAGGAAGGCAGGCTGGGTCTCGTTGAACAGCCGCTGCGACTCGGCGGCGATGGTGCTGACCACCAGCGAACTCTTGCCGGAACCGGACACGCCGGTGAACACGGTCAGCGACTTCTTGTCGATGCTCACCGAGACGTTCTTGAGGTTATGGGTGCGCGCACCCGTCACGACGATTTGGTCGTGGCCGTACCGCGTGGCGGTCATCGCTGCTGCTCCTCGTGGGTGGACGGATGTGAACGGCCCGGAGGCGACCCGCAGCGCGCCCGCGGGGTCCGATCGCACCACCCACTCCAGGTCAGCCTCGTGCCGGCGGGGTAGATGAGGACCCTCATGACGCTGCCCCGGCGCGCTCCCGGTCTCCATCGGCGCCGTCCGGGCGGCCCTCGGCGGGTGCGCCGCTGCCGATCGCCGCAGCACCGGTGGGGATCAGGACGGTGGACAGCAGGCCGACGACAAGCAACACCGCACATGCGTACCCGCTGACCTGCACCGCGTCCGTCATCGCGTCACGGGCGGCGTCGGCCGCGGATGCGGTCGAGGGCGCGGCGGCCAAGCCCGAGATGGCGGCGCCGGCGCTGTCAGCCACCGCGGTGCCGATCCCCTCGGCGGCGTCGGCCGGCGTACCGAGGTCGCGCAGCCGGTCGACGGTGCTGGAGGCCAACACGCTGAAGAAGGTGGTGGTCAGCACCGCGATGCCCAGCGCCGAGCCGAGTTGGCGCGATGCGCTCTGGATCCCTGAACCCTGACCCGCCTTCTGTGGTGGCACATCGACGAGGACGACGTTGGTGACCTGGGCGGTGGCGAACCCGACACCGGTGCCGTAGACGAACAGCCCGATGGCGATCACCCACCAGCTGGAGTCGGCCCGGGCGAGGACACCGAAGGACAGCAGGCCGAGTACCTCCAGCACCAGGCCGGCCTGGACCAGGCGTACCGGCCGCATCTGCTCGGCCATCCCGAAGCTGGCGCCGCTGGCGACGAAGCTACCCAGCGCCACGACAGCAATCATGAGGCCGGTCTGGAGGGTGGAGTAGCCGAGGGTGAACTGCAGCCACAGCGGCAGCACAGCCAGGATGCCGAACTCCGCGAGGCCGATGAGGAGCGAGGCCGTGTTGCCGGTGCTGAAGGACCTGATCGAGAAGAGCTGGGTGTCCATCAGCGGCTCGGGCGACCGGGTTCGGGTGAGCCGCACCTGCCGGACCAGGAAGAGGGCCAGGGCGACTGCGGCGACTGCGAGGGTGACCGGGACGACGGACAGGTCGCCGAGGGAGATCCCGAGCGGGCCGGAGTCGGTGGCTGACTCCCACCAGCCGTACCGGCGACCTTCGATCAGACCGAAGGCGAGCAGGCCGAGACCGACGACGGACAGGGCGCCGCCGAGCACGTCGAGACTGGTGCGCTGGGTGTGCGCCTCCGTGAGGTACTTCACGACGCCACCGACGATCAGCGCGATCACGATGATGTTGACGCCGAACGCCCAGCGCCAGGAGATCTCCGCGAGCCACCCGCCGAGCAACGGTCCGACGGCGGCGGCGCCGCCGATGGTGGAGCCCCAGATCGCGAACGCCCTGCCGCGGTCGCGGCCTCGGAAGGTGGAGTTCAGCAGGGCCAGGGATGTCGGCATGATGATCGACCCGCCGATCCCCTGCACCAGGCGTGCGCCGATCAGGATCTCCCCGTTCGGGGCGATCGCGGCGACCACGCTGGCCACGCCGAAGATCGCGGTGCCGAGCAGGAAGAGTCTTCGGGCGCCGACGATGTCGGATAGCCGGCCCATCACCAGCAGGAGCGCGGCCAGGGCGATGGCGTACGACTCCTGTATCCACTGGGCGTCCAGCGAGGAGATGTCCAGGTCTTCGATGATCGGCGGGATGATGACGTTGACGATGGTGAAGTCGACCACCACCAGGGAGACCCCCAGCGAGATCGCCAGCAGCCCCATCCATGAGCCGCGGGAGGCTGGCGCGGCCAGCGGTGGCGTGCGAGACATATGGGTCTCCGTTTCGAGTAGTGGTCCTGGCGGTTCACGGGCGGTGTCCGCCTCGTGGTCCACGCTGACATCGGCTCGGGACAGGGCATGTCCGCTTCTTCGCCTACCGTCGTGATGTGTCAGAGATCGCCACGCGCACCCTCGAGCTGCTCGGTCTGCTTCAGGCGCAGAAGGAGTGGACTGGGGCCGACCTTGCCGCCCGGTTGGCGGTGAGCACCCGCACCGTGCGACGGGACATCGACCGCTTGCGCGAACTGGGGTACCCCGTCGATGCCGGAAGGGGGCCCGGCAGCGGCTACCGGTTGGCGCCAGGGTCGACGCTGCCACCCCTGATCTTTGATGACGAGCAGGCGATCGCGATCGCCCTCGCCCTGCAGACGGCGCCGTCGTCCGTCCAGGACATGGGCGACTCGGTGAAGCGCGCACTGCGCACGGTGACCGACCTGATGCCTGAGGAGCTGGCTCGGCGGCTGCGAACGTTCGACGTGCACACCATCGACAACGCCTGGGAACTGGCGCCACCGACGGTGAGCCCGGCGTTGCTCGCGTCCTTGAGTTCGGCGGCCCAGGACCGACACCTGGTGAAGTTCCAGTACCGCTCGAAGTTGGTGGACTCGGCCGACGACGTACCCGTGGTGGCAGAACCGCACAAGTTGGTCGTCTGGTCCGGCAGGTGGCATCTCGTCGCCTACAACCAGCGGGAGTTGTCCTGGCACGCCTACCGGCTTGACCGGATCAGCGAGCCGCACTTCCCTGGCTGGCGCTTCACGCCGCACGAGTTCCCGGAGGGGAACCTCGCGCGCTTCATCCAGCTGCAACCCGACCGAGGCGACGCGACCGACTCGTGGCCGTGCCGGGGGACGGTGCGGATGGACTGCCCGGTCGAGCTGGTAGCCACGTGGGCACCCGGAGGCGCCACCGTCGAGTCGATCGACGACCGGACGACGCGGATCAGCATGGGCGCGTGGTCCTGGGCCGGCCTGCTCGGGCTGCTGGCCACCTTCGACAGCGACTTCGTGGTCGAGGAGCCCGACGAGCTGGCCGAGGCAGCCGGCAGGATGGCGGGCCGCCTCCAGCAGGCCGGCCGCGTGGCGACCCACCAAGCGCGCTGACGCGCCGCCGCTCATCGGCCGGGTCCGGGCCCTGACGGCCGGGCAGGCCGACTACTGCGCGAGGACGTGAACGTGGCGGCGATCAGCAGGAGCGAGCGATGCGAGGATGCCGGCGTCGAAGGTCGCGAGCACGAGCCCGGCGGACGCCGCGAGGTTGACCAGGTGGATGTCGGTCACCTGCTGATGCCCGACCACCACCGCGGTATCGATCGACGCATCGACCAGCGAGACATCGTCGGCGACGAACCGCCACCGCGAGTCGCCCCGCATCCCCCGTAACGTCGCCCAGACCTGTGGTGCGGAGAACGCGTTCGGGACGACCCGGGGGTTGACCAGCAGCCGAACGAGGGCTGACTCGGTCACTGGGCAGGTGGACCACGTGCCGCGATGCGACCGCAGTGCCGCATGCGCCGCGAGATGATGCAGGTGGGTCTGGAGAGCAAGGGCCACGAGGACGTTGACGTCGCACAGCCACCCGGGAGCCGCCGACTTAGTCGTCACGGTGCGCAGCGACCAACTCGCTGGTGACGACGTGGCCGGTCGAGTCGGCGAGCACCGGGAACGGAGTGCGGGTGAGATCGACCCGCGTTGCCGCGGCGGGTGCGGCCAGACCGCGACGGGCCAACTCGGAGATCGCCGCGCCGAGCGACATCCGGCCGGCGCGCGCCAACGAGCGTGCGGCGGCCAGCACGGTGTCGTCAATATCAACCGTGGTTCGCATCATCGCACCATAGCATCTGCGCACCTGTCGCCCGACGTTGACGACGACCCGATCGGCGACCGACAGTCAGCCGCCGACGAGGAGACAGGTCTGTGGTCGCCGCCGCGCGAGTGCACGGTCGAAGGTCGCGAGCCGTGCTCGGTGCGCCTGCGCGAGGACGACAAGGTAGGAGTCAGTCACCTGTCGGTGTCCCTGGACGTCGGCGAGGTCGACGTCCACGTAGTGCAGATCGTCCGCCCACAACTCGCAGCCCGGCAGAGCCCGTACCTCCCGGAGCAGATCCTGCGCCGTGGCGGGACGTTCGCCGGCTCTGACGACGAAGCGGACCAGCGCCCCTTCGACCACGGGCGACACGGCGAAGCCATCGACGCCGGCGATCCACCGGTTCGCTGTCTCGTGGTGCTCGTGCTCCTCCATGGTCAGGGCGATCAGGACGTTCGCATCAAGGAGGAAGATGCTCACTCCTCGTCGAGGGCGGCCGCGACGTCCTCGGAGGTGATCCGCCGACCGATCGACAGGACGGGAAAGCCCGACCGCTCGTGCCGGGTCAACGTCACGGGTGTGTCCACCTGGGCGAGACCACGAACAGTGAGGTCCGCGATGACCGCCGACAGCGACTCGTGGCGCGCTGCCGCGAGCTCTTTGGCTCGTCGGTGCACGGCCGGCGGGAGGTCGACAGTGGTGCGCATGGCTGCATCATAGTAGATGCAGATGTGATGCCACCTGATGCTCTCGCATCGAGCGGGCCTGCTCGTCGCGCGGCGCGGTGAACTTCTGTCGGCGGCGAATGAGAGGCTGCGGCCAGCATGGATGACGTTCTCGACCGGTTCTCGCCGGCGACCGCCGCCTGGTTCCGGGCCAGTTTCCGCGCGCCCACCCAGGCCCAGGCCGGCGCCTGGGCGGCGATCGGCAGCGGTCACCACGCCCTCGTCGTGGCGCCCACCGGGTCCGGCAAGACGCTCAGCGCCTTCCTGCATGCCCTCGACCGGCTCGCCTCCACCCCGCCCCCCGAGGAGAAGTTGACGCGCTGCCGGGTGCTCTATGTCTCCCCGATGAAGGCACTTGCGGTCGACGTCGAGCGCAACCTGCGCAGCCCGCTGGTCGGCATCCGGCACGCCGCCACCCGGCTCGGCCTGCCCGAACCCGAGATCACCGTGGCGGTCCGATCCGGCGACACCCCGGCCGACGAACGCCGGGCGTTCGCCCGCGCCCCGAGCGACGTGCTCATCACCACGCCCGAGTCACTGTTCCTGCTGCTCACCAGCGCCGCCCGGGAGGCACTCGCCGGGGTCGAGACCGTCATCCTCGACGAGGTGCATGCCATCGCCGGCACCAAGCGCGGTGCCCATCTCGCGCTCACCCTCGAGCGGCTCGATGCCCTGCTCGGCCGGCCCGCTCAGCGGGTCGGGCTCTCCGCCACGGTACGGCCGGTCGAGGAGGTCGCCCGGTACCTCACCGGCGGCCGCCCGGTCGAGGTCGTGCAGCCGCCATCGGACAAGAAGTGGGACTTGCGGGTCGTGGTGCCGGTCCCCGACATGGCCGAGCTCGGCCAACCCACCGGCGACCTTGCCGGCGCGGCCTCCGGTCCGGAGCAACGCACCTCGATCTGGCCGCACGTCGAGGAGCGCATCGTCGACCTTGTCGCGGAGCACACCTCCACGCTGGTCTTCGCCAACAGCCGCCGGCTCGCCGAGCGGCTCACCTCCCGGCTCAACGAGATCTGGGAGGAACGCACCGAGGCGGCCGACAACACAGCGGCCGTCGCGGACGACGGGCAACGAGCAGCGGTGGGCAGGACCGACGAGACCCGTGCGCCCACCCGGGGCTCGGGGCCTGCGGTCACGATGTCCCGCAGCCCGGCTCAGGTGATGGCGCAGGCCGGAGCCAGCAGCGGAGCACCAGCAGTCATCGCCCGCGCGCACCACGGCTCGGTGAGCAAGGAGCAACGGGCCGAGATCGAGGAGGCCCTGAAGTCCGGCCGGCTGCCCGCGGTCGTCGCGACGAGCAGTCTCGAGCTCGGCATCGACATGGGCGCGGTCGACCTCGTCGTCCAGATTGAGAGCCCGCCGTCGGTGGCCTCCGGCCTGCAGCGGGTCGGCCGGGCCGGGCACCAGGTCGGCGCGGTGAGCCGCGGGGTGCTGTTCCCCAAGTTCCGCGGCGACCTGGTGCAGACCGCGGTCGTGGTCGAGCGGATGCTCGCCGGGGCCATCGAGGCGCTGCGGGTACCGGCCAACCCGCTCGATGTGCTGGCGCAGCAGGTGGTCGCGATGTGCGCCCTCGACGACTGGACCGTCGACGACATCCTCGCTCTCGCCCGCCGCAGCGCCTCGTACGCCACGCTCACCCGGCCGGTGCTCGAGTCGGTGCTCGACATGCTGGCCGGCCGCTACCCCAGCGAGGAATTCGCCGAGCTGCGTGCCCGCGTCACCTGGGACCGACTCGCCGACACCCTCACCGGCCGGCGCGGCGCGCAGCGGCTCGCCGTCACCTCCGGCGGCACCATCCCCGACCGCGGCCTCTACGCGGTGTTCCTGGCCACCGGGGACGGCCCGGGCCGGCGGGTCGGAGAGCTCGACGAGGAGATGGTCTACGAGTCTCGCGTCGGCGACCTGTTCACGCTCGGCACCAGTACCTGGCGCATCGAGGACATCACCCACGACCGCGTACTCGTCACTCCCGCACCGGGCCTGCCGGGCAAGTTGCCGTTCTGGCGGGGCGACCAGCAAGGCCGACCCGCCGAGCTCGGCCGAGCCGTCGGCGCCTTCATCCGCGAGGTCGAGGGCCTGCCGGCGGATGCCGCCCACGCCCGGGTGCGCGCGGCCGGCCTCGACGAGTGGGCCGCCGACAACCTGCTCACCTACCTGCGCGAGCAGCGCGAGGCCACCGGACACGTGCCCGACGACCGCACGATCGTCGTCGAGCGGTTCCGCGACGAGCTCGGCGACTGGCGGGTCGCCATCCTCTCGCCGTTCGGCGCCCAGGTGCACGCCCCATGGGCCCTCGCGGTGAGCGCGCGGCTGCGTGAGCGGTTCGGGGTCGACGTCCAGGCGATGCACGGCGACGACGGCATCGTGCTCCGGCTGCCCGACATCGAACTGGACGAGGCCCACGGGGTGGGCGAGCACGCAGTGGAACGTGAGTTGGGTGACCTGGTCACCCTCGAGCCCGACGACGTGAGCGGGCTGGTCACCGACGAGATCGGCGGGTCGGCGCTCTTCGCGTCGCGGTTCCGGGAGTGCGCGGCGCGGGCGCTGCTGCTGCCGCGGCGCCGCCCCGACCGGCGCCAGCCGCTCTGGCAGCAGCGCCTGCGCGCCTCCCAACTGCTCGAGGTCGCCAGCCAGTACCCGCAGTTCCCGATCGTGCTCGAAGCAGTGCGCGAATGCGTGCAGGACGTGTTCGACGTGCCCGGGCTCGCCGAGCTGATGCGCGACATCCGCTCGCGGCGGGTCACCGTGGTCGACGTCGAGAGCCGGGTTCCGTCGCCGTTCGCCAAGTCGCTCCTGTTCGGGTACGTCGCGCAGTTCCTGTACGAAGGCGACTCGCCGCTCGCCGAGCGGCGGGCCGCGGCCCTCGCGCTCGACCCGAGCCTGCTCGCCGAGTTGCTCGGTGGCTCAGACGGGTTGGCACTGCGCGATCTGCTGGACGCCGAGCAGATCGTCCGCACCGAGGCCGAGTTGCAACGACTCACGCCCGAGCGAGCCGCGCGCGACGCCGACGACGTGCTCGACCTGCTGCGGGTACTCGGCCCGCTCGCGGCGGATGCCGTGCTGGCCCGCTGCCGTGAGGGCACCACCGGCAGCACCGTCGAGTCCTGGCTGGCCGGCCTCGACCGCGCCCGCCAGGTGATCCCGGTGCGGGTGGCCGGCGAGGATCGGTGGGCAGCCATCGACGACGCCGCCCGGTTGCGTGACGCGCTCGGCGTCTCGCTCCCGCCAGGTGTGCCACACACCCTCCTCGAACCGGTACCCGACCCACTCGGCGACCTCATCTCCCGGTACGCCCGCACTCATGCACCGTTCCAGGTCACCGAGGCGGCCCGCTTCTACGGGCTGGGCCCGGCCGTCGTGCGCACAGCGCTCACCCGGCTCGTTGCCACCGGCCGGGTTGTCGAGGGCGAGCTGTTGCCGACCGGCGGCGGCACCACCGAGTTCTGCGACGCCGAGGTGCTGCGGATGGTGCGCCGGCGCTCGCTCGCGGCGCTTCGTGCCGAGGTCGAGCCGGTCACGCCGACCGAGTTGGCCTGCTTCCTCGCCGAGTGGCAGGGCGTCGGCGGCCGGGTCCGCGGGCGCGACGGCCTGCTCCGGGTGGTCGAGCAGGTGAGCGGGGCGATCGTGCCGGCCAGCGCCGTGGAGTCACTCGTCCTGCCGGCGCGAGTTGCCGACTACTCCCCCGCGCTCCTCGACGAGGTGCTCGCCAGCGGCGAGGTGGTCTGGTGCGGCCACGGCGCGCTGCCGGGCGACGACGGTTGGGTGTCGCTCCACCTCGCCGACTCCGCCCACGTCACGCTGCCGGGAGCCGACCCGGAGCAGTCGTTGCCGCCCGAGGCCGTGGCGCTCCTCGATGCTCTTGCCAGCGGCGGTGCGCACTTCTTCCGCGGGCTGTCCGACCAGGTCTCCAGCACGGATGACGAGGCACTCGCGACCACGCTGTGGGACCTCGTGTGGTCCAGCCGGGTCACCGGCGACACGTTCGCCCCGGTGCGAGCGCTGCTCGCCGGCGGCCGGTCCGCGCACCGTCGCACCAGCACCGCACCGCGCCGGGCTCGCTACTCGGGGCGGCGTGGCCCGCTCGGCACGCTCGGCGGGCTGCCGGCTCGACCGCCGATGCCGACGCGGTCCGTGCCGCCCCGGGTCACCGGACGCTGGTCGCTACTCCCGCCGGTCGAGCTCGACCCCACCATGCGGGCAGTGGCTCTCGCGGAGTTGCTGCTCGACCGGCACGGAGTGCTCACCCGCGGAGCCGTTGTCGCCGAGAACGCACCCGGCGGCTTCGCCGCGATCTACCGCGTGCTGGGCCGGGCCGAAGAGGCCGGGCGGGTGCGCCGCGGCTACTTCGTCGAGGGCTTGGGCGCGTCACAGTTCGGCACCACCGGAGCCGTCGACCGGCTTCGGGCCGGATCGAGCGGCAGGGCCGGGCCTGGCAGCCCGGGCGACCGCCACGAGACTCCGCTGGCCGTCGTGCTCGCGGCATCCGACCCGGCTAACCCCTTCGGTGCGGCCCTCCCCTGGCCGGACCGCTCGGTCGACCCGTCCACGACCCTCGGCCCCACGAAACCCGCGCCATCACCCCGGTTTCCCGCACCCCGAGCCGCCGAGACGCCCAGCGCGGTCGGCACGGGATCCGATGGCACGGTGGCCACCAGGTCGGGCGGCGATCAGCGACGGCGGCACCAGCCCGGGCGCAAGGCGGGCGCGGTGGTGGTGCTCGTCGATGGCGACCTCGTGCTCTACGTGGAGCGTGGCGGCAGGACGCTGCTCACCTACGCGGAGCAGCCGGTGCTGCTGGAAGCTGCGGCAACCGCCCTCGCCGGCGCGGTGCGGGCCGGTCATCTCGGCCGGCTGACCGTCGAGAAGGCCGACGGTGGGCAACTCCTCGGCTCGGCGCACCCGGTGGTCGCCGCACTCGAGGCGGCCGGCTTCCACCTGACCCCGCGCGGCTTGCGGATGCGGCGGTAGCCGGTGATCCACAGCCCGATGACGCTCTGGAGCGGCGAGCAGGTCAGTCGCCCGGCCCCGACTGACTCCGCCGCTCCAACCGCCAGCGAGTCGATCGCTGGCCTCACCGGCATCCGCGACGGAAACCGCCGTGCCCGAGGGTGACATCGTGCACCGCACCGCCGCCCGGCTCGACCGCGCACTGCGCGGCGCCGAGGTCACCCGCGCCGAGTTGCGCTGGCCGAGTGCGCCGGATGTCGACCTCACCGGCTCACGAACGCTCACCGTGGTCGCGCGCGGCAAGCATCTACTGCACCGCCTCGACACCGGCTCGACCTTGCATACCCACCTCCGGATGGAGGGCCAGTGGCGCCTGGAACACCACGGGTCGCGGGCCGACCAGGTGTGGCGACGCCGCGACCTGCGAGCCGGTATCGCCACCGCCGAGTGGCTCGCCGCTGGCCTGCGGCTCGGCATGCTCGACCTGGTGCCCACCACCCACGAACGCCGTCTCGTCGGACATCTCGGACCTGACCTGCTCGGCCCCGACTGGGATGACGACCATGCCGTCGCGAACCTGGTCGCGCGTGGCGGCCTCCTCGGTGACGCGCTGCTCGACCAGCGAGCGCTCGCCGGCATCGGCACGTTCTGGGCCAGCGAGGTGCTCTTCCTCGAGCGTCTCCTCCCGTGGACACCAGTGCCTGACGTCGGGCCGGACCATCTCAGGGCGATCCTGCGCCGGTGCCAGCGCCTGATGACGCGCTCGGTACGCACCGGCTGGCAGAGCAGCACCGGCATCGACCGGGCTGGTGAGGAGGCCTACGTACATGCCCGCTCCGGTCGGCCGTGCCGGCGCTGTGGCGACACTGTCCGCGTGGCGATGAGTGGGCTCCCGCCGCGCGAGCGCACCCTCTTCTCGTGCCCCACCTGCCAAGGCGGCCTCGCACCGACCGACGACGGGCGCCCGCAACGCCCGCTCGGGTCGGGGCCCGCTGGACGCAGGACGAACGCCTACCGGAGCGCGCGCCGACAGTAGCGACCGCTCGGCTTTTCCGCCCCATCCGCGAAGGGTGCGGTTCACAAGGGTTGACTTCCCGTGCGAACCACCGGATTCCCGGATGGGGCGGAAAAGCCGGGCCGGGGCGCGGCTCAGGCAGCGGATGCCGAGACGGCGCCGGCGGCCGGGGCGGCCATCGGGAGCGCGACCGGAGCGGTGAGTGTCTCGACCCGCTCCACCCGTTGGCGCACCAGGCCGAGCACCTCCGACAGGCTGAGCCCAAGGCCGTCACACACGGCGTACAACAACTCCGACGACGCCTCTTTCGTGCCTCGCTCGAGTTCGCTGAGGTAGCCGAGTGACACCGACGCGCTGGCGGCGACGTCGCGCAGGGTGCGACCCTGCCGCTGGCGAGTCTCCCGAAGGACTTCACCCAGCTCGTTGCGGAGCAGAATCACGGCGTCTCCTCTCGTGGCGCGTCGGGCCGGTTGTTGTCGGCACCACCGTACCCCGCGGATTCCCAGGCATGGCAGTGCTTGTGCACCTCTCGGCCGGTCAAGTCCAGGGCCGCAGCCACGCTCGCACGGCGGACCTCGTGTCGACGGCCGGCAAACGCGTACTGCTCCGTGCACACTCCCCACGGCCCAGCCACGGCGATCATCACCGTGCCGGCCTCGTGCCCGTCGTCCGGGCCGGGGCCGGCCACCCCGGTGGTGGACACCCCAACGTCGGCACCGACCACGGCCCGAACTCCGTTGGCCATTGCCGCGGCGACCTCAGCACTGACCGCGCCCGCGCGCGAGAGGAGGCCAGCATCGACCCCGAGCAGCGCTGACTTCACCTCGGTCAGGTAGGCGACCACGCCACCGCGGACCACGGATGACGCACCCGGCACCTCGGTGAGCGCGGCGCACACCAGGCCGCCGGTGAGCGATTCCGCGGTGGCAATGCTCAGTTCGGCCCGACGCAGTTCCGCCACGACGTGGTGCGGGGTCACCGATCCCCCGGATGCCGGGCACCGACCGAGCGGGCGGCCCGGGCGGCCCGCTTACGCTCGGCTCGTTCGCTGGTACGACGCAGCCGCAGCGCCTGAACGACGTAGTCGACCCCGGTCACCACGGTCACCACCACCGCCGCGCCAAGGCAGGCCCACGCCACGGCATCCCAGACCCCGGGCGCAGGCAGCACCCAGCGCGGCCAGAGCACGACGCCGATACCCAGTGCTTGAAGCAGCGTCTTGACCTTGCCGCCGCGGCCGGCCGGAATAACTCCGTGGCGAATCACCCAGAACCGAACGCCAGTGACCCCCCACTCCCGCACGAGCACCACGGCGGTCACCCACCACCAGAGCGCACCGAGGGTGGAGAGACCGACCAGTGCCATGGTGACCAGCGCTTTATCGGCGATCGGGTCGGCCACCGTGCCGAAGTCGGTGACCAGTCCGCGGCGGCGTGCGAGGTCGCCGTCGACGCGGTCGGTGACCATGGCCACCGCGAACACCGCGAAGGCGGCCCACCGATACACCGGATCACCACCGTCCTCGGCGAGTAACAGCCACCCGAAGACCGGCACCAGCAGCATCCGAAGCACTGTGAGGTAGTTGGCGACGTTCCACACACTGGGCGTAGCCGTCGGGACTGGCGAACTGGCTGGGTCGATCCCGACCCGGCGCGGGTCGGCGACGCCGTCCTCGGCGAGGGCTCCAGCCGGTCCCGCCCGGTGTGGAGGGTCGGCGTCGCTCACTGGCCCGCCTCGACGACGAGGTCAACCCCGGCGGTGTCGACGACGACGCCGGTGACGAATGACCCGACCGCCGGCGGCGGCCCACCGGCCGGCCCGCCCACCAGGCACACCCCATCGACATCCGGGCCCTGATGGTCGGACCGCCCCACCGCGACCGCGGGGTCGTCCTCGTCATGCTCCTCGATGAGCACCACCGCCGGTTCCCCCACCCGGCCCTGCGCTCGCTGCGCGGTCAACTCCTCGACGAGTGCGGTCACCCGCTCGACCCGCTCAGCGATCACGTGCTCGGGTAGGTGACCGCTCAACCCCTCGGCCTCGGTGCCGTCCTCGTCGGAGTACCCGAACACCCCGGTCGCGTCGAGCCGAGCCGCGACCAGGAACCGTTCGAGTTCGGCAACGTCATCGTCGGTCTCCCCCGGGAAACCGACGATGACGTTGCTGCGGATGCCGGCGCGCGGCTCACGCTGCCGCACCCGGTCGATCAGGCCGAGGAAGGCCTCGGTGTCTCCGAACCGACGCATTCGCCGGAGCACGGTGGGCGAGGCGTGCTGGAAGGACAGGTCGTACCACGGCGAGACCCCAGGGGTGTCGGCCATCGTCTCGAGCAGCCCGGGGCGCACCTCGGCCGGCTGGAGATAGCAGACCCGGACCCGCTCAACGCCGTCGACCGCGGCCAGCTCGGGGAGCAGCGCCTCCAGCAGCCGGATGTCGCCGAGGTCCTTGCCGTAGGACGTGGAGTTCTCACTCACCAGCACCAACTCGCGCACCCCGCTGGCCGCAAGCCACCGCGCCTCGGCGAGCACGTCGGTCGGGCGGCGGGACACGAACGACCCACGGAACGAGGGGATGGCGCAGAACGCGCACCGCCGGTCGCAGCCGCTGGCGATCTTCAGCGGCGCCCAGGGGCGGCCGTCGAGCCGGGCCCGGACCGGCGCACCCGCGCTGTCGCCGTGACCAGGCAGCGCGACCGACGCGGCGGCATCCGAGCGGTCGACGGGGGTGAGCGGCAGCAGGCGGCGACGGTCCGTCGGGACGTGGGATGCCGGACGGGCGCCCGCGAGGATGTCGCCCAGATGGCCGGACAGGTCGGCGTACGAGTCGAAGCCGAGCACCGCGTCGGCCTCGGGCAACTCACTGGCGAGGGTCTGACCGTAGCGTTCGGCGAGGCAGCCGACCGCCACCACCGCGCGGGTGCGTGCCGTGCCCTTGAGGTCGGCGGCCTCGAGCAGGGCATCGACGGAGTCCTTCTTCGCCTGCTCCACGAAGCCGCAGGTGTTGACGAGCGCAACGTCGGCGTCCGCGGCATCCCCCACGAGTGCCCACCCGTCGGCGGCGAGCCGGCCCGCGAGTTCCTCGGAGTCGACCTCGTTGCGTGTGCACCCGAGGGTCACGAGGGCGACACGGCCACGGCTGGTCGAGGTCATACCGTCAACTCTAGTTGGGCACCGGGTTCTGCTCTCGTCCTGCTCAGCGCGGCTCGACCGCAGCGCCGCGCAGGCGGCATCCGCGAACTCACTGCCGGGCGCGGATGACGGTGAGCGCAACCAGGCGCGAAATCACCATCGCGACATACATGACCCCGCCGAGCTGCTCCACCGTGGTGACTGATCGTGCGTGCGGACGGATCGCGGTGACGTCAGACAGCCCGACACTGGTCAGGTTCGCTCCCGAGAAATAGAGCAACTCGGACAGGGTGCGCTCGCCCGGGCCCGCGAACGACGTGAAGGACGCCGGCCACACCTCTTGGACGGCGAGGAACAGGTAGGCGAACGCAAAAACCAGCACGGTGAAGCACGCGGCCACCGCGAACAGTTCGTCGGCGGTGACCCAATAGTCGTTGAACATGTAGGCGATCAGCGCGTAGGCGGTGTAGAGGTAGAAGACCGCCAGGGCGATGTGGGCACCCACGAGCACGGTGGTGTTGTCGGTGAAGAAGCTCCACAGCTCGAACATCGCCGCAGGCGCGGCGAGCAGGATCGACAGCCAGGTGAGCGCCGGCGAACTGCGCACGGTGAACACCGCGGTGACCACTGCGGCGACGCTGAGCAGGATGATGACGGCCCGGCCCCACCGGGCGCCCTCGAGGAACGGCAACGCGAGAATCAGCACGATCTGCACGAACAGCAGGACGGCCGACGGCTGACGCCGCACCATCGCCCGCCACCGTGCCGACCGAGACGGCCGCTCTCGCAGGTCTTCCCACACGCTGGTCATGGCGCAACTGTAGGAGCCGACCCCGCCGCCGGACCCACCACCGGACGGCCGGCCAGTCGCGCCGCCGGACGGCCGGCTACCTGCGCCACCCGACGCCCGGCCAGCTGCGCTACCGGGTGCGCTACCGGCTCACTGTCGGCCAGTGAGCTCCCAGGCGTCCTCGCCCGGATCATCGTCGGGGCCGGCCGCTGCCGCGTGGCGGCTGGCGTCATCGGCCACCGCGTCGGTGCCGTAGTGCCGTACCGGCACCTCGACCGGGTCGGTGACCGATGGGCGCGGCTCGGCCGGGGGCGCCACGGTGGCGTCATCCGGCGCGTCGTCAGGGACTTCCTCGCCGCGGAGCAGTGCCAGAGTGGTCGGCAGATCGTCCGGCCGGACCAGCACATCCCGCGCTTTCGACCCCTCGGACGGGCCCACCACGCCGCGCGACTCCAGCAGGTCCATCAGCCGGCCAGCCTTCGCGAAGCCGACCCGCAACTTGCGTTGCAGCATCGAGGTCGACCCGAACTGGGTGGTGACGACCAGTTCGGTCGCCTGGAGCAGCAGGTCGAGGTCGTCGCCGATGTCCTCATCGACCTGCTTCTTCGCCGGGGCCACCGCGACGTCGTCGCGGTAGGTCGGGGTCAATTGCTCGGTGACGTGGGCGACCACGGCCGCGACCTCGGACTCGGTGACCCAGGCACCCTGGACCCGCATCGGCTTGCTCGTGCCCATCGGCAGGAACAGCGCGTCGCCCTGCCCGATGAGCTTCTCGGCGCCCGGCTGGTCGAGCACGACCCGGCTGTCGGCGAGTGACGAGGTCGCGAACGCCATCCGCGACGGGACGTTGGCCTTGATCAGCCCGGTGACCACGTCGACCGACGGCCGCTGGGTGGCGAGCACCAGATGGATGCCGGCCGCGCGCGCCAGCTGGGTGATCCGCACGACCGACTCCTCGACGTCGCGCGGCGCCACCATCATCAGGTCGGCGAGCTCATCGACGACGACGAGCAGATACGGGTAGGGGGCGATGACCCGCTGTGACCCAGGCAGTGGTGTCACTGCACCCGCACGAACCGCCTTGTTGAAGTCGTCGACGTGTTTGTACCCGAACGCGGCGAGGTCGTCATAGCGGGTGTCCATCTCGCGCACCACCCACTGCAGCGCCTCGGCGGCCTTCTTCGGGTTCGTGATGATCGGGGTGATCAGGTGCGGGATGCCCTCGTAGGCGGTGAGTTCGACCCGCTTGGGGTCGACGAGCACCATCCGCACCTCGTCCGGGGTGGACCGCATCAGCACCGAGGTGATCATCGAGTTGACGAAACTCGACTTACCCGAGCCGGTGGCCCCCGCCACCAACAGGTGCGGCATTTTCGCGAGATTGGCGATGACGTAGCCACCCTCGACGTCCTTGCCGACGCCCATGACCATCGGGTGGGCGGTGCCGCGAGCGACCTGGCTGCGCAACACATCGCCGAGGCTGACCTTCTCGCGGTCGGTGTTGGGGATCTCGATGCCGATCGCCGACTTGCCCGGGATCGGCGACAGGATGCGCACGTCGGCGCTGGCCACGGCGTAGGCGATGTTCTTACTCAGCGCGGTGACCCGCTCGACCTTGATGCCGGGGCCGAGCTCGACCTCGTAGCGGGTCACCGTGGGGCCGCGGGTGAACCCGGTGACCTGGGCGTCGATCTCGAACTGGTCGAGCACCCCGGTGAGCGCCTCCACCACCCGGTCGTTCGCGGCGCTCCGGCTCCGGTGCGGGCTGCCCGGCTCGAGCACCGCGGCATCCGGAAGGGTGTAGGTGACGTCCCCGGCAAGCGAGAGCTGCTCCACCCGCTGCGGCAGTGGCGCGGTGGGAGGTGGTTCGAGCGCAGCCTTCACCTCAGCGCCCGCACCGTCGCGGACCCGGCCCGCCGCAGCGGTGGACGCGCGCGCCCCGGCCTGGCTGGACGGCGTCCCCGACCCGTCGGCGCCGGAACCTCCGGCCGGTCGCTTCTGGCCAGGGCGCAGCGTGCGCCCGGTGCGGGGGTCGACCACAGCAGCCTGCTCGAACGCTTCGCTATCGGTGACGACGGCCGGGCCGCCCGACGTCGAACTGTCGGCGGCGTCGGCGGGCCGCTTCCGGCGCCGAGCACGGGCCGGGGGCTCGGCCGGCGCCGGATCATCCGCCAGGTCGCCGGTGGGGCGCCCGGATAGCGCAGCCGCCGCCGCGCGAACCCGCTGCGGCACCTGGTGCAGCGGTGTGGCGGTGAGCACGAGGAAGCCGTACACCCCGAGCATGACGAGCAATGGCACTGTGCCCCAGACCGATACGGCTGCCTCGAGCGGGCTCGACGCGAGGAACCCGATGATGCCGCCCGCCGCGCGCATGCCGTTCGCGCCGTCCGGCGGCACCGGGATGCCGGCAGAGACGTGCACCAGCCCGCAGGCCGAGAACGCCAGGGCGGCGGTGCCGACCACCATGCGTGAACCTTCGGCCTCCTCGCGGGGCGCCCGCCAGACCCGCACCCCGGCAACCAGCAGCGCGATCGGGACGGCGTAGGCAACGGTGCCGAACGTGCCTGCGACAACGGCGTGGACGACCACCCCGACGGCGCCCGGCATCCCCCACCACTCCCGCGCGGCGACCACCACGGCGAGCGCGACGAGCAGCAGCCCGAGCCCGTCACGGCGGTGCTCGGGCTGGAGGTCGCGACCGGCATCGCCGACCTTGCGCGCCACCGCGCCGGTGGCGTGCGCCAGACCCATCCAGGTCGACTGGGCAGCGCGCAGTGGCAACGGCAGACCGCCGCCTTTGGCGCCGCTCGGGCGCCGCTTCGTGGTGCTCGCGCCCCGCCGATTGGCGGGCCGGGTGGACGACCCGCGGCCCCGCGCGGTGGTGGACGTGCGTGTCGCCATGGGCGCAGGCTACGCGACCGCCCCATGGATCACACGTGTCACACGCGGGGAGTCCCGAACCGATCTGCGCCGGCGCGACGCTGCGCCCACCCCGGCCTCCGCTCGCACCTCGATCACCGGACCGGCGGAGTTGTCCACCGGCGCCGGATGCCGTCCGACGTCGCCAGCGCGGCCTCGGTACTTCGCTCTACCCGGGCCGGCCGAGGAGGACCTCTGGGACGTGCTCGACGGCATCACCAGGGCCGCCCGGCGCGGCAGCGGCGTGGTCACCGTCTACGGCTGAACGACAACGGTTTCCCGACGGATGGATGACAGCCAGCCGCCCGGCAGCGGCACTGTGGAGGCCAGGCACCACCGCGCTGCCAGGACTCCCCAGCAGCCAGAGTCGGCCATCCGTGGGCGGCTCAGCGGGAGGCCACCGCAGCGCCCAAGAGCACCAACCGCATCGTTCGCTCGGTCGCATCGACGAGGAGACGCTCCGCCTGCTCGACCGCATCACGGAGGTCCATCGGCAGGGCGATGATCGAGGCCACCGCACCGATCCCGACGTCGTAGACGTCCTCGGCTCCCGCTCCGATGGTCCCGGCGAGGGCAATCACCGGAACCCCGGCACGCTGAGCACGACGGGCCACCTCGGCGGGCACCTTTCCCCGCGACGTCTGGGCATCGACCGCGCCCTCGGCAGTGATCACCAGGTCCGCACGAGCGAGCAGCCCGTCGAGGTCCACTCCGGCGAGACCTGAGTCGAGCAGTGCATCGAACCGCGGGACCAGGCGTGCGCCGACGGCAGCGAGCCCAGCCCCGAGCCCTCCGGAGGCGCCGGTGCCGAGGCCGGTTCGCAGGTCAGTTCCCGCGGGGGCCCGACCGTCCCGCTCAAGAACGCCCGCCCACGCATCAAGGGCGGCGGCAAGCTGCTCGACCTGCTCAGGACTCGCGCCCTTCTGCGGGCCGAACACCCGGGCGACCCCGCGCGGTCCGCAGAGGACGTTGTGCGGGTTGCAGGCTACGGCGATATCGACGTCGGCGACGCGCGGATGCAGCCCCGACAGGTCCAACTGCCGTGCCCGGACCAGCGCGGCGCCACCGCGGGGCAGTTCGGCTCCATCCTCGTCGAGGACGCGTGCGCCGAGACCGATCAGCGCGCCGGCTCCGCCGTCGCTGGTGCCGGAGTCGCCGCACCCGATGAGCACCCGCTCGGCCCCGCCGTCGAGGGCAGCGGCGATGAGTTCGCCGACGCCGCGCGTGGTGGTCGAGCCCGGGTCGCGGCGGTCGCGCGGCACGAGACCCAACCCGGCGGCGGCTGCCATCTCGACGACTGCTGTACCGCGCGCGGCACCACCGAGGCGAGCCCAGACCGCTCGTACCGGTTCGCCGACCGGCCCGGTCACATCGCACTCGACCAGCTCACCACCGGTGGCGAGGGCCAGGGTCACTGCGGTGCCCTCACCGCCGTCGGCGATCGGAACGGCATCGACGTGTGCGCCGGGCAGGACCCGGCGGACCCCGGCGGCAATCGCATCGGCCACCCGAGACGCGTCAAGGCACTCCTTGAAGCCGCTGGGGGCGACCAGAACTCGATGCGGTATTGACATAGTCATGTGGATCCTCCTGGGTCAGGGCACATACAACGGAAGGCCGAGTACCGGCCAGATGGTGTGCGCGGCGAGCAGCACCAGGGCAGCAATCGCCGGCGCGAGCAATACGGAGAGTCGCAACAGGTCACGGGGGGCGTAGCCAGGCACCCCGTCGAGGTCGGCGAACAGCGCGACGGGCTTGGCCGAGGAGGGCATCGTGTGGCAGAAGCCAGCAGCAGCGGTCGAGGCAAAGGCCGCCGCCGCCGGGTCCACGCCAATGCCCGGTGCGAGCGCCACCACGATCGGGACGAGCACCGCCGAGCGCGCCGACCGCGACTGCACGACGAGGTGCGCCGCGACCGAGACCAGCACCACCCCGACGACGAACACCAGGGCGGCCCCGCCACCGGTCGGCAGGAACCTCACGACCCCGCCAGCGAGCCACCGTGCCGCGCCGGTGGTCACCAGGGCCTCGGCGAGAGCCAGGGTGGCCGCCATGAAGAGCAGGAGCGACCAGGGTGCCTTGGCGAGGGCGCCCGACAGCGAGATCGACCCGTAGCGCGGTGAGGTGATGACGAGGGCTCCAACCAGCGCAGTGATCGCCGGGTGGATCCCGTGGAGAGGCTCGGTACACCACAGCACGACGACGACGACGAGCACGGCAATCGCCCGGCCCTCCTGGACGGTCAGCGGGCCAACCACGGGGGTCTCCGAGTGCGCAGCCACGTCCACCATCTCGACCCGCAACCGCCGGCGCCGGTCCTCGCGACCGGTCATCAGCCCAAGCACCAGTTCGGCCGCCACATGGCTGGAGGCCAGTGCGAGAGGCAGCCCGAGGAGCATCCACTCCACGAAACTGAACCCGTTGCCCGTCGCGCTCGCGACGACCTGGCTGGTGACCAGATGTGCGCCAGCGCCAAGCATCGACGCGACCGCGGACAGCAGGATGACGGTCGGGAAAAGCAGTGCCAGGGCGCGCACCAGCCGTTCCTGGTCGTGGAGCACGGCCGCGAGAGCGAGGAACACCGGCATTGTCAGGGCAGCCCGGCCGGATGTCGATGGCACCGCGAACGCGGTGACCACGAGGGCGACCGTCGTGAGGTGCACGAGCTGGCGCGGCGTTCGCGCCGCGGTCACCACCCACGCCGCAGCTCTGGTGGCGAGCCCGGTGGAGCCGACAGCTGCGGCGATGACGAACGCGGCCAACAGCAACCAGACCGTCTCGTCCCCCAGCGAGTCGAACAAGACCGACGTCTCGACCGCATCGCTGAGCACCAGGGCGGTCGCAGCGCCGAGGGCAACATAGGTGTCGTTGACCCGGGTGAACACCCACGCCCAGACGGCGACGGCGAAGACGGCCACGGTGGTGCCACCGTCCGAGGAGAGTCCGGTGGAGGTCGTGCTGGCGCGCCAGACGAGACCGAGGACAGCGACGAGCGCAAGCCCGCCGACCGTCATCCGCCACGACCCTCGCCGACGGAGCCGCCGTCCCGCCGACTCGGGGGCCCCTCCGCGAGGCTGGGAGACATAGAGGACCTCGCCGGACCCGTCCGATGAAGACGGCCACTTTTGCGCTGTCATAACAGCCGGTACCCCATCCCCCGCACGGTCTCGATCCGCTGGGCGCCGACCTTGTTGCGCAGCGCGCGCACGTAGACGTCCACGACATTCGAGCCCGGGTCATGGTCGTACCCCCAGACCTGACCGAGCAGCTGCTCACGGGAGAGCACCTGACCGCGGTGTCGCATGAATGTCTCGAGGAGGGCGAACTCGCGGGCCGTGAGGTCGACGGTGCGCCCACCCGAGTCGGCCCGGCGGGAGCGCAGGTCGAGGGCGAGGTCACCCTCACGCAGCACCCCGCCGGCCTGGGGTGGCGGGTCATCACGCAGCCGCAACCGCACTCGGGCAAGGAACTCGGCGAAATGGAACGGCTTGGTGACGTAGTCGTCGGCTCCGCCCTCCAAGCCGGCGACGCAGTCCTGCGCGGAATCCCGAGCGGTCAGCAGGATGACGGGCGTGGTGACCCCCTCGTCGCGCAACCGGTGCAGCACGGTGAACCCGTCGAGCCGGGGCAACCCGACATCCAGAACCACGAGGTCGAAGTCACCGGTGCGGGCGAGCATCAGCCCGGTCTCGCCGTCGTCGGCCCGAACTGTCACATAGCCGGCCGACCGCAGGCCCTTCTCGACGAACGTGGCAATCCGCGACGAGTCTTCGACCACGAGGATGCGGCTCATCGCCGACCTCGAGTCGACATCGGAACCTCGACGGTCGCGATGATCGGCTCGTCATCTGCCGCGACCACCGCGGCCTCGGCCACGTCGATACCGGCGCCGTCGACACCGGCTGCCGTGTCACCATCACCATCGCCACACGGCGTGGCCGGCACCGCGCCGGGCAGGTCGATGCCGAACGTCGCTCCCTCGCCCAGCCGGGAAGCGACCCATACGCTGCCACCGTGGGCGTCCGCGATGGCCCGCACGATCGACAATCCCAGCCCCGCGCCCTCCCGACCGCCCGGGTTGCGCTGGTCGCGGTGGCCGTGGGCGAACCGTCCGAAAATCACCTCGGCATCCTCGGCGGCCACCCCAGGACCGCAGTCCGCTACCCACCACCTCACGACTCCGTCAACGACCCGCGACCCGACCCGGATGACGTCGCCGCTCTCGGTGTGCTGGATCGCGTTGTCAGCCAGCTGCAGCACGGCCTGGGTCACCCGCTGCGGGTCCAGAGGTGCGGTCCCGTCGGCGACGTGCTCCAGCACCCAGCGGCGGTCGCCGAGCGCATGCACCTTGGCGTCGAGATCCATGGTGAAGTCAGCGAGGTCGGTCCGAGTCCGCTGAACGAAGTCCGGTTGCTCGGCCTTGGCGAGTAACAGCAGGTCCGACACCATGCGACCCATCCGGTCGAGCTCATCCTGGACCAGTCGAATGGTCTCCACCCGCTCCCGTGGGTCGTCCCCGACCAGTTCCAGGTGTCCGCGGATCACGGCGATCGGGGTGCGTAGCTCATGGCCGGCGTCGTCGACGAACTGGCGTTGGGTGCGGTAGGCGGCCTCGATCCGATCCAGCATCGAGTTGAATGTCGTCGCCAGCGCGGCGACGTCGTCGCGGCCTTCCACCGGCACTCTCCGAGTCAGGTCGTTCTCGGTGATCCGCTCCGCGACCCGCCGAACCTGTGCCACCGGCCGGAGGATCTGACCAGCGACCAGCCAGGCGATGCCGGCGGTGAGCACGAGACAGACCGCGCCGACCCAGGCGAGCATGCGCACCACGTCATCCGCTCGTTCGTGGCGGTCATCGGTGAAGGAGGCGATGACGAGTGCGGCTCCGGGGTCCGATGCCACGTCGCCGTCGACCTCGACCCGGGCCCAGCGCATCTCGCCGACCCGGGTCTGTGCCACCCCGGAGACCGCCCCCGGGTCGCGAATCACACCGACCAGCGTGGTGTCCGCGGCGAATCCCGGATATGGCGCCGCGTCGTCGATGTCGCCGGCACGATCGAGCTGGAGGACGCGTTGCTCATCCCCTCCGGTGAACCCGAGCAGCATCTCCTCATCGCCGGGGTATTGGCCGGCAAGGAAGGTCCGCAGCAGGTCACTGGTGGACGCGTACAGCTGGCCGCTCTCCGGGTCGGATGCCGCCTGAGCGAAGATCCGAAACTCATCGACCTCCTGGGCGACCTCGGCGTTCGCCATGCGGTCGACGTGGCTGTGCAGCGCACTGCGCACCACCAGGCCGACCACCAGGATTGTCAGTGCCGTCACCAGGACCAACCACGCGACAACCCGCCATCGGGCCGGCACCCGCGAGCCGCGTCGCACCTGGGCGTGGGGGTCAGTCATCGCTATCTCCGGTGTCTGCGTCATCCCCCACGAGGGGCGCCGGCTCTTCCACGGGCGGCGCGGCCGGAGGCGGCTCGGGTGCTGGCGTCGACCGGACGACCAGCGGTGGGGCCGACCCGGGCGCCGGCGGCAGCGTGAGGCGTGGTGCCGGACGCGGCGTCGGCACGGGGGCCGACGCCGGCGTGGCCCCCGGGACGACCGTGCGCAGCGGCGCGGGCAGCAGCGTACGTCCGGTCGAAGCCGGGGCAGACGTGGAGGTGGACGTAGGCCGGACCTCGACGATCAGGTGGGAAGTCGATACCGCGGGGGCATCAGTGCCGGCGGTGAGTATCTGGCCACCCACTGCGAGCCCCACCGGGATTGCGAGAATTGCACCGAGGACGAGGAGGCGGCGGATCAACACACCAGGATCGTGGCGGACCGCGATGAGTCAGCGGTGAAAACCACATGAGGGCTTCTTCATCTTCGCCGTCGTGGCGGCCGGGATGCGGTCGCGCGGCGGCCGCGCGGACCGGTCAGGCCTCGACGACGACGGGGATGATCATCGGGCGGCGCCGGATCTTGCGGCCGACCCACCCGCCGACCGTGCGGCGCACGACCTGCTGGAGCTGGTACGGGTCGGTGTTGCCGGTGGAGGTGGCGGCATCCAGCGCCTGCGTCACGTGCGGAATGATCTCGTCGAACACGGCCTCGTCCTCGACGAAGCCGCGCGCGGTGATCTCGGGGCCCGCGATCACCTTGCCGGTCATCGAGTCGACCACGACGGTCACCGAGATGAAGCCCTCGTCACGCAGGATGGCGCGGTCCTTGAGCAGCGCCTCGTCGGCCTCACCGACTGACGAGCCGTCCACGTAGACGTACCCGCACGGCACCGCACCGGCCACCCGGGCCACGCCGTCGACCAGGTCGACGACGACGCCGTCCTCGACGACGACCACGTTGCGTCGCGGCACCCCGGTGGCCACGGCCAGCTCGGCGTTGGCCACGAGGTGCCGCCACTCGCCGTGCACCGGCATGACGTTGCGGGGCCGCACGATGTTGTAGCAGTAGAGCAACTCACCGGCACTGGCATGGCCCGATACGTGCACCCGCGCGTTGCCTTTGTGCACGACATTCGCGCCGAGCCGCATCAACCCGTTGATCACCCGGTACACCGCGTTCTCGTTGCCGGGGATCAGGGATGACGCCATCAGCACCGTGTCGCCGTCGCCCACCTCGATGCGGTGGTCGCGGTTCGCCATCCGCGACAGCGCCGCCATCGGCTCCCCCTGGGACCCGGTGCAGATGAGCACGACTCGCGAATCCGGCAGCCGGTCGAGCTCCTTGACGTCGACCAAGACCTTGTCGGGCACATGCAGGTAGCCGAGCTCGGCGGCGATGCCCATGTTGCGCACCATCGACCGGCCGATCATCGCAACCTTGCGGCCGGCCTTCTCGGCGGCGTCGAGCACCTGCTGCACCCGGTGGATATGCGAGGAGAAGCACGCGACGATGATCCGCCGGCGGGCGTCGCGGAAGACCTTGTCGATGGCCGGAGCGATCTCGCGCTCGGTGGTGGTGAAGCCCGGCACCTCGGCATTGGTGGAGTCGGTGAGGAAGAGGTCCACCCCTTCCTCCCCCAACCGCGCGAACGCGCGCAGGTCGGTGAGCCGGCCGTCGAGCGGCAGCTGGTCCATCTTGAAGTCGCCGGTGTGCAGCAACGTGCCGCCGGGAGTGCGCACGCAGACCGCGAGCGCGTCCGGGATGGAGTGGTTGACCGCGACGAACTCGCAGTCGAACACTCCGAGCTTTTCGCGGTCGCCCTCGCGCACCCCGAGCGTGTAGGGCGTGATGCGGTGCTCCTTGAGCTTGGCCTCGACCAGTGCCAGGGTCAACGTCGAGCCCACCAGCGGGATGTCCGGCTTCATCCGCAGCAGGTACGGAACCCCGCCGATGTGGTCCTCGTGCCCATGGGTCAGCACGATGGCCTGGATGTCGTCGAGCCGGTCGGCGATCGGCGCCATGTCGGGCAGAATCAGGTCGATGCCGGGGTGGTGGTCGTCGGGGAACAGCACGCCGCAGTCGATCACCAGCAACTGGCCGGCGTGCTCGATGACCGCCATATTGCGGCCCACCTCGCCGAGCCCGCCGAGCGGTATCACCCGCAGCGCTCCCGCAGCGAGCGGCCCGGGCGGGGTGAGCTCAGGGTGGTGCAGGCTCATCGGACGTGCACGGCCGCGAGCGTGGCGAGTGCGGCGCGCAGTTTCTCGAGGTGCTCCGGTGGGCTCTCGACAAGTGGGAGCCGCACCGCGGCCGACCCGATGACACCGAGCTCAGCAAGCGCGGCCTTGGCCATGATCGCGCCCTGCGAGGTGTTCATCACCGCATCGACCACCGGGACCAGCAGGGTATGCAGCCGGCGCGCCTCGGCGAGGTCACCGGCATCCACGGCCTGCACCATGGCCGCGTACTCGCGTCCGGCGACATGACCGACCACACTCACCACGCCGGTCGCGCCGAGCGCGAGCAACGGAAGGTTCATCGCATCGTCGCCGGAGAACCACAACAGGTCGGTCTCGGCCATCACCCGGGTGCTCGCCCACAGGTCGCCTTTGGCGTCCTTGACCGCGCGGATAGTCGGGTGTTCGGCGAGCGTCACCAGCGTCTCGGTGGTGAACGGGATGCCGGTGCGGTGCGGGATGTCGTAGAGCATCACCGGCAGGTCGGTGGCGTCGGCCACGGCTCGGGTGTGCGCGATCAGACCGGCCTGGGTGGGCTTGTTGTAGTACGGCGAGACGAGCAGCAAGGCGTCCGCGCCGGCATCCGCCGCCCGGCCGGCCATCTCGACGGCGTGCCGGGTGTCATTGGAACCAACCCCGGCCACCAGCCGGGCCCGGCCAGCGACCCGCTTCGCGACCAGGCGCACCATCTCGATGCTCTCGTCGTCGGTCAGGGTAGGCGCCTCACCGGTGGTGCCGTTGACGACGATGCCGTCATGACCGGAGCCGAGCAGGTGGTCGACGACGGACTCGGCGCCGGTGTCATCGATCGCGCCGCTGTCCGCCATCGGGGTCACCATCGCGGTGAGCACCCGGCCAAAGGGAGAAGACGTCATCGGGTCAGCGTAGTGGCCCAGAATGGGCCTCCTCACCCACCGTCGGCCCGCACCGCTCGTCGCACCGTGCCGTGGGGGTGGGTGAGGAGGCCATGGGGTGGGTGGCCGGCGCATCGTGCTGTGCCGCGGGGTGGCCGGCCATGGGGTGGGTGGCCGGCGGTGGACTGGCGGGTCGGCCGTACGCTGGGCCAGTGCGCCAGTACCTCGACCTGCTCGACCACGTGCTGACCACCGGGGTCGAGAAGTCCGACCGCACCGGCACCGGGACGCGGAGCGTGTTCGGCTACCAGATGCGCTTCGACCTCACCGACGGCTTCCCCGTACTCACCACGAAGCGGCTGCACCTGCGCTCGATCATCGGTGAGCTGCTGTGGTTCCTGCGCGGCGACACCAACGTGCGCTGGCTCCAAGAGCGTGGCGTGTCGATCTGGGACGACTGGGCCGACGAGAACGGCGACCTCGGCCCGGTCTACGGACACCAGTGGCGTTCCTGGCCGACCCCCGACGGGCGGCAGGTCGACCAGATCGCCCGGGTGGTCGAGGCGATCCGCACCAACCCGGACAGCCGCCGGCACGTCGTCTCGGCGTGGAACGTCGCCGACGTCGACGAGATGGCGCTCCCGCCGTGCCATGCGCTGTTCCAGTTCTACGTCCGGCCCGCAGATGACGCCGGCCCGGCGTACCTCGACTGCCAGCTGTACCAGCGCAGTGCCGACATCTTCCTCGGCGTGCCGTTCAACATCGCCTCGTATGCGCTGCTCACCACGATGGTGGCCCAGCAGTGCGACCTCCGGCCGGGGCACTTCGTGCACACCCTCGGCGACGCGCACCTCTACTCGAACCACCTCGAGCAGGCCCGGCTGCAGCTCACCCGCGTACCGCTGCCGCTCCCGACCCTGCAGTTGGCCCGGCGCGGGTCGCTCGATGAGTACGACCTCACCGACATCGAGCTGGTCGACTACCAGAGCCACCCGTCGATCTCGGCCCCGATCGCGGTGTGAGACAGGGCTGTTCCTCGATGACGCGGATCACCCTGATCGCCGCAGTCGCCCGCAACAGAGTCATCGGCGCCGGCGACGCGATGCCGTGGCACCTTCCCGAGGACTTCGCCTACTTCAAGCGGATGACGATGGGTCACCCGCTCGTGATGGGGCGGCGCACGTTCGACTCGATCGGGCGGGTGCTGCCCGGGCGGCGCTGCATCGTGATCACCCGGCAGCCCACCTGGAGCCACTGCGGCGTCGAGACCGCGCACTCGCTCACCGACGCGCTCACGCTGGCCGAGCCGGCTGACGAGGTGTTCGTCGCCGGGGGTGGCGAGGTGTACGCGGAGGCCATGCCGGTCGCGCACCGTCTGCTCATCACCGAGGTCGACCTGCAGCCGGACGGAGATGTGCGGTTCCCCGAGATCGACCCGGCGACCTGGCACGAGACTGCGCGCGAGCCGCGCGACGGGCTCGCCTGGGTAACCTACGAGCGCGTAGGGCCGCGGGCGGGCTCGGGGCCCGGCGACGGCACGAAACCGGTGCGATGACACCGGTTTCGTGTGGGTACGGACTCGGTGGGGGCACAGATTCTGCGGAGCGTCGGCTCGCTCAGTGTCGCGGCACGTCGCCGACGGCGATCGCGGACTCGAGCAGACTGCCGAGCCAGACCCGGCCGTGATGCTCCCGCACACCCGTCGCGACGTGCCAGTGCGTGGCGTCGAAGTCGAGGTCATGGACCACCCGCGCCTCGTCATCCAGGGCGAGCACCCGGGCCGTACGAGGCGGGGCGGGCGTCATCCATTGAGGGAGCCGGCGAGCCAGTGTGCGCACCGCTCGGGGGCTGCTCCGGAGCACCCGGAGCGCGGCGTCGGCAGGGGCGCTGATGGTCACCCAGATCAGGCCGTCGGACCCCCGCGAGATGTTGTCCGGGTGCCCGGGAAGGTCGTCGACCCACATGGTGGCCGGGCCGAGCCGGCCACCGATGAGCGCGAGTCGGCGGATCCGGCAGGCACCGGTCTCGGCGACGAGTACGGCATCCTCACCGCTGGTAAGGGCGACGCCGTTGGCGAAGGCAAGACCGTCAAGCACCGGCTCGACCGCGCCGTCGGTGCTGCGGCGCAGCAGCCGGCCGGTACAGGTGTGCTGGATGAGGTCGCTCTGCCAGTCCTCGACACCCCATACCCGGCTGGCGTCGCTGAACCAGATCGTGCCGTCAGCCTGCACCGCCGCGTTGTTGGTGACCAGAAACGGCACCCCGTCGTCCTCGCTGGCAAGGGTCTCGATCGCGGTGGTGGTCAGGTCCAGAGCCAGCAGCCCGCGGTGCGCGTCGCAGATCAGCAGGCGACCATCGGGGAGCCACTCCAGACCCAGTGGGCGCCCGCCGGTCGCGGCGACCGTGCGAACGGCGTCGGACGCCGGGTCGTATACATGGATCGCGCCGTCCACCGTGCCGGTCCAGACCCGGCCGTCGGCGCCGACGAGGACGTCCTCGGCGCCATGCCCCGGCACTGGCACCACGTGGAGCGGCAGGGGCATGGCGCTGACTGTAGGTGCGTGGCGGCCCGCCCGCCCGGCGCAGGCACCCCACCTTCGACAGAGCACCGGCGCAGGTTCACCGACGGCGCTCGGCGAGCCGGCATCCGCGCCCACCGACCCGGCTCCCTGCCGGCCCGCGTCCCGCCGGCTCGGTATGGTCGCGACCGTGCCCGCCCACGACCACTCCGACGACCACTCCCATGACCACGCTCCCGGCCCGGCAGCCGACGCCAGCGTGCGCACCGCGCGGCCGAGCGACGCCCCCGCGGTCGGGCTGGTGCAGGCGGTGGTGTTCCGGGATGCGTATGCCGGCCGGGTCCCGGATGACGTACTCGCCGCCTTCCAGCCGGAGGCGTTCGCCCGAGTGTGGCGGGACAGCCTGGCCGCTCCCCCGGCCGGGGTGCACCGCCTCCTCGTGGCGTGCGCGGGCCACCAGGTGGTGGGCGCGGTCGCGGTCGGGCCGTCGCAGGACCCCGACGCCGGGCCCACCCAGGGCGAGGTGACCCTGCTCGCGGTCCATCCCGACGCCCGCCGCCAGGGCCACGGGTCACGGCTGCTCAATGCCGCGGTCGACGTGCTGCGCGAGGCGGGTGCCGAGGTGGTGGCCGCCTGGCTGCCCACCGACGACGAGACCGGCCGCGCCTTCCTCGGCTCCTCGGGCCTGGCCCCGGATGCCGCCTACCGCGACCGAGTCGTGGCGGCGGACGGCGCCACGGTGCGCGAGGTGCGGCTCACCGCCCGGATCATCGACCCGCCGCCGTGAGTCGCGGCCCGAGTCCTGCCGATCAGTGCGGACCCGACGACGGCGCAGCCAGTCACCACGACCGAGCGCCCGCACCCCACGACCAGACCGCGCCACCGGCGGACCAGGCCGACCCGGTCCGCCGCCGCGAGGTCACCCGCCAGTCCCTGTCAGTCGGTGCCGCCACTGGCGCGTACGGGCTCTCGTTCGGAGCGTTGTCGGTGGCGAGCGGTCTCGACATCTGGCAGACCCAGGCCCTCTCGGCGCTGCTGTTCAGCGG
>JBOFLG010000028.1:0-5919 GCA_051657745.1 Dermatophilaceae bacterium | reverse complement strand
GCTGCGACGACATGTCGGTATGGCGCTGGCCGTCGTCGGCCAACTGCGGCCCGAGGGCGCGGTCACGGGCGGGAGCGCGATGGCCCCGCGGTACGGACCTTCCCCTGGTCCTTCTGACCCACGGCGGCGCTGGGGCCTGTCGCTCACCCACCGATCAGCGTGGCGATGACCTGGACCACGGCCGTCACGTCGTGCCCCTCTCGGTCGACGTCAGCAGCGTTCATGGATGGCGACCACCCGGTCCTCGATGGCGTAGCCCTCGTCGAGAGCATCTCCGTCGCTGATCACGGCGGCGGTGTAGGACTCGGGAGTCAGGTCGCGGAACGACGCCCAGAACCGGCCCTGCTCGTACTCGTCGAGGAGTGCCTGCAGGAACGCGTCGATCGTCATCGACTCGCTGTCCGCGCCCGCCGTGATCCGCGTGCACGTCTCGGCCTTGATAGCAATCGTCGTGCGATTCATGCCTACAGATCTATCAGACACTGTCGGTGGTGTCCGGTCCGCCGGCGAGGAGGACAGCCGCCGCCGTCCGGTCCGGCTTGCCCGGCCCGCGCACCGGAAAGGCCGCCACCGTCCGAACCCGACGGGGCAGGACGTGGGCCGGCACTGACCCCCGCAACCGCGCCCGAATCTCGGCACCGGCGAGCCGCCCCGGCCCGCCGTTAGCGGCATCCGGGTCGAGCACGACCAGCACCCCCACGACCTGGCCCCACTCGGCGTCGGGGACTCCCACGGCGAGCACCTCGCGGACCTCGGGAACCGCCATCGCCACGGCATCCTCGACCACTCGCGGTGCGACCTTGAGACCCCCGGTGACGATGACGTCGTCCACCCTGCCGTCGATGTGCAGCACGCCGGCAGCGTCGACCCGGCCGACGTCGTCGGTCCGGAACCACCGGGTGCCGTCGGCGTCGGCACTAAATGCCTCCGTGGTCAGCGCGGGCCGGCCGAGGTAGCCATGCGCGATCGTCGCGCCGCCGAGCCGCACCCGGCCGTCCGGGTCGAGCGCATGCCGGGCTCCGTCCAGCGGCCGGCCCGCGTACACGCACCCGCCGGCGGTCTCGCTCGACCCGTACGTCGGCACCACGGCGACCCCGGCCGCGAGCGCGCGGCGGCTCAACCAGAACGGCATTGCGGCGCCGCCGACGAGGACCGCGTCGAACGCACCGAGCGCCCGCACCCCGTCAGCGTCATCAACAAGCCGCGCGAGCTGGGTCGGCACCAGGGCGGTGTAGTGCCGCAGACCCGGTTCGAGGCGAGCCGCAGCGGCGGCGAACCCGGATGCCGTGAACCGGCCGGCCGGGAGCGCCACCGGTCGGGTGTCGGCGTGCAGCGAACGCACCAGCACCTGCAGCCCGGCGATGTGGTGGGCCGGGAGCGCGAGCAGCCACTGACCCGGGCCGCCGAGGCGAGCGTGCGTGGCTCGGGCACTCGCGTCAAGCGCCGCTGTGGTGAGGAGCGCGAGCTTCGGCCGACCGGTGCTCCCGGATGTCCCGACGACCACCGCGAGGTCAGCGGGCAGGCCCACCGGTTCCGCCGAGCCCACCTCCGCCGGAACTGGGTCGGATGCCGCGTGCGGAGCGACCGGCCGCTCACCCCGCAGGGCGAGGGACAGCCGCGGGAGGATTCCGGTGGCGGCGCGACCCGGCGGGACCGCCAGGGGCTCGACCTGCATCCGCTCATCCTAGGGAGCGTGGGAAGATGGCGGCGTGCTGCGCTATGTCCCCGTGCTGCTCAGTCTGGCGCTCACCGTCTACTGCGTGGTCGACACCATCCAGACCGACGACGCCCGCGTGCAGCACCTGCCGAAGATCGCCTGGCTGATCCTCATCTTGCTGTTCCCGGTGGTTGGGCCGGCGGCCTGGCTGTGTGCCGGCCGGCCCCGACGCCGCCCTCGTCCGCTCGCACCTCCCCGGGGTCCGCGCGGCCCCGACGACGACCCCGACTTCCTCGGCCAGATCTGAGCACCGATGGCCTCGTTCGACCAGTGGGTGCAGGGCGCCCGCCCGCGCACTTTACCGGCAGCGGTCGCGCCGGTCCTCATCGGCACGGCGGCGGCTGGGCGATCCAGCGACGCGGATGCCGTGCTCGCGCTGCTCGCGCTGTTCGTCGCGCTCGCCCTCCAGGTCGGTGTCAACTATGCCAACGACTACTCCGATGGGGTGCGCGGCACCGACGAGGCCCGGGTCGGTCCGGTGCGGCTGGTCGGTCAGCGGTTGGCCCGCCCGCGGCAGGTGCTGCTCGCCGCGGTGTGTGCGTTTGGGGCGGCCGGGCTGGCTGGTCTCGCCCTGGTCGCGCTGGCCCAGGCCTGGCTGATGCTCCCGGTGGGGGCGCTGGCGGTGGTAGCAGGATGGCGGTACACCGGCGGCTCGAACCCCTACGGGTACCGCGGCCTGGGCGAGGTGTACGTCTTCGTGTTCTTCGGTCTGGTCGCCACCCTCGGCACCGAGTACACCCAGGCACGTGCGGTGTCCTGGTTCGGGCTGGCTGCCGCGGTGGGTGTCGGGTCGATCGCCACAGCGATCCTGGTGGCCAACAATCTTCGCGACATTCCCACCGACGCACAGCACGGCAAGCGCACTCTTGCGGTGCGTCTCGGCGACGCCGGCACTCGGTGGCTGTACCAGGGGCTGGTCGGCACTTCGGTGGCCGCGCTGCTGGTGATGGGTGCGATCGAGCATGTCGCGTGGGTGGGTGCCCTCGCGCTACCGCTCGCGTGGCGCGGCCTGCGAGTGGTCCAGGCTGGCACCACCGGGTCAGCGCTGGTGCCGGTGCTCGCCGCGACCGGGGGCTACGAGATCGGCTACGCGGCGTTCATCGCCCTCGGCGTGGCACTCACCGTCTGACCATCGATCATCGACCAAAGCGTGGCGCTCACCATCGCCGCTGATTGTCACCATCGCTGCGGCTCAACGGAATTCGCTGTCGTCCTGCGCGATCGCTGCATCTTCGGCCTCGTTGTCACGCTGTGCCGCGGCGGCACGCTCCCGCCGCTGGCCCGCGCGGCGCTCCAACCGGTCAGCGAGCTGGGCAGAGTACTCCTCGCGGAACCGCTTCAGCCCGACGAACGAGATGACCGCCGACAGCAACGCCGCGCCGACCACCAACAGCACGACGTCACCCTCGCTGCGCAGACCGACCAGCCAGAGCAACGCCAGGCAGGCGAAGAAGACCAGGATCCGCAGAACCGTGTAGCGAACCACCGGTTCAGAGCCCCGAGTACGAGTGCATGCCGACCAGGAACATGTTGACGACGGTGAAGTTGAGGATGACGCATCCGAACCCCGCGAGCGCGATCCACACCGCGGCGCTGCGTCTCATCCCGGTGGTCGCGCGGGCGTGGAGATAGGCCGCGTAGACCACCCAGATGACGAAACTCCAGACCTCCTTCGGATCCCAGTTCCAGTAGGCACCCCATGCTTGGCGGGCCCAGATGGCGCCGGCGATCACCGTGAAGGTCCACAGCGGGAAGGCGACGACGTGAACGCTGTAGGTGAGCCGGTCGAGAGCTCGCGCCCCGGGGATCCGGCGCATGAACGGCGACGTGCGGCCGTTCTCCTCGAGGCGCTCCTGCACGAGGTAGAGGATGCCGAGCGAGAACCCGATGGTGAACAACGCCACCGCGACGATTGCGACGCTGACGTGGATGGCCAGCCACACCGAGCGCAACGACGGGACCAACTCGCTGGCGTCGGTATACCACACCGCGATAGCCAGACCGAGGTTCACCAGGGCGGGCCCCACGACGAAGAGGCCAAGCCAGCGCAGGTCCCGCCGGGTGGCCCACACGGAGTAGGTGACGAGCACCGACATGGAACCGACGAGCGCGAACTCGTACATGTTGCCCAGCGGCCAGCGGCCCACTTCGGCCGCCCGCAGGAGGACCGCCACGACCAGCAGGGCAGTGCCAAGCGCCGTCAGCATCCGTGCGACTCCGGCGCTTTGGCGCGCTATCCGCGGCTCGGCGCCGGGCGCCCCCCCGGTGGGGTCGGCAGGTGGCGCTGCGCCGTCGTCCGGACCCGTCCGCGCCAGGCCCGTCGCTGCAGGGTCGGCCGCAGCGGGGCCGCCGGATGCCGGCTCCGCCCGCACCGCCGGGCTACCGGATGCCGCGACAAGCTCACGATCGGCGACGACCTCCGGCGACGGCAGCTCGGCAACTGACCGCTCCGGAGCCACCCGAGCGAGATAGAGCGCGTGCGCAATCATCGCGAACGTCAGCACCAGGGCAGCCGAGTACACGGCGGTGTTGGAGAGCTCCGCGAGCGTGGTGGGGTTCATCGTCGTCCTTCCAGTCCGGCGAGGACGGCTGCGACCTCGCCGGCCATCCCCTCGTCGTCGTCCTTCGCAAGAGCGCCGACCGACACCACGGTACGTCCGGTGGAGTCCGCAGGGCCAACCCGCACGAACACCCGTCGCCGGCGCACCACCAGGCTCAGCACCAGCCCGGTCAGCATAAGGATCGCCGACACCAGGACGAGCGTCTTTCCCGGGTCGGTGCGCACCGAGAAACCGGCGAACCGGTCGACTCCGTCGAAGGTGATCGAGCCGCGACCGCCCGGCAGCGCATAGGACTGGCCCGGGCGAAGCAGGATGCGCAACTGGTCGGCGCCGTCGGGGCTCGGCACCGGCGTCATCTGCGCGGTATCAAGGGAGTAAACCGACTGCGGCCGTCCGTCGGTGAACAGATCTCCGTCGAACGCGGTCAGCGCCAACTGCGGGTCGAGGGTGTCGGGAAAGACCGACCGCGGCCCGAGCGCGTCGTCGATGTCGCCGGTGGGCAAGAAGAACCCGGCGAACCCCAACTGGCGCGGTGCCGCACCAGGCACCTTGACCGCCCCGACCGAGGTGTAGAAGTTGTCCTGCGGGAGGAACGGGGTCGCCGCCGAGTAGATGACCGCGCCCTGGGCGTCCCGCACGGTGATCCGGGGGGCGTACCCGTTGCCGAGCAGGTACACCGTGCCGTCCCCGGTCTCGAGCGGCTGGTTGACCCGGATGACGCGCTCGCGACTCGCGCCGGAGGCATCGGTGAACGTCGTGCGGGCCTCGAAGTCCCGGGGCTGCCCGAACTGGCCACGGCCGCGGGTCTGGCTCTCGAACTCGGCCGAAAATCGGTCCAGCCGTAGCGTCCACGGATCGCGGTCGGTGACATCGACGAACGCACCCGGGCTGAATGTGTCGTAGCGCGCGAGCGTGTTGGCCACCGTCTGCCCGTCCGGAACGATGACGTCGGCGCGCCACCCGAAGAGCTGTCCCCAGGCCACCCCGACAAGCACGCCGAGCAGGGCGAGGTGAAACACCAGGTTCCCGGTTTCCTTCAGGTGGCCCTTCTCTGCGGAGAGCGTGGTGTCGTCGTGGGCGTGCACCCGGTAGCGACGGCCACGCAGCACCGAGCGGAGGCGGTCACGCACCTCCTCCGGCGGCCCGTCGACCACGGCCTGGCTGTGCGCGGCGAGCCGGTCGAGGCGTCGCGGAGCGCGCGGCGGCCGGGCACGCACCTGGACCCAGTGCAGCCGAGCGCGGGGGATGACACAGCCAACCAGCGAGATGAACAGCAACAGGTAGATCGCCGCGAACCACGGGGTGCTGTAGACGTCGAACATTCCGAGCCGGTCGAGCCACCGCCCGAGCGTCGGGTTGTCGGCGATGAACTGGGCGCTCTGGGCCGCGTCGATGCGACGCTGCGGGAACGCTGACCCCGGGATTGCAGCCAGGGCAAGCAGCAGCAACAACACCAACGCGGTGCGCATACTGGTGAGTTGCCGCCAGGCGAAGCGGGCCCACCCGAGCGGGCCGAGCCGGGGGCCCGTCACGGATGGCGCCGGCGAGGTTGTGGTGGTCACAACGGCACCGAGAACCCGAGCACCAGGGTGGTCTGAAGCCACCGGTTAAAGCTCTCCCAGACCCCGGTGACCAGGAGCG
>JBOFLG010000027.1:0-8483 GCA_051657745.1 Dermatophilaceae bacterium | reverse complement strand
GGCTCGGGCTCAGTCGAACCCGACACGTCGCCACCCGCCTCCGCAGGCACCTCCACAGTCTCGGCGGCGATCACACCGGGTTCGGAAGACATTGCCTGACGGACCGCCGACATCGCGTGATCATCCACCGCCGGGACAGCGTCGTCAGCAGCGAACGCCGGGTCAGCGACCACCGGCACCACACCGCCCAGCGACGCCACATCGCCAGCGCCCCCGGACACCGCCTCATTGTTGAGCGACGCTGGATCTCCGGGGGCCCCGGCGGCACACACCGCGTTCTTCTCAGGCCCGGTCGTCGACACTGTTTCCTCCTCGAACTCGGCTGCCGGCTCAGGCTCGCGCCCCGGCTCCTCTGACGTGGCTGCCGCCGCCGTCACCATCTCGGGCTCGGCTGATGACATCGCTCGATCAGTTTGCAGACGGTCTGTGGCCCCTGCCGGCATCCGGCCAGCAGCCGACGGCTCGATGATTCGCTCAACCGACTCTTCGGCGACGAACGCCTCGGCGGCATCCCCCTGGACATTCGTCGCTCGAGTGTCAGCGGCGACGGAATCAGAGGGTTGACCCCACCACGATGTGGGTGCAGGGTCCTTCGGCGCCACGGTCGAGACGTCCGGTGCGGCAGAGGCCTCGGTCACGCCCGCACCCGCAGGAACCGACCCACCCAGCGGTTCCGCGTGCTCATTCATGTCGATCGGACCCGGAGGTGCCGAACTCGCACCGGAACCGCGCACTTGCCGAACGAACAACCAGGACACGACGAGGAGGAGGGCAACGCCGCCTCCGATCAAGATGTAGGGCAGGGACGAACTCATGGGGCGAATCCTCGGGTCGGCGGGGCCCTGCGTTGGGCGAGGATGCCGCACAACTTACCGCTCCTTGCCACCAAGTTCACGAGAGGACGCACTACCGATCGGCCAACCTCAGGCGGAACGGCTATTCGATGGCTACTCGTCGACATCCGGCCAGCCTGGAACGGTACTGCCGGCAGCGTCCCAGACGCCCCTGACGCGTCATCCCGAGCACCCAACAACGACGACATACCGACGAGTACGAGGTGCACCAGAGTCGCGAATGGGAAAGACCAGAGTAAAAATTTGGTTCTGATTTCGTTCGGCCGACAACGGGCACGGCAGCCGGTGCTTAGCGTCAGCAGACATGACCCCGTTACGCACCGTCGCCACCGGCCTGGTGACCGCAACCCTGCTCTCCACTGCGGCGGTGGCGGTCTCAGCCCCGTCCCCGACTCTGCGCGACGACGGGGTGTCCGTACTCCGGGTCACCACCACCAACCCGAACAAGGCGGCTGCTCGGCTCTCCTCTGCCGGTTTCGACCTGGTCGAGACGCGCGATGGTAAGGACCTGTTCGTGGTTGGCGACGCCGAGGTGCGCGCCGATCTCACCCGGCTCGGGTACCGGACCCGCATCGACCACCGAGCTCCGCCGACCGAGCGAGTGCAGCGGGCCGCCACAGCCAGGGAACTGTCCCGGGCGACCACCGACCCGACGTTCTACGGCGGGTACCGCACCGCAGACGGCTACGTACAGCATCTCCTCGACGTGGCGTCGGCCAACCCGACACTCGCGGTCACGACTGATATCGGCGACTCGTGGCGCAAGACTCAGGGACTGGCGACCGGCAACGACCTCGTCGCGATCTGCATCACCAAACTGGCCGCCGGTGACTGTAACCGCACTGGCACCCCGACCAAGCCGCGTCTGCTGGTGATCGGCACCGTCCACGCGCGCGAACTGACGCCCACCGAAGTCGCCACGCGCTTCGTCGACCACCTCGTGTCGGCCTACGGCACCGACCCCGACGTCACCGCCGTCGTCGACTCGACCGAGGTGTGGGTACTCCCACTGGCTAACCCGGACGGTCGCGAGATCGCCGAACTCGGCACCACCTCGCCGTACCTGCAACGCAAGAACGCGAACAACACCCTCGGCTCGTGCCTGGTGCCGCCGACCTCGAGCAATCAGCACGGCGTCGACCTGAACCGCAACTTCGCCTGGAAGTGGGGCGGGACCGGCACCTCGTCGAATGCCTGCGACGCCACGTATCGGGGCACTGCGGCGACGAGCGAGCCAGAGACCTCGGCCATCACCACCTTCATGAACGACCTCTACCCCGACCAGCGCGGACCTGGCGCATCGGATGCCGCGCCCGCAGCCACACCCGGATACATGACGACGTTGCACAGCTACGCCAACATGGTGCTCATCCCATGGGGTGACACGACCACGAGATCGCCCAACGACGCGGGGCTGCGCTCGATGGCTTTTCGGGTCAGTGCCAGCAACGGCTACCAGGTCGGCCAGCCGGGCGAGATTCTCTACACCGTGACCGGCTCGACCGACGACTTCCTCTACGGCGAGCGCGGTATCGCGTCATCGACGATGGAGGTCGGGCCGAGTTCGGGCACCTGCAGCGGATTCGTGCCGGCCTTCACCTGCCAGGACTCGTTCTGGGCGACAAACCGCCCCGGGCTGATGTACATGGCCAAGGCGGCCCGCGCGCCGTATCAACTCTCGCTCGGCCCGACCACGACCACAGTCTCAGTCTCGGCGGCCTCAGTCGCGGCCGGTACCACGGTGACCCTCGATGCCACCGGCAACGACGCGGCCTATGGCGCCTCGGGAGTGGGGCGCCCATCCGCCCAAGCGGTGAACTCCGCGCGGTACTTCGTTGACACGCCGCCGTGGGCCGGTGGTGCCGCGGTAGCAATGAGCGCTCGCGACGGCCGCTGGAACTCCACCTCCGAAGGTGCACGCGCCGCGGTGCCGACGGCTGGCCTGGCGTCCGGGCGGCATCAGATCTACGTCCAGACCCGCGACAGCAGCGGCAACTGGGGCCCGTTCACGTCAGTGTTCCTCACCATCACCTGACCTCGGCAGCGCTCGCCGAGTGAGCACGACCTGCACGGGACCCGCCCGCGAATATGCGGCATGTCGTGCTCACTCCGGTGCAGGCATCCGGGTCTGGAGCAGCAGTTCGGAGCCAGCCGCGGGGCACCGGCGGCGGTCAGACGCCTGGGGCCACCCGAAGGAGTCGGTCGTCATCCCCGTTGCTCGTGGTCACGTAGAGGGCGCCATCAGGCCCCAGCCGCGCGGCCCGAAGCCGCCCGAACGGGCCGTTCGTTTCTTCCGGGATCGACACCTCCGCGACCCGGCCGCCGCTGTCGAGGGTGAGCGCGAGGAGCTTGGCGCCGTTGAGCGCGGTCACCACCAGCGCGCCGTCGAGCGCGCCCCACTGACGACCGTCGAGGAACTCCGCACCGCAGAGCGCCTGGGTGGTGTCACCGCTCTGCCACGCGGCCGGCACCGCGCCGGGGAAGCGGTCGCGGTCGGTCATCGGCACGCTCTCGTCGTAGCCGCCGACAGTGCCACCCTGGGACGGGTCCCAGCCGTAGTTGCCGCCCGGCCGGATGACGTTGACCTCGTCATTGCGGTCGGGGCCGTGCTCGGCCGTGTAGACCGCACCGGTGCCCGGCTGCACTGCCACTCCCTGGATGTTGCGGTGGCCGAAACTCAGCACGTAGCGCTGGCGCGGGTTGGCGGCATCCACGTACGGATTGTCCGGCACCGGTTGCCCCGTGCGGAGGTCGAGACGGAGCACCTTACCGCCGAGAGTGGTGAGGTCCTGCGGCACGTCGCCACGCGCGACATCGCCGGTGCCGACCAGCAGCGCGCCATCCGCGGCGATCTCCGGCCGGCACCCCGAGTGCCGCCCGGTGGAGATCGGCAGGCCCGAGAGCAGGGTGCGTACCCGTGTGGCCGACCGAGCGTCATCCGACAACCGCCAGGTGACCAGACGGATGTCGACCGGCTCGCCACCGCGCTGGGAAGTCTGGCACGTGGTGAACGCGCGCGAGGTGGCGAAGTCGGGGTGCACCACCATGCCCATCAGGCCGCCCTCGCCCTCGACGAACACGTCATCGAGGTCGGCCTCAACGGTGGTGCGCCGAGCGCCCTCCCGAAGCCCCGACAGCAGCGAGATGCGGCCCGGCCGCTCGGTGACCAGCGCGTGCCCGTCGGGCAGGAACCCGACGTCCCAGCCATGGTCCAGACCGCGGGCAACCGTTTCGACCGCGAGCCGCGGCACCGCGGTGGCCCGCGGCACCGGGGTGGATGAGCCGTTCGCTAACCCGCTGTCGGAGGAGGATGACCTCCCGGCGGCTGGAACCTCACCGGTCTCGTCGCCTGCCCCGGAGCAGCCCCCCAGCGCGGCCGCAGACACGAGAGCACTCACCACTGTGGCAACGAGACTGGGTCGCAGCATCATGGGGTCGACTCGTCTGGGACGGGGAGCGATGAGTGACGGCGGGACATGGCTCTATCGTCACCCGAGGGTGCTCGGATTTCGACGGCTCCAGCGGCCACCACACGGTCACCGATGCCGAAGCACGGTCCCGACCGACGCCGAGGAGGCGCGCCGCATCGGCGATCACCACCGCGATCACCTCACGTCGGAGGTGGCCCGCTCGTAGGCATCGGCGAGTTGCCCGAGGTCGGCCCGGTACTCGCCGATGCGGCAACCGCGGCCACTCGGCGCGAGCAGCACCCCCTCCGCGGCCCACCGCTCGCGGGCCTCGCCCAGGAGCGCGGCGGGGAGTTCACCGCTGGACCGAGTGACCCGCCACCACGAGACATTCGACCCGTAGGTGCTCATCACCCGGCCCACCAGCCGCGGCCCCACACCGACCAGCGCGGCGATGTCGCCGTACGCCACGACCCGGCCGTGCGGCACCTGCTCCACGGCGCGGAGCACACGCTCCACCACCACCTCGTCCACGACCCCATCCTGCCCGCCGCCTGAGACGAGCGACAGGCGAGTCTGCGCCCACCTTGGCTTCGCACCAAGAGGCTCAGGTTTGCAGGGCAACCGTTCCCCGGCGAAGGTGAACCTCTCGGGTTCGGGCGGGAAAGTTGACGCTATTCGCGGCCGATGTCGGCGCCGATCTCCCACGGTGCCAGCGGCGAGTTCTCGAGCACCCAGGTCTCGACGTCCTGCATCAACCCGGTGGCGATCAGCACGCCAAGGATGACGAACAGCACGCCGAGACCGCGCCGGAACCACGAGTGCGGGTCTGCGGCCCACCGCAACCTCCGCACCAACCGCTGCCCGGCGATCGCGACCGCGAGCAACACCGCCACCAGACCAGCGACATACCCGGTGAGCAGGGCCAGCCCGCGACCCAACTCCGCCGGGAGGACGGTGACCACCACATACGCGAACAGCGGGCTGCACGAGGTGAAGACCGGGCCGAGCGCCGCACCGATCAGCACCGCCCCGCCCAGGCCACCCCGCTGGCCGGCGGCGGACAAGCCGCGCGCACTGCGGCTCGACAGCCCCATGGCGATGCTGGCCCGGTCCCAGAGGCCAGGCAGCAGCTGGGTCACCCCGAGCAGCACCAGGAGGCCACCGCTCATCCACTGCCACACGCTGGGTGGGACGTCGATGAGCGCCGTCGTCGCGCGAAGCGCCAGCGTGAACACGAACACTGACGCCCCGAGCGACGCGGTGATCACCAGCGCCCGACGGGTGGCGGCCCTATCACTCGCACCGGCCACCGAGCCGCCGACCACCACGGGCAACAGCGTCAGTGCACACGGCGCCAGTGTGGTGAGCGCACCAGCGAGGACCGCACCGGCCAGCGCGAGCAGCACCTCAGACGGTCTTCTCGAGGATTTCAGCACCACTCTTGGCGCCGGTCCACTTCGCCAGCTCCGTGCCCTCCGAGTCGACCTGCACGAAGGTGTGTTGCTGGGTGATCCCGTACTCCTTGCGCAGGTCGGTCTCAGAGTCGAAGTCGACCTTGACCACGGTCAGCCCGTCGGGCACGCCGTCGGCGTCGATGGACTTCTCCGTTGCCTTGCAGTTGGGGCACCACGGCGCATGGAAGAACAGCACGACCTTGGTGCCCTCGCGGGCCGCCATCTGACCCTCGTACTCGGCCTTGGTGAGGTAGGCGCCGGCCGTAGTCGTGGCTGCTGCGCCGCCGGCACTGCTCGACGTCGCCGACGCGGTCGGGCTGGCCGATGCGGTGACGCTCACGGACGCGGTCGGGCTGGCCGCCGCGCTGGGCGTCGTACCAGCCGCGGTACCGCTGTCGGCGTCGTTCGTGCCGCAAGCGCCAACGGCGAACAGAACCGCAACGCCGACGACGGCTCGGGCTGCCCTGGTGGTAAGCATCGTGTGGTCTCTCCTCGAATCGGGGTTCGGATGACGTGGGCCAGTTAACGCCAGTCGACCGCGGCGCGCCCAGTGCGACGCCCGAACCGAAACGACCCGGTAAGGGGTCGCCTCCGGTGTCCATCTCCGCGCATCAGCGACAGCGGGGAAGACACAGCGAGACCACGCACCCCGGACCGGCGGGCAGATTCGTCGCGGACGCAGTGCCACCGTGGGCGGTCGCGACCTCGCGGACGATGGTCAACCCCAGGCCGCTCCCACTGCCAGCCCGCGCGACGTCACCACGGAAGCCCGGCTCGAAAACCCGCGCGATGTCGTCATCCGGGATACCACCGCACCCGTCCGCCACCTCGACCGTGACCATCTCCGTGCCGGCCACCGTGCGTACGTCCACCGACCGCCCTTCCGGGGTGTGCTGAACGGCGTTGCGCAGCACGTTGGTCACCGCACGGGTGAGATCCCGAGCGTCTCCGGTGACCACAGAACTCGACAGGGCGGTGGCCCGGACCTCGATCCCCGCCGCGGCAGCCAGCGGCGTGACTGTGGCGACCGCGTCCGACACCAGGTCGTCGAGCGCGACCTGCTCGGTCGGTGGCACCGCGCGCCCCGGACCGCGCAGCCGGGAGAGCTGGGCGATGTCGTCAACCATGGCGTCAAGCCGGTCCACCTCGTGAACGATCCGCGCATGGGCCGCCCCGGGCTCGGCCACGACACCCGCCTCGAGCGACTCGGCGAGCGCCCGGATGCCGGCGAGCGGCGTCCGCAGGTCGTGGGAAAGCCAGCCGATGGTCTCCCGCCGGGACTCTTCGACCTGCCGGGCGCGCTCGACATCGGCCCGTTCGCCGGCGCGCTCGCGCTCCATTCGGGAGACTCGCCGCGCCATCAACGCACCGATGAGCACTGCCATCGGCGCCCCGGCGAGCAGCACAAAGACCAGGGTGCGGTAGTCGTCCTCACCGATCAGCATCTGCCGGCTGGCCACCGCCACCCCCGCCGCCAACGAGCCCACCAGGACGATCGGTGCGCCGAGCGCCGCGACGGCGGGGCGGTCGCGCGCGAGGCGGGCCAGGCCGACCGCACCGGCGCCGCCGGCCAACGCCGTGACCGAGGCGGACAGGACGACCGCGGTGGTCTCCGGGGTCATCCGAACGACTCCGGGGCGCGTGGCTCGAGCGGCATTGGGGCCGACTCCGGGGCGCGTGACTCGGGCGCCATCCGAGCCGGCTCGGGCGGGTCCGTCGGTGGCTCCGCGGCGACGGTGTCGCCCGGCCGGGTCCCGGCGGGGTCCCAGCGGTAGCCGCGGCCGAACACCGTGGCCAGCCGGGTCGGCGCACCGGGATCGCGCTCGACCTTCTCGCGCAACCGGCGCACGTGCACCGTGACCGTCGAAGCGTCACCGACATCCCAGCGCCACACCTCGCGCATCAGGTCGTCGCGCGACCACACCGCGCCCGGATGCTGCACCAGCCAGGCAAGGAGGTCGAACTCCCGTGCGGTGAGCCCGACCTGGGCACCCTCACGGGTGACGGTCCGGGCCCCGAGGTCGACACTGAGGTCACCATCGACGAGCGTGCCGGACACCTCGTCCGGGGGCGCCGCCGCGCGACGAAGCACCGAACGCACTCGCAGCTCGAGCTCGCGAAGGCTGAACGGCTTGGTCACATAGTCGTCGGCGCCGTGCTGCAGACCCTGAACGCGTTCGTGCTCCTGGCTGCGGGCGGTCACCATGATCAGCGGCAGATCGCGGCGGATGGAGCGCAGCCGCCGGCTGACCTCGAGGCCACCCAGGCCGGGAAGCATGAGGTCCAGGAGCACCAGGTCGGCGGGCTCCGCGACGAACCGGTCCAGGGCCGCTTCCCCGTCCCCGACGGCCTCGATCTCGTGCCCCGCCCGCGCCAGGTATGCCGCCACGGCGTCGCGCACCGTGGCGTCGTCCTCGACGAGCAGGATGCGGGCCATCCCACCAGGTTAGGCGGCCAACGGGCGGCGTACCGGCATCCGGTGCGGTGCAGGTAAGGATGACGAAAGGCGGCCCGCAGCCCGGCGGCGTACGACGCGGTCGTGGGGTGAGCACCCTCAGTACCGACGCTGCGAACGCTTCGGAGGTCGCGGGTCGTCTCACGGCGGACGTCATGGCCTGCGGAACGAGCCGCCGGGCTGGGAGACTTGCCGACATGCGGCGGATCGTCCAGAGCAAGAAGCTCCAGCACGTGCGCTACGACGTACGCGGCCCGATTCTCGTGGAGGCGCAGCGACTCGAGGCCGAGGGGCATGAGGTGCTCAAGCT
>JBOFLG010000026.1:0-9154 GCA_051657745.1 Dermatophilaceae bacterium | reverse complement strand
CGTCTCGAGCCGCCCGATCCACCAGGCGTCGCAGCACCCATGCGGCCTCCTCGACGTGGCGATAGACCGCGACACCACCCTCGCGGAGGGCCCGGGCCGCGGGCGAGGTGTCGAACATCAACTGGGCGACCAGGCAGTTCCGGGTGCGACCGGCCGAGGCCGCGAGCTGCCTCGCGGCCTCGACCTCGCGGGTGGCCAGGTCGGTGGAGTACTCGCCGTAGCCGCCGAGATAGCCGGTCAGCAGCGTCGCATCGACATCGGTGGCGGCCGCAAGGGCCTCAGTGACCTGGAGGAATATCGACGGGTCGCGTTCGCCGGCGCCGGCGGTGTCGATGGGGTTGGTGGTGCCGGTGCTGTGCGGCAACAACGCCGTGATGTGTCGGCGCGTGTCGGGGGCGAACGGTTCGACGAGCAGTCCGGCTCCCTCGAGGGCGTCGCTGGCCAGCGCGGCGTGCCCACCGCCGTCGGCGAAGACTGCCATGCGGGGCCCCGTGGGGGCGGCAGTGCGAAGCAGCGCCTGGAGCAGGTTGGCCGCTTCGAGGGGGGTGGAGACGAACTCGGTGCCGGCCGCCGCGCACGCCGCATGGATGACGCTGTACGAGGTCACCATCGACCCGGTGTGGGACGCAGCGCTCCGCGCGGCCGCCAGGCCCCGGCCGGCGGCGAGCAGGACGACCGGCCGGCCTGCCGCGTCGGCCCGAGCCGCGGCGACTGCGAGCCTGCGGCCATCGGCGACGCCCTCGCTATATACGACGATTGCCGCGGTTCCCTCGTGCTCCGCGCAGGCCTCGACCAGGTCGGCCGCGTCCAGGTCGGCCTGGTTGCCGAGGCTGGCGAACCGGGAGATGCCCATGCCGTATGCGGCGAGCTGGTCAGCGATGTCAATCGCCAGGTTCCCGCTTTGGGAGAGCAGCGCGACGGTTCCGGGACGGAAGGTGTTGACGGTGGCATTCAGACCGGAGGTGTGGTCCACCACGCCCAGGCAGTTGGGCCCCAGCATGACGGCGCCGGCGGTGCGGACGCGGGCGGCGATGGTCTGTTCGAGGCGGCGGCCGTCGCGGCCGGTCTCGCCGAGGTTCGCCGTGATCCCCACGATTGCCCGAACGCCCGCCGAGAGGGCGTCATCGACGGCCGCTTCGAGCCTCGACGCGGGCACTGCGACGACCGCGAGATCCACGGGCACACCGATCTCGACAATGGAGCTGAACGCCCGCCGGCCCAGGATCTCCGGATGTCGGTGATTGACCAGATAGGCGGGTCGACGGCCGGCGAGGGCGCGGACGGCGAGCCAGTTGCCGTACTTTCCTGGGTCGTCGCTGGCGCCCACCACGGCGATGGACCGCGGGTCGAACAGCGCCGAGACGGAGCGTCCGGGCCCGGTCATGCCTAGGGCCGGGCTGCGGCGACCGGCTCGCTCTGCTTCTGGTCGGTGCTCGAGGCTGGAGCCACTGACTCGTGGGCCGGGTCGCCCTGACCGCCGAGGGCCTCAGGGGGGAGTGTTCCCGGCGAGGGGTGGTCGTGCCGCAACTGCCGGACCAGCGCGAAACTCATCGCGACCACGATGATGGCGAACGGCGCGGCGATGGTGACCATGGCCGACTGGGTGGCTAACAGCCCGCCCGCGAGCATCAGGGCTGCCGCTGCCGCGGCAGTGGCGACGCCCCAGAAGATGACGACGGGTCGAGCAGGTCGCTCCGAGCCGCCGGTGGACAGAATCCCCATGACTACGGTGGCCGCGTCGACCCCGCCGATGAAGAACAGTGCGATCAGCACCATTGCGATGGTGGTCATGACCGTTGTCAGTGGGTAGTTGTCGAAGACGCTGAACAGCGCCGTGGACTGATCCTCGGCGACCGCGGCCGAGATATCGGCAATTCCGTTCAGGTCGAGGTAGGTGGCGGCGCCACCGAAGAGGCCGAACCAGACGGCGGTCACCGCGGTGGGGATCAAGGTCACGCCGAGCACGAGCTCACGCACCGTGCGACCACGCGAGATCCGGGCGATGAACATCCCGACGAACGGTGCCCAGGAGATCCACCAAATCCAGTAGTAGACCGTCCACGCCTGAATCCACTCACCTTGCGAATAGGTGCCCGCGCGGGCACTCATCGGGATCAGGTTCTGCAGGTAACTGGTCATCGACTCCACGACGCTGTTTCCGAGGAACGCTGACGGGCCCACCACGATCATGAACAGGGCCATCAGCACGCTGGCGACCAGGCCGGCATTGGCGAGGAACTGAATTCCCTTGGCGACGCCGGTGACGGCAGAAAGAATAACGACGACCATCATGCCCACAATGAGGGCGAGTGCGACGGTGTTCGAGTTCTCTACGCCGTAAAGCCTGCTCATCGCGCCATTGATCTGCATAGCACCGAGGCCAAGTGAGGGAATCACGCCGAAGAGCGTGGCGAACAAGGCGAGGCTGTTGACGATATGACCGGCCCATCCGTCGACGCGCGCGCCGAGCAGTGGCCGCAGGGATTCGCTCACCAGGAAGCGGCGCCCGTGTCGATATCCGAAATAGGCAAACGCCAAACCCGTGACGGCGTAGACCGACCAGCCGTGGATGCCCCAGTGGAAGATCGAGTAGTCGATCGCGGCCCGGGCTGCCTCGGCGGTCTCCGCCTCGGTGACTCCGGGCGGCGGCGTGGCGAAGTGCGTCATCGGCTCGGCGACCCCGAAGAAGATAAGGCCGATCCCGAGCCCGGCTGCAAACATCATGGCGACCCACGACACCGTGCGGAACTCGGGGCGAGCACCGGGTGGGCCCAGGCGGGTGCGCCCGAACCGGCTGCATGCGAGGTAGGCGCAGAAGACGACGATCGCATTAGTAGTGAGAATGATGACCGACCCGAAGCTGCCAGTTACCCAGTCGAATGCCGTGCCGGCCGCGGCATCCAGACCGTCCGGGGTAACGAAGCCGTAGGTGACGAAGGCAACCGTGAGGATCGCTGTCGGCACGAAGACCCTCTTGTCGAGATGCCCTGCTGAAATGTCACGCTCCGCGTTCTGCGCTACATCCGTGCTCATGTTCGTCTCTCTTCTGCTGAGGACTTCGTTGTCGTCACAGATATGACGTCACCGTCACCGCAACGCGGACCGCTCCACCGAACTGGTGTATACCCTGCCATTTCAGGCAACTGTGAATTAGTACACAGTAATAACACATTATGACCACGTCAAGACACCGGCACTTCCTCCTCACGGGTCGGGTAGCGACGCAGTCAGCGGAGCGTGATGCGGAGTCGTCGGTGGTGGAGAGGGCGACGGCGTCGCCGCCACGAACTCGGTGGTGACTGCGGCGTCGCCGAGCGCGAGGAAGGACCCGAGAGCGACCAGGTCCTCGGGGGACTGTGGCGAGAAGTCGGCGAGCAGCCTCGACCGTACGAGGAACACCGAGTGCTGACCGCGCGATACGGCGACATTTAGCCGGTGCCGGTCGAGGAGGAAGGCCAGCCCTCGCGAGACCGATGACGGAGACGACGCCGCCATCGACAGGATCGCCACCGGCGCCTCCTGGCCCTGGAACCGGTCGACCGTGCCGACCCGAACCTCGCCCAGCCCGGCGTCATCCAGCACTCGCCGAATGGTGCCGACCTGGCTGTTGTATGGAGTGATGACGAGCAGGTCGGCGGCGGCGAGCGGGCGCGGGCCGACGGGCGCGCCATCATCCCTGCGCGCCGACGGGTCGTGCCACCCGCGGCCGATGAGGTCTCGCACCAACCGGTGCACCACCTCGGCCTCCTCACCTGACCGGGTCGAGTTGTCGCGGTGGTCGACCAGTCGCACGTGTAGGCCGGGCTCGACCCCCTCAAGCTGGCGCGCGGCGGTGACCGGTTCGGCCGAGCGCAACTGCCCGGCGTAGGCGAGCCGCGACACCGGTGCGGTGAGCGCCGGATGCAGCCGCCAGGTGGTCTCGAGGAAGTAGCCGCGGGTGGCGGGGAGCACGGCCTCCGCGCCGAGTAGCCAGCCAAGCGCCGAGGCGTCGACCGGCTCCGCGTGGATACCGGTGGAGACCTGCGGGAGTTGCTGCGGGTCGCCGAGTAGCAGGAGTCGCTGCGCGCTCACCGACACCGCGAGCGTCTTGGCGAGTGAAAATTGCCCGGCCTCGTCGATGACGAGGAGGTCGAGCTGGCCGCGGTCGACCCGGGAGACATTGGTGAGATCCCAGGCCGAGCCGCCGATGACGTACCCGGTGCCGGCGGCCGCGCGGTCGGCGGCGAACGCGGCCAGCTCGTTGGCGGTGGCCAGCGGGGTCCACATCGGGTCCGGTGTGGCCCTTGGCTCCTTGGCCACGAGGTGCGCTGCCGTGCCGGCGGCGACCACCCGGGTGAGCAGGTGCTCCACCGCGGCGTGCGACTGCGACGTCACCCCGACCCGCCATCCCTGCGCGACCAGCCGGGTCAGCACCTGGGCGCCCACATGCGTCTTGCCGGTGCCGGGCGGGCCTTGCACTGCCACATAGGAATTGCCCATGGCGCGTAGTGCCGCGATGATCGCGTCAGCGTGCCGGTGTTCGCCGGTGCCGACTGCGGGCAACTCGGCGCCGTCGGCCAGCCGCGGCGGCCGCTGCAGCAGCACGTCGACCGCGGCCGAGTCAGGCAAAGCGCCAGCACGCCGGACCTCCGCGGCCACCTCGGCAATAGCGGCGTCGATGGGGCCGGTGCCGACGACGCCGTTCGGCACCAGCGCCACCGGCAGCGCGGCATGCTGCTCGCCGTCCTTCGGCTGGAGTTCCTCGACCAGCAGCGACTGAGACAGCCGACCGTTCGCGGCCAGGTGCTCCACGGCATCCCGCACGGTGAGCGATGCCGGGCTCTGCGCGTTGGCGTGCCCCGGCTCGGCCGCCACCCCGGGCGGGGTGGGCGCGGCGTACACCGCACCCACCCGGCTCGTCGTGGTGAGTGGGATGCCGCGCATCGGCTCTCCGTGCAGCCGCACCAGCCGCCGCGGCCGCTGCCGCGGTGTCTCGGCCAACCAGCCGCGCTCGACCTCGGCCCGCTCGACAACGAATACGCCGTCTGCAGCGCGCCAGTCACGCACCGGCACGCGCAGCCGCTCGTAGTGCTCCTGCCAGCGTGGCTTGTCCTCGCGGGCGTGAAACAGCACCGCCGCCGCGACCATCGCCACCGCGTGGTGCTCGGGGGTGCGGTGGGCGACCGGAATATTCGCGACCAGCGCGCGCAGCGCGGCCTCCAGATCGAGCGCGGCCAGCCGGGTATCGCTGACCACCGGAGCCGCTTCGTCAACCGGCGGCCGCGGGACCCGTGGCCCGGGTGCCAGGCGCACCAGCCAGTCACGCAGCAGCCAGGTCGAGACACAGTCGTCGCGGTTGTAGTCGGCGATCTCGCCCAGCAACGCGGCCGCCTCGTCGGTACGTTCCGCGACGGTCGCGGCGAGGAACTGGTGGTAGACCACGATGCTCTGGTCGCCGGCCGTGACCGCGCCCGTGCGCTCGGCCATGTAGAGCGGCTCGAGCTTCTTGATCGAGTACGAACGCTGGGAGATGCGGATGCCGGACCGCACCACCGCGTAGAGGTCGACGAGCACGCCCTCGCGGAGCAGCTGGTCGACGGCGTCCTCGCAGACGCCGTGCCGGGCGGCGAGGCGCAGCAAGGCCGCCGGCTCATACGGCGCGTAGTGGTAGACGTGCAGATCGGGCCACCGCCGCCGCCGCTGCGCGAGGTACTCGATGAACGCGACGAGGGCCCGGCGTTCGGCGGCGCGGTCGTGCGCCCAGAACGCGCGGAACACGGGCTCACCAGTGTCCAATTCGACCAACCCGAAGAGGTACTCCAGCCCCCAGACCGGCGACCCGGGCTCCTGCCACAACGGGTCGGCCTCGAAGTCGAAGAAGACGTCGCCTGGGCTGGGCTCGGGCATCATCAGCAGCGCCGATTCGTCGACGACCTCGTGGCGCACGCCGCCCGTCGGGTCGGCCTCCTGCTCGAGTTGCAGCCGGGCCTGCTCACGCAACCGCGTGAGGGTGATCTCCCGCAGGTCGAGCACCGGGTTGGTCCGCGTGGCGAGCTCGTCGATGGTGCGCACCCCGGCCTCGACCAGCCGGCGCCGGGTGGGGCCGCGCACCCCGGCGACGAGGAGCAGGTCGCGCGCGGCCTCGACCTCGGGCGCGCACGCCTCACACCGGCCGCATGCGAGCCATCGAGGATCGCCCCAGGTGAGCGGTGCGTCATCCGCGAGGTGCTCGGCGAGGATGGCGTCGAGCCGGGACCGGCGAGACCGGTAGACGGGCAGCACATCATGCAGTGGGATGTCGCGCACCTGACCGCCACCAAGCACGAGCCGCGCGATGGGGGCGGTGTCGATGGTGGCGCTGGCGAGCAGTGCGGCGTAGGCCGCCACCTGGAGCAGGGCCGGGACGCTTTCGCGGCGAGCGAGTTTGGTGTCGCTGACCAGCCAGCCGTCGGCGGTGCGCTCGAGGAAGTCGGCGTGGCCGACGAAGCCGCCATCGAAGAGCGTGGCCTGGTAGACGACCTCGGCCCCGGAGCCGAGTGCGTCGATCGTGCCGGCCATCGCCCGCGCCAGCCCGGTGGGGGTGTACTCGGGCCGCGCGAGCTGGACCACCCGCCCCGGGTGCGTCCGCGAGAGCCGACGTAGTTCGGTTTGCTCGTGCTGGTCACCTAGTTCGGTGATCCGGGCCAGCATCGGGTCGTCGGCCTCGGTCGGCCGCGGCCGGAGCCCGCGAAGCACATCGAGCCCGGCGATCAGGGCGAACTCGCACACCGAGGCGGTGCGCAGGTCACTGGCACTGACGACCACACGCCGGTTGGCGCCGAGGAGGAACATGCCGCCGACCGTAGCCCCGTGCCCTGACACCGCCCGGGCGAGGTGCTCGTGTCCCCGAACCCCGGGGAGGGGCGGCGACGCACCGGACGAACCGCTGACGACGCAGGCGCATCGGATGCAGCGTCACGTAGCATCTGATGCATGCGCACCACGCTTGACCTCGACCCGGTTGTCCTCGGCCAGTTGAAGGCCCGGCAACGCGAGGAGCGCCGTACGCTCGGCAGTCTCGCATCGGAACTGCTGGCTCGGGCGCTGCAGGAGACCGAGAGCGCCAACTCATCGGCCGAATTCACCTGGGCCGCCGCCGATCTCGGTGCCCGTATCGATCTCGACGACAAGGATGCCGTTGCGCGTTCCCTCGGCGACGACGGCCCGGCATGAGCGTCACCGTCGATACGAACGTCCTCGTCTACGCCTCGGATACCGGCAGTTCACGACACCGCGCCGCCACCGAACTGGTCACCCGGCTGGCCACCGAGCCCCGGCTGCTCACGCTGCTGTGGCCCACGGTCCTGGGCTACCTGCGCATTGTCACCAACCCACGCATCCTTGACCGGCCGCTGAGCCCGGCCGCCGCCATGGGCAACGTCGACCGCCTCCTCGCGCTGGCCCACGTGCGGTGCCTCGGCGAGGGGGACCGGTTCTGGCATACGTACCGTGAGGCGGCCGACGCGGTGGTGCCGCGCGGCAACCTCGTGCCCGACACGCACCTCGTGGCGCTCATGCGCGAGCATGGGGTGCGGGAGATCTGGACCCACGACCGCGACTTCCGTCTCTTCGACGGCATCGTCGTCCGGGACCCCTTCGGCTGACCGACGGCACTCAGATCCAGGAGGGCAGCCACATCCGCCAGCGCCACTGGTCGTACGACACGACCTCGGCGGTGTACACCGGCCAAAAGAAGGTGAAGAGCGCGAGGGTCACCAGCAGGTACGCGCCGACCGCCCACCAGCGCCGACGCCAGCGGATGGGGTCGTCTGCGCGGCGCCCGACCCACAGCCCGATGGCGAACGCGATCGCCAGCACGACGTAGGGCTCGAACGCCACCGCGTAGAAGGTGAAGATGGTGCGCTCCGAGTAGAAGAACCACGGCAGCCAGCCCCCGACGAACCCAGCCGCGATGGCGCCGGCCCGCCAGTCCCGGCGGCGCAGCCACCACCAGAGCACGACGGCCAGGGCGAGCAGGCCGACCCACCAGACCGTGAGGGTGCCGATCGGGTTGACGGCCTGCGAACACTGTTCCGCGGCAGCGCAGCCCTGGGTTCCCGCAGCCGGAGTCTCGTAGAAGAACGACGTGGGGCGGGTCTGGAACATCCACGTCCAGGCGTCGGACTGGTAGGGGTGGGAGGTGGTCAGGGTGGTGTTGAACTCGTAAGCGTCGCGATGGTAACGAGCCCAGTTGCGCAGCACCGGCGGCAGCCACTGCACGCCCTGGCCGGGGTTGAAGGCGTGCCATTGCCGGTGGTACCCGGTGTCACCGACAAACCAGCCAGCCCACGAGGCCGTGTACGCGATGGCCGCTGACCCCACCACCGCCACCGCGGCGAAGGGCCCATCGAGCACCAATGCGCCCCGCGCCCAGTGCCGTACCCCGGCGGCTCGTCGGGCGCCCATGTCCCACCACACGGTCATCAGCCCGAAGGCGGCGAGGAAGAACAGGCCGGACCATTTGGTGCCGGTGCACAGCCCGAGCGACAGGCCGGCCACCCAGCGCCAGGGCCGCCCGCCCAGCCACGGCCCCATCCCCGCTGGCCAGGTGCCTGCCGGTAATGCCCCGACCCGCACCGCGAGCAGTTCTCGGCTCCGGTCGCGGTCGAGCAGGAGCGCGGCGAACGCGCAGAGGGCGAAGAACATGACGCTGATGTCGAGGATGCCGGTGCGCGACATCACGAAGTGCGACCCCTCGAAGGCGAGGAGGAATGCAGCGATGCAGCCCAGTGCGGTCGACCCGAACAGTCGACGCCCGACCCGCCCCACCACGAGGATCGACAGGGTTCCCAGCAGCGCCACCGAGAACCGCCAGCCCACCCCGGAGTCGACCCCGAACACCCACTGCCCGAAGGCAATGACCCACTTGCCGACGGGAGGGTGCACCACGAAGTCGCCGGCCGTGCTCGAGAACACGTCGGGCTCGCCGCCGACGAACGCGTCGTCGGGCTTTTTCAGCGACTCCAGCACTCGCATCTCGACGCCGTACCGGAGCATCGAATAGCCCTGTTTGACGTAGTACGTCTCGTCGAAAACGAGCGCGTCGGGCCGGGCCAGGTTCCAGAACCGCAGAATGCCGCCGACCAGCGCGATCAGCCCTGGCGCGAGCCACCCCCACAGCCGGTCGGTGGGCTGG
>JBOFLG010000025.1:0-7199 GCA_051657745.1 Dermatophilaceae bacterium | reverse complement strand
ACCGCACGCCCCAGGTGCGCCCAGACTTGACCAGGAACGCGAGCAGGATGACGACGACGAGCGCCGCTTCGAGCCCCTCACGCAGCCCGACGAGGGCGTTGCTCACGAACATCGACCGCTCCTGGCGAGGACAAAGGACTACCTGACTGAGGTAACCCTAACTCCGCACTCGCGTCAATCCCACCCCGGGGTCGTCGTCGCGATTGTCGCTCCACGAGGCAGGGTGACCGTGTGGGTGCAACCCGCACTCACCGTGGCTACGATGTGGTCATGCCCAAGGTGATGCAGATCCGCGACGTTCCTGACGACGTGCACGACGCGCTTGTCCGGGCCGCTCGGTCCCAGGGGCTGTCCCTCACGAGGTACGTGCAGCGAGAGTTAGGCCACCTCGCTCGGCGGGCGCCGACCGTGCAGCACAACGCGGACGTCATCCGACAGACCCAGGCGCAGGTTGCCGGACGTGCCGACCGGGCAACCATCCTCACGGCGCTGCACGAGGGACGGGGCGATTGAGGGTCGTCGACGCCGGCGTCGTGGTGGAGCTACTCATCGGAGGCCTCGACCCGGACCGGTTGGGCGACGAAGAACTGGCGGCTCCGCACCTGCTCGACAGCGAGGTCGTCCACGCGCTGCGTGGGCTGGTCCGCCGTGGGGCGCTCACGGCGACCCAGGCGGATGTGGCGGTGCGCGGATTCGCCCGGCTCATGCTGACCAGGTTTCCCGCCGACGGGCTTCGCACCCGGATGTGGGAACTCAGGCACACCCTGAGCGGCTACGACGCCACCTACGTCGCCCTCGCCGAAGCTGTCAATGCCACCGAGCTCCTCACCACCGATGCCAAACTGGCCGCCTCGGTCGGCCCGACGTGCCGTATCGAGCTCCTCCGCTGAACCGCAGGGTGATCGGACCAGAGGGTGATGAACGGGCCCCGCTCGTTCCGATCCGTCGCGGCAGTCGCCGGGCTCGGCCGCCGACTCGGCGGGGCATCAAGGTCCGCCCCGCCTAACCTACGGGCGTGACCTTGGAAATCGTGAGCATCCTGATTGCTGGTGGTGCCCTCCTCGTCAGCGTCATCGCGTTGCTTCGCCCCGATAAGGACAAGCGTCGGATGGCGGACGCCTGGGACAAGATGGCGGCTCGCGGAGACGAAACCGCCGTGAACGTGCGGAAGCTCAGCGAGTTCGTATCCAAGAAACTCGTTGACACCGAACCAAATCTCCTCGCGGACTATGCCGAGGCCACGACCGGGATCGCCCGTCGTGGCGGGACCTGGATCGTCGAGCCGCTCAGCCGGAACCGCTTCTCGATGCGCAACGGCTCGGATCACCAGGCGTTCGACGTTCGACTCGAGATGGAGGGCGTGGCTGGGTTCGACCCGCCGGAGATGCCGATCCGCAACATTGCCCCAGATCAGGTGGTTCAGTTCTCGGTGTTTCGCGCGTGGGGCGCAAACAGCCCACTACTCCGAGTCACCTGGGCGAACGACAACACCGGTGTCGCGCGACAGACGTGGGAGCGGGCTCTCGGCTGAGCACGATCCGCGCGGGCTGCTCGGTGACGCGGGGCGTCATCCGACCGTCAGGCACCCCTCGGGGTGGCGAGTCGGATCTCCTCGGCGCTCGGGGTGCGGTGCTCGCGGGCCTCGGGCGGCAGCTGGTCGATGATCGCCGCCATGATCCGCCGGGTGTCCGCGACGGGCGAGCGGTACCGCAGATCGACCGGGGGGCCAACCCGCACCCGCACCGTCGGCGGATCAGTGACGTTCCAGACATGTGGCCCGGGCGAGGAGCGCGGCCAGACCTGCTCGCTGCCCCAGATGCCGACCGGGATGACGGGTGCACGGGTGGACGCCGCCAGCCGCGCCGCGCCGGTGCGGCCACGGAGCACCGGGTCGAAGAACCGCTCACCGCGCGGGATGGTGCCCTGCGGCAGCACTCCCACGACCTCGCCACCCTCGAGGGCCACTGCGGCAGCCTCGAGCGACTCGGCCCCGCCACTGCCACGGTCGACCGGGATGCCACCGAGGGCGGTGACCAGCGAACCGACACCGGGGATGTCGAAGAGTTCGCGTTTGGCGAGGATCCGGGCGGTGCGGTTCGTGCGCCGCATCACCTGGAGCAGCGCCGGGATGTCGAAATAGGAGCGGTGGTTGCCGGCGAGGATCACCGGGCCGCTACCGGGGATGTGCTCGACACCCTCGATCTCGAACCGGGCGTAGGGCACCGACTGCGGCGGGCTGGCGAGGAGCACCAGGCGCTGCACCTCGACCCCGACCACCGGCACCTTCACCACCCCGGGCGAGACGTCGAAGTGCATGATCGGCCAGCCCCGGGCCACGGCGTAGACCGCGAGCCTGGGGTCTGGATTCACCGCCGCGGGGTGGCCGACGGCAGCGAGCAGCGGCAGGTCGTAGATCGAGTCGGAATAGGCGAAACTCTCGGCCAAGTCCACACCCTCGGCGCTGGCCCAGTCGGCGACCGCCGCGAGCTTGCCGCGCGACCAGACGAACCGGCCAGCGAGGCCGCCATCGAACCTGCCGTCGTCACCGATCGAGTACCGGGTGGCGATGACCTGGTCGAACCCGAGCCGGTCGGCGAGCGGCGAGATCAGATGGTGCGGGGTGGTGGTGGCCAGCACCACCGGGCGACCAGCTGCGCGGTGCTGCGCCATCAGCGTGCGCGCGAAGGGGTGGATGACCTCGGCGATCGAGCCCGCAGCCCGCTCGGCGGCCGCATCGAAAGCCGTTCTCCCCCGGCCCTTGGCGATCCGAGTGGCCTGCCTCGCCAGGGCGATAGATGGCAACGTTTCGCCGAAAAGGTCGAACCACCGGTAGAGGTATCGCTCGCCAGGGAGCCGGCGCGTGACCACCCCGAGGTCGTACATCGCTCGTGAGAGGAACGGCCCGGTGCCGCCCTGGAGCAGGGTGCGGTCAAGATCGAAAATCGCCGCGGCGCCCATAGCGAGAGATGCTACTCAGGGCGCCGCGGCGATCATCCGCGATCAGAAACGAACGATCAGGTCAGGGACGACCGAAGTTCTGCGTCCAGTAGATGTCACCGTTGCTGGCGTTCGCGACACCCACACCGATCTGGGTGTAGTCGCAGTTCAGGATGTTCTTGCGGTGACCATCGCTGTTCATCCAGTCCTGCATGACGTCCTGCGGGGAATCCTGGCCGTAGGCGATGTTCTCCGCCATCGAACCGCCCTGGTACCCGGCATCCTTCATCCGGTCAAACGGGGACCGACCATCGCGGCTCTGGTGTTCCATGTAGGTGTTCTCCGCCATGTCGACGCTGTGACCCTGAGCAGCCTTGGTGAGCCGGGCCTCAGCGGTCACGGACTCGCAACCGGCCTTCGCCCGCTCCGCGTTGACCAGAGCGATGACCTCAGCGGCGGGGCCTGACGCCTGCGCTGCTGGCTTCGACTCCGGCGTCGGCATGGGCTTCGCGGCCATCTTGCGGGTTGCCTGGGCCGGAGCCGGCGCCGGCGCCGCCGGCTCCTCGACGGTCTCGGTCTCGGTCTTCTCCGCAGGATCGGTCTCCGGCGCAGTCTCGCCCTCGGTCTCGCTGGGAGCAGCGGGGGCAGCGGGGCTTGCGGTGGGGTTCGGGTCCATCTCGGCGCAGATACGGCGCAGGCTCTTCAGTGCATCACCTACCGCACCGTCGACCATCACACCCTTGAGGTTCACCGAGATGCAGTACGAGCCCATCATCGACGGGCTGCCACCGGACGCGGTGCCGGTAGCGGTGGCGGTGGTGGAGTTGGAATCGGCGGTGGTGTTGGTCTCGACGTCAGCGTCGGCTCCGGTGGCAGTGCCGGTCGCGGTGGACGTGCTGTTGCCGTCCTCGCTGGTGCTGGTGCTGGTGTCGGTATCAGTTTCGGTGGGATTCTCAGGGTCGGCGTCCATGGCGGCCGCGAGCTGCGAACCACCGCTCGACCCAGAACTACCAAACCCGGGAGTGGTGATCACGAGCAAGAGCGCGATGACGCCAAGTGCGAGAACGCCCAACAGGAAATGCCGCTGGAACAGCAGGCCTGCGGCGGGGGTGTGTCGGGGGGCAGCGTGGTGACCCGAGGAGCGGGTCCGAGCGGAACTCATAGGAACCTTCCGTTAGTGGTGCGAATAACGTGATTTCACCGTAACCACTCCGCGACCCAAACGAAACCAAGAGTGGTGCGTGCACGACACCCCCCCGTCGCCCAGTGGTCACGGCTCGCAGCTCACCCCGGGCCTGTGGTACCCGGGCGGCCGCGGATGCCGTCAAGCCAGGACCGTGCGTCGGCGAACGCCGCATCGGTCGTGGGCCGCGCCACCGTGACCGGCACCTGGTCGGCGCGCGGGTAGGACCCCAGGAACCGCACCTCGGCGCACACCCGGTGCAGCCCCATCAATGCCTCGCCCACCCGGTCGTCACGCACATGCCCCTCGATATCGACCGAGAAACAATACGAACCCATCGACGCTTTCGTGGGGCGCGACTCGAGCCGGCTCAGGTTGATGCCACGGGTGGCGAACTGCTCGAGCAACTCGAGCAGCCCACCGGGGTGGTCGTCGCGCTGAAAAAGCACCGCGGTGGTCTTGTCGGCACCGGTGCGCTCGGGAAGCCGGCCCGGGTGCGCCACGAGCACGAACCGGGTGACCGCCGCCTGCACATCGCCGATGCCGTCGGCAAGCAGGTCGAGACCGTGCAGCTGGGCCGCCGCCGGCGCACACACCGCCGCGTCGTACCGCTGCGGGCCAGACGCGAGGTCGGCGGCGGCGGCCGCGGTCGACAGCGTCGGCAGGTAGTGGGCCTGCGGCAGGTGCGTGGTCATCCAGCCGCGCACCTGGGCCCACGCGTGTGAGTGGGTTCCGACGGCATGGATGTCGGCCAGGGTGGTCCCGGCCCGAGCGGCGAGCACGAAGGTCACCGGCACGAGCACCTCCCCGGTGACCACGAGCGGGCCGCCGCTGGCGAGAGCGTCGAGGGTGGCCGAGACCCCACCCTCGACCGAGTTCTCGATCGGCACCATCACCGCGTCGACCTCCCCCGCGCGCAGTGCGCCGATCGCCGCATCCACCGACCCGAAGGCGGTGCGGGCGGCGCCGGAGGCGACGCCGGCGGCATCCGTGGCGAGCGCGGCGGCATCCGGCCAGGCGTCGAGCGCCATCGAGGTGAACGTGCCCTCGGGGCCGAGGTAGCCGTAGTGCGTCATCCGCACTCCTCACCGGTGCCGACGGCTGGCGGCCCGGAGCGCGCCGACCACACGGAACGCCGCAGGTACCGCAGCGCGAGGAGGGTACGCGACGCGGCGAGGTAGAGGACCGACAACTCGCCGGCGTTCAGCGCGACCACGGTTCACAGGCTAGTGCCGGATGCCGGGCACTCCACCGACAGGGACGGAAGGGTGGGGCAGGGTTCCCGGGTTGAGCGGGCGCGAGTCGCTGGCCGCGCGACTGTTGAATCGCGGGTTACGTTGCGGCTGCTGGGGTGATCACCCCGGGCACTGCGCTGTAGCGTGCGCTCGCCGAACCGCGGCAACGCTGCTCACGGGTACCGGCCGTCGGCCTGCGGGAGTTCACGAGCGTCACTGAGGTCGTCCGGCGTCGCGGCGTGCCTCGGCCGGGGATGCCGGATCACGATCACGGGGTGTCCACAGCCGACCGGCTCGTGACGCGTCATCCACAGATGTACCCAGGTTGCCGGCGGCCGCCGCGCCGTCGCCACACCCCGCCGGAGACTCGCCATCGTGGCCGAGTTCAGCCCCGAAGCTCTCGATCTCCTGGCCCGCCAGGACGGCGTCGCCGCGCGCACCCAACTGCTGGGGCGCGGCATCACTGAGGATGCCCTGCGGTGGAACGCCGGCCGTGGGTGGCGGGTGCTCCTCCCCTCGGTCTACCTGATCGGTGGGCGTGAGACGACGGAGCGGCGGCGGCAGGTCGCGGCCCTGCTGTGGGCCGGGGCCGCTGGCGTTCTCGGCGGCCCAACAGCGGCGCGATGGCACGGAATCACCTCGGCTGACCCGCACGGGCGAGTGCACGTGGTTGTTCCGTCACCGCAGCGCAGCCGGCGGGCAGGTTTCGCTGAGATTCGCCGGTCCCAGCTGATCGACCACCAGACGGTGACCCGCGGTCCGGTACGAGTCTGTTCCGCAGCCCGAGCCGCCGTTGACGCCGCAGCGGCTGCGAGAACGCCCGACACCAGGTCGGCGATCCTGATCGAGGCGGTGCAACGTCGGCTGGCCACCGTGGACGAAGTTGCCGAGTGGGTGCACCGGCTTAGGCCTCGCGATGCGTTCCGGGTCCGAGCCGCGCTCGACGACGCCGCAGTCGGTGCCTGGTCGGTACCCGAGGCAGCGCTGCTCGCGCTGGTGTCCACATCGACGCGGCTGCCCGCACCATGGGCGAACCCCGGACTCACCGCTGCCGGAGCCGCTCTCACCATCCCTGATGTCTGGTTCGACGACGTCGCGATGGCGGTGATGGTGCACTCCCACCGGTATCACGCGAACGGCGACGACTTCGATAGCACGATCGAGGCGGACGGCGATCTCACCGCTGCGGGGGTGATCGTCGTCGGCGTCACACCGCACCGCATCGCGCACGACCCTGCGGCTGTGCTTCGCCGGATCGAACGCACCTACCTCACTGCCTCCGCTCGCCCGAGACCGGCCGTGACAGCCATGCCACAGCACGCCGCGCGACCTGGCTCGGCCGGCTGACCTCCCGCGCACTCTCCGGTATCTGCCCTCGAGGTGCGGCCCGGTCGGTCACGGGTCGAGATGGACAGCAATGTCGCCCGCTTACGGCCCAGTAGGCCGCCGCCTACAGCGCAGGAGCCGGGGTGATCGTCCCTGCTCCTGCGCCGTAGGCAGCGTCACAACACTCCGCCGCCTGAGTGTCGGCACGGTCGGCATCCAGGCGTACCACGGCCCGTCCAGCGTGGGGACCCGCACGGTGGGCCGAATGCAGTGGCGTGTCTAGGGTTGGTGCCCGTGGAGTTCGACCTCGCGACCGCGGCGGTGGTGTTCGGGCTGATCTTCGTGGTCGAGCTGCCCGACAAGACCTTCATCGCGACCCTGGTGCTGTCCACCCGCTACCGCCCGCCCCTGGTGTGGCTCGGCGTCGGCGCAGCGTTCCTCGTGCAGACCATCGTGGCGGTCACCGCCGGCGGCCTGCTGGCCCGGCTCCCGACCACTCCGGTGCAGGTGTTCGCCGG
>JBOFLG010000024.1:0-15271 GCA_051657745.1 Dermatophilaceae bacterium | reverse complement strand
GCGAGCGCGGCCGCCTCAGTCGACCACGATTCGGCCCCAGCCGATACGAACGACACCGCCTCCGATGGCCTGACGGCAGCATCCGACGCCCGAACGGTCTGACCCTCCTCGATCGCCAGCGGGTGCGGTGACGCCGCGGTTAGGGTGACTCCGCGCGGCGTCGGTGGTGGCGCCCTACTTTGGGAGTCCCAGATGTATCGACGGGTCCTCGTCTCTGCTGCCGCGACTGCGGCCGTGGTGGCATCCGCTCTGCTGAGCGCCATCCCCTCGGCGGCGGCAACGCCAGGCTCGGTGGTTTTCGGGTCGCAGACGCTACTCAGCGAGCAGTTCAAGGACATCACCGTCGATGTCACCGCAGGTGCCCGCTACGGGTCGCCGGCGATTCGCGCGTCAGCGGCGAACCCCGGCGGCGTGGACGACTTCCGCGTCGCCGAGGACACCTGCGAGGGCGTGGCACGAACGGCTACCTGTGTGGTCACCGTCGGCTTCGCCCCGTCCGGGTCCGGCCAACGCGCGGCGAGCCTCGTCATCCGCACGGCCGCCGGGAGCACCCACGCCACGGTGGCCCTGACCGGGAGTGGCGCGGTCGATGCCACCGGCACCTACTATCGGCTCGGCTCGCCCACCCGGTTCCTCGACACCCGCAGCTCTGGGACTCGCCGACCGCTGAGCAACAACGCGAGCACCACGGTGCAGATCGGCGGGCGATCCGGCATCCCGGCGAGCGGGGTCAGCGCGGTCGTCCTGAACCTCACTGCGGTCAGCACCACCGCCAACGGGTACTTCACGATGTGGCCGGCTGGCACCACCCGACCCACGGTCTCCTCGATCAACTTCCCGCGGGCCTGGACCGGGGCGAACCTGGTTACGGTGCCGGTGGGCAGCACCGGCGCGGTGTCGTTGTACAACTCGGGCGGCTCGGCCCACGCCCTGGTCGACGTGCTCGGCTGGTATGCCAAGGACAACTCGGTGCGGGCCAGCAAGGGGATGGGCACCCAGCTCCAGTCCGTGGCGCCGACTCGGATGTTCGACAGCCGGTCGGCCGGAGCGGGCGGGGGTGCCTTCTTCGACGGCGACTACATCGACTTCGAGGACGATTTCGGCTCCTCCTTCAACCCGTTGGTGCGGGCGTACGCGATGAACATCACCGCGGTCTCGGCCACCAGGCCGGGCTACGTCACCGCGTGGAGCGGGTCCGGCACCCGGCCGAACACCTCGACGGTCAACTACGAGGCAGGGGTGGTGGCGCCGAACATGGCCGTGGTCCCGACCTCGTTCTGGTCCAACGGCAACATTCGCCTTCGTCTGGAGAACTTCGGTTCCGGCAGCGTGCAACTAATCGCCGACCTGGTCGGCGTGTACACCCAGGACGAAGCGTCGGGCCTGCGGTTCCGGCCGCTGCCGTCCCCGGCCCCGCGCCGCATCCTCGATACCCGAAGCGGTACCGGCCTGACCGGCGCGTTCGGCAAGGGCGCCACCCGCACGCTGAGGACGACATCAGTGCTTGGGCCCAACTCGGCGATGGTCGTCGGCAACATCACCGGTGTCGCGCCCGCGTCGAACACCTACCTCACGATCTGGGATGGCGAGTCCGCGCGCCCGACCGTCAGCAACATCAACGTCGCCACCGGAAAGGTGCGGGCGGCATCGGTGTTCGCGCCGCTCAGCAGTGCGGACGGCTTCGACATCTTCAACGCGGGCGGCCGGATGAATGTGTTGTTCGACGTCGCGGGGACCTTCGAGAACTACCCCCCGTTGTCGTTGTCGTTGGCGAGCAAGGCGAACAAGGCGGGCCAGGCGGACAAGACGGACAAGACGGGCCAGACGGGCACGGCGGGCACAGCGACCGCGCGAACCGCTGGCGCGGACGCGGGCGCGTCCCTGAACTCACGCGCACATGAGGCGGGCGCCGGGTCAGCGCCGGCGGCGCGGTCGCTCGAGCGCACGTCGGTCGTGCGCCGCGGCTGACCACCCGGTGTGCGAGCGCCACCGGCCAGCGCGTGGTAGCTAATGCCGTGGTCGGCTCTCGTAGTTCGTAGTTCGTAGTTCGTAGTTCGTAGTTCGTAGTTCGTAGTTCGTAGTTCGTAGTTCGTAGTTCGCAGTTCGCAGTTCGCACGGCGCTCGGGACGATGAGGGAGGCCCGACCGATGAGCGAGACCCGTCCCGGCGCCAGCACCGTCGAACGCATCGCTGACGCGCGGGCGGCGGTGCTCGTCGTCTTTGCACTGTCCGGTGCCACGTTCGCCTCCTGGGCCGCACGGATCGCTGATGCCAAGGTCGCCCTCGACCTCTCGGCCGGCGAGCTGGGCACGACGCTGGTCGGCGGCAGCATCGGCGCTGTCCTCGGACTCCCGCTCGCGGGCCGGGTCACTCAGCGCTACGGGGCCGCCCGCACGGTCGCCGCGGCGGCGGCGCTGACGCTCGGTGGGGTGCTGCTCTTCGGAGTCGTCGTCGACGTCGGTGGCTCGCGCTGGGCCGCCGCGGGCGCCCTGTTCGTGGTCGGGCTGGGCAACGGGGTCTGGGATGTGGCGATGAACCTCGAGGGTGCCGAGGTCGAGCGTGAGCTGGCCCGGTCGGTCATGCCGCACTTCCACGCGGCGTTCAGCGGGGGCACGGTGGTCGGGGCACTGGTGGGTGCGGGGATGTCCTGGGCCGAGCTGCCGCTGGTGCTGCACTTTCTCGGCGTGGTCGGGCTCGGTGCGGTCTTGCTGTGGTGGGCCCTGCACCGCTTCCTGCCCCGAGCCGCCGAGCCGCCCGCCGACCGGGGGCAGGCACCGTCCGCCGATGACGCGGATGCCGGCTCGGCATCCGCGCGTGCGGGTTCGGTATCCGCGCGTGCGGGTTCGGCATCCCCGCGCCGTGGCTCGGCCGTCCCGGATGCCCGCTCCGCGGCAGAGCACGCCGGCTCGGCATCCTCGCATGCGGGTTCGGCATCCCCGCGCCGTGGCTCGGCCTGGCTCGAGCCGCGCACCCTGCTCATCGGAGTCGTGGTCTTCGCCGCTGCCTTCACCGAGGGATCCGCCAACGACTGGCTCGCCGTCGCCTTCGTCGAGGGCTACGAACTCCCCACCTGGGCAGGCGTACTCGGCTTCGCGACCTTCCTCACCCTGATGACAGTCGGGCGGCTGGTCGGCACTCGGCTGCTTGACACCCACGGACGGGTGCCCGTGCTGCGGGTGAGCTTCGCCCTGGCCGCGGCCGGTGCGGCCCTCGTCATCCTCGGTGGTCCGATCGCAGCGTTCGTCGGAGCCGCCGTGTGGGGCCTCGGCGCGGCGCTCGGATTCCCAGTCGGGATGAGCGCCTCGGCCGATGACCCCGCGCGCGCGGCGGCCCGGATGTCGGTCGTCGCGACGATCGGTTACAGCGCCTTCCTTGCCGGGGCGCCGCTGCTCGGTCTGCTCGGCGACTCGGTCGGCGTGCTGCGCTCGCTGGCCGTGGTCGGCGCGCTGGCGCTGCTGGCCCTGGCCGTGGTGCCTGCAGTGCGCGAACTGTCACCGCGACCGGCGACCCCGCAGGGCAGGCCGCGTCGCCCGTAGTCACCCGGGCCCGCAGCGACGGCCCGAAACCCAGCGGCGCAGGTCCGGATCGGGGCCGTTGTGCTCAGGGCGAACCCGTTGTGCTCAGGGCGAACACGGCGCCGGTCGGGAGTAGCCGTGTGTGAGGCGGACGTTAGGGTCACTGTCACAACCAGACCAGACGGACCACTACGACACGACGGTCCACGCAGAGTTTTCCCGCACCCGAACCCACCACGTCAGGAGCGACCCCAGCGTGAGCAGCAGCGAAATCGTCGCCGCCGGGCCGAACGGCCAGCCCGGCCTCGATGACCACATCTACAACCGGCTCCTCAAGGAGCGCATCATCTTCCTCGGTTCCGACGTGCGTGACGACAACGCCAACGCGATCTGCGCCCAGATGCTGCTGCTCGCCGCCGAGGACCCCGCGAAGGACATCTGGCTCTACATCAACAGCCCTGGTGGCTCGGTCACTGCGGGCATGGCGATCTTCGACACCATGCAGTGGGTGCCCAACGATGTCGCCACGGTCGCGATGGGGATGGCGGCCTCGATGGGCCAGTTCCTCCTCTCGGCCGGTACCCCCGGCAAGCGGTACGCCACTCCGCACGCCCGGGTGATGATGCACCAGCCCAGCGGTGGCATCGGTGGCACGGCATCCGACATCAAGATCCAGGCCGAGCAACTGCTCCACATCAAGAAGCAGATGGCCGGGCTGATCGCGCAGCACACCGGGCAGGACATCGAGCAGATCGAGAAGGACTCCGACCGCGACCGCTGGTTCACCGCCGCGGATGCCAAGGAGTACGGCTTCGTCGACCATGTCATCACCCGCGCCGACATGGCCGGCCCGGGCCGCGACAACCCTGTCACCCCCGACTGACGCCGGCTCGAGACGACGCGAGAGAGAGACATGGACGCCAACCTGACCGGCCGGCTGAACGTGCCTGGCCCCAGCAGCCGCTACATCCTGCCGCAGTTCGAGGAGCGCACCTCGTACGGCATGAAGCGGCTCGACCCGTACACCAAACTCTTCGAGGACCGCATCATCTTCCTCGGCGTGCAGGTCGATGACGCCTCCGCCGACGACGTGATCGCCCAGCTGATCGTGCTCGAGTCCCAGGACCCGGACCGCGACATCCTCATGTACATCAACAGCCCGGGCGGCTCGTTCACCGCGATGACCGCAATCTACGACACGATGCAGTACATCCGGCCGGACGTGCAGACGTTCGTCATCGGGCAGGCGGCCTCGGCCGCAGCGGTATTGCTCAGCGCGGGAGCGAAAGGCAAGCGGTTCGCGCTGCCGAATAGCCGGGTGCTCATCCACCAGCCGGCCATCGAGGGCACCGGCGGTATGGCGTCGGACCTGGAGATCACCGCCAACGAGATCCTGCGGATGCGGGAGTGGCTCGAGGAGACCATTGCGAGCCACTCGGGCCGTCCGGTCGAGGACGTGCGCCGCGACATCGAGCGCGACAAAATTCTCTCCGCCGAGGCCGCCAAGGAGTACGGCCTGATCGACGAGGTGCTCGCCTCACGCAAGGCCAGCCTGGTCTGACCAACCCCCTCGGGCTCGTCATCCCTGCTCGGATGACGAACCCGGCCCCATCGGTTCGGATGCCGCCCGCGCACCAGCGCGGGCGGCATCCACGCAGGCCGACAGGCACGGACGCAACCGCTCAGACCTCCCGCCAACCGCGGGCACGCGGGCGGCATCCGAACGGGCCGACAGGCACGGACGCGACCGCTCAGACCTCCCGCCAACCGCGGGCACGCGGGCGGCATCCGTCGGATCCCGGTCTCGAACACCCCATGCCAGCCGGGGCCGCCGGCGGTTGCGCTGACAGCGAACGAGCGCGACGCGCGCGGGACGGGGGGCTTCAATGAGTGCGGCGACCGCCGTCGGCAGGTAGCGTCGGCGTCGTCAGATCGGTCGTACGTCGCAGTAGACGTCCGCAGGGAGAAGGGTTGATCCGTGGCACGCGTGGGCGAGACCAGTGACTTGCTGAAGTGCTCCTTCTGCGGCAAGTCGCAGAAGCAGGTGAAGAAACTCATCGCCGGCCCCGGTGTCTACATTTGCGATGAGTGCATCGACCTGTGCAACGAGATCATCGAGGAGGAGCTCGCCGAGTCCAGCGAACTCGGGCTCGATGAGCTGCCCAAACCACGCGAGATTTTCGAGTTCCTCGAGCAGTACGTCGTCGGTCAGGACGTCGCGAAGAAGGCACTCGCGGTCGCGGTCTATAACCACTACAAGCGCATCCAGGCGGGGGAGGCCGGCAAGAAAGACGCCGACCACGTCGACATCGCCAAGTCGAACATCCTGTTGATCGGCCCCACCGGCTGCGGCAAGACCTACCTCGCGCAGACCCTCGCGCGGATGCTCAACGTCCCCTTCGCCATCGCCGACGCCACCGCCCTCACCGAGGCTGGCTATGTCGGCGAGGACGTCGAGAACATCCTGCTCAAACTCATCCAGGCCGCCGACTACGACGTCAAAAAGGCCGAGACCGGCATCATCTATATCGACGAGGTCGACAAGATCGCCCGCAAGAGCGAGAACCCGTCGATTACCCGGGACGTCTCCGGCGAGGGAGTGCAGCAGGCGCTGCTGAAGATCCTCGAGGGCACCACGGCATCCGTCCCGCCCCAGGGTGGGCGCAAGCATCCGCATCAGGAGTTCATCCAGATCGACACCACCAACGTGTTGTTCATCGTGGGTGGCGCGTTCGCCGGGCTCGAGAAGCTCATCGAGGCCCGCAACGGCAAGAAGGGCCTCGGCTTCGGTTCCGAGTTGCACACCCCGAAGGACCTCGCCGAGTCGATTCACGAAGTGATGCCCGAGGATCTGATGAAGTTCGGGCTCATCCCCGAGTTCATCGGCCGGCTGCCCGTCATCACCACCGTTGCGCCGCTCGACAACCCGGCGCTCGTGCGCATTCTCACCGAGCCGCGCAACGCGCTCGTCAAGCAGTACCAGAAGATGTTCGAGATCGACGGTGTCGCACTCGAGTTCAGCGAGGATGCCGTCGAAGCCGTCGCCGAGCAGGCACTCGCCCGGGGCACCGGCGCTCGAGGTCTGCGCGCGATCATGGAGGAGGTGCTCCTCTCGGTGATGTTCGACGTGCCAAGTGACAACGAGATCGCCAAGGTGCAGATCACCCGTGATGTCGTGCTGAAGAACGTCAACCCCACCATCGTGCGCACCGACACCGAGGCTTCCGGCCGGAAGCGCACCCCCCGTAAGCGCTCCGCCTGACCACGCCCGATGTCGGCGTCGCCAGCGTCGCTGAGCGGGCTTGCGTGAGCCGTCTGTGCCTGCAGGCCCGATGTATGCCCGGTGCGTCGGCGCGCCGCCGGTTCGTGACTGTCGAGTGTGATCTGGTGGCGCCGGACGTACCCGGACCGCGACACTAGGTCGCGTGGTGATGGTGTATCGGTTGCGAGCGGGGGACACCGGGCCGGTGCAGCAGTCGCCGGTCACGTGCGGGTCCGCATGCCTGACGGTGGCCCGAATGCATGTCGACCCGGTGTTCGCGTCGTGGGTTCGCACCGGGCGGCCGTGGCTGCCAGGCTCCCCGCACGGTTCCACCGAAGCCGAGCGATTCGCTGCGTACGAGCGGATCGTCATGCGTCGCACAAACGGGTTGTTCGAGACTGGCCGGCTGGCGCTTCCGTGGCCGCGGCGACTCGGCACTCCGCCCTGGGGCGCGCTGCGCGAGATGGAGTACGGCGCCTCCGCGCTCGGCACGCAGTACACCGTGGGCGTCATCCGAACCGCATCGGCGGCCGGGCTCGTTGCGGTGTTCGACACGCTCGTCGAGGTCGTCGCCGAGGGCGAGCCGGCCCTGCTGTACGTGGGAAACGCGGTGGCGCCGCGCCACGTCGTGCTGCTCCTCCGCGGCCACGGCAATCGTCCGCTCGACGTCTACGACCCCGCGTCGGGGCGGGTCGGTCACCTCCGCCGCGACGCGATGGTCGCGCACCGGCTGAGCCTGTCGGGATGGGACGTGGGGTGGATCGTCGTCCGGCCGACTGGCGCCCAGCGAGTGCGCGCCCGCTCGTACGCACCCGACCTCGGCGCTGCCCCGGCGTGAGCGGGGGGCGGGTCGCGACCTGCGATGCGGATCTCGGCCCGGCCGATGGATGGCGTCGGACGGGCCTGATGTAGTGTCCGTGGGTGGCTTTGGGGGGGAATCCAGAACGGATCCGTGATCAGGCGCGCCGGTTGCGGTCGGAGGCGGGTGAGGTGGAGTACACCGGGAGCGGTGTCCGCCAGGGCGAGGGGGTGCAGTGGGTCGGGGTGGCGGCTGAGCGCTACCGAGAGCGGTTGCGCGACCATAGTCGCGAGATCGACGGTGTTCGTGATGCCGTGGAGGTGGCTGCTCGGCGCCTCGATGAGCTTGCGGATGCCTTGGAGGAACGTCAGCGGGAGATCGCTCAGGCGACTCGGGTGGTCGAGGACCGGCTGTCGGCAGCCAAGGACACCATCGGGCGTTTCGTCGGTGCGGTGTGGGACGAGCTCAGCGACCTGGAGCGGGATGCGGAGCGGGCGGCACGCGACGTCGTGGAGTCCCTTGCTCAGCTTCCGGCGCCGGGCCACCCGCAGTGGCTGCTTCTGGCGCAGGGGTCGGGCCGGTGACGAGGATGCAGCGGGAGGGCACTGCGCTGCGCGCCCGCCTGGGTGAGGCAGCGTGGGCGGAAGTGTGGGCTGCGGCCGAGGAGCCACCGCTCGCCCGGTGGGCGCGGCCGTGGGTCGGCACCGACGACGCCGGCACGCCGACCGGGGATGACGATGCCGAGGCGGACGGGGACGGCAGTAACGCTGGTGACGGTGACGGTGACGGTGACGGTGACGAGGCAGAGCTGGATGGCGTCGGCGCCGCTGGTGGTGGTGATGGCGAGGCGGAGGGGGATCGCGAGGCGAGTGGCGATGGCGCTGCAACGGACGGTTCCGCGTCATCCGCGGACGGAGTGCTGATTGAGGCGCTGGCTAGCCGTCACCAGTCGGTTCTCGCGGTCGAGGTGGCCTCCACGGCTGGCGGGGTGGGTCTTCTCGGCGAGGTCGCGACCGACTTGGCGACGGTGGTGGCGGTCGCGCGCCGGGTGCATGTGCCCGACGGTGCATCCGCGACCGGAGCGACGGGTGTGCTCGGGGTCGAGGTGGGGGTGACGACGGTTGCGCATCTCCTCGGCGAGGTGCTCCGCCTGCTGCCGCCCGCTCCCGACCCGGCCGATCTGGAGGAGGTCGAGCTGCCCGAGGAGCACACCGTCGCGCTCGGCCGCGCGCTGCGTCTCGGAGACACCGCGACCGTGAGCGCGATCTGCGCCGGCAATGGGGTGGCGGCTGCACCAGAGGTGCTGCGCGCCCTCGCGCTCGACCTGCGGGGTTCGGTCGTGGTCACGGTGGCGCGTCGCGGCGGTGGCCTCGTGCTGGGGCAGTGGATGCTGACCGGCCGCGGGTATGTCGAGGTGGTCCGGACGTCGTCGGCCACCATCCGGCACGTGCCGTGCAGCCGTGCCGACATCGGCCGGTCCGTGCTGACCGCCGTGACCGGGGCCGCGTCTGCGGTGTGTGCGAGTGGAGGTTCGGATGGGTGAGCAGTTGGACGTCACCGGCGGGGCGGGCGGGGTCACCGCCAACCTTGCTGACCTGCGTGCCCAGGCAGGGTTGCTGCGCGGCGCCGGCACCGACCTCCTCGAGCAGGTGGATGCGGTCTCGGCGGCCGCGGTCGACGAGGATGTGCTCGCCGCAGCGATCATCTGCCCCGACCTGGTGCCCGGGGTCGAGGCGGCGGTGTTGGCTGCGGCCACCGGCCCGGAGGGTTTGGCTACCCGGGGTGGGGAGCTCTTGGTCAGCGGCGCCCTGATGGAGGCGTCCGTCACGACCTACGAGGCCGTCGATGCCACGGCGGCGGCCACCCTGGACGCACTGCAGTACGCCGCCGGTTTCGCCGTCGGTGGTGCGCTTCCTGGCGCGGCACTGGGTGCGGGTGTTCTCGGCGCTGGTCTGCTCGCACTCTCCGCCCGCAATCCGACGCTCGCCAGAACGGTGAAGGAGTCGCTGACCCGATATGCCTCCTCCGGTGAGGCTGGCGACGACCTGTCCGGGACGCTGTATGACCACCCGTGGATGATGGAGGCGCTCACCCGCGGCGCGCCGGGCCTGATGCAGGGCACGAGTGTGAGCCTTGCCGCTCTCCTCGGGCCGCATGGTCTGTCCACGGTGAGCGCGCTCACCGGCGGGCGGTGGCCCTCGGCCGACTACGAGACCTCGGTCGCCGGGATCATTGCGATCGGTCAGCGCGGGGGAGCGTTCGTGGACGACGGCACCTTCACTGTCGCTGCGCGGCCGAGGCATGCCGTTCCGCTTGACGAGCCTGGAGCGTGGTCGCTCGACTCGGCGGTCGAGAACGTCTTCATCCAGCAGCGCGACATGGACGACGACGTGACCCCGGAGCAGGGGCAGGCAAGCGGGCAGGTGCAGGTCGTCACGGTGCCGCAGCCCGATGGATCCTCGGCGTATGTCGTGCAGATCCCCGGAACGGAGAGTTGGTCGACTACTCGTGGTAGCAACCCGGTGGATCTGACCTCGAACCTGACGTTGATGACCGGCGGCGATTCGGTGTGGCGCCAGACCGTGGTCGACGCGATCCGCGAGCACGTGCCGATGGGGGCGCCGGTGATGTTGACCGGGCACAGCCAGGGCGGCATCACCGCGGCCAGCATCGCCAGCGACCCAATGCTGGTCGGCGAGTTGAACATTCGCAGTGTCGTCACCGGCGGCTCCCCGATCGGGCGGTTCGAGATTGACCCGTCAGTCTCGGTGCTGTCGGTCGAGCACCAGCAAGATCCAGTGCCGATGCTCGACGGTACCGCCAACCCCGACCGACCCAACCACGTCACGGTCCGCCATGACCTCGCCGATGAGGTCGCCCGCCCGAACCCGGACAGCCCGCCTAGCCCGACGCAGGCGCATAGTACCGACAACTACGGTGCGACTGGGGCGTTGATCGACGCGAGCAATGATCCGTCGATCCAGCGGTGGCGCGAGGAGAACGCCATGTTCTTCACCGGCAGCGAACCCGCCCGGGCCGCTCGCTACGACGTCACTCCGACCGGTCATTCCGCTCCGGCGTCCGGGTTGGGCCCGCGATGAGGGCCCCGAGTTCCCGCCTGGTCCGGAGGCTGCTAGCTGCGGCGTCGGTGGTGGCCGTCATGGTGTCGCTCGCCGGGTGTGTCGGCGGATCGGAACATCGGCGGACGGGGCCGACCTACACTCCAATCCCGGATGAACGGCTGTTCGAGCAGATCCGCGCGCTGCCGCATGTGGTCAGCGCAAGGGTCTACTTCCGTGACACGTTTACTAATGGCCAAAGATACGGCGGCATTGTTGTTGGGGACGGCGTCGAGAACCCGTGTGTCACCCTGGACGCTGCGATGGCGGTCCTGCGCCAAGGTCGGCCGGGTATGAGCATGTCGCTCACGGTCGAGATACCCAGCGGAAGCGGCCTCCCGGTGGTGTGCTCCAGCACCGGGCTGCTCAGAGGGGGTGCCCGCAATGACGCGTTGACGGAACGGTATGGCCCACAACCGGGGACCGGTAAGCCACCCACCGGTAAGCCCGTCCCGACACCCACTAGGTGGAGTCCCCGCACCCCCTCGGCGACACCGTCATCATGACGACCACCATCGCCGTGACATCGCGACCGTCGTCCTCTCGTCGCTGCGACGCCCGCGCGGTCATCGTGACGCCGCGACCGTCGTCCTACCGTCTCTGCAACGCCCGCGCGGTCACCGTGACGCCGCGACGCCGCGAACACGCCCGGGCTGCACGATCGCTCGCGCGGGTTCAGGCCGCCCGCTACGACGTCACCTCAGCCGGTCAATCCACCGCGCCGTCCGGGTTAGGCCCGCGATGAGGGCCTCACGTTCCCGCTTGGTCCGAGGGCCGCTTGCCGCTATGTCGGTGGTGTTTCTCATGGCGTCGCTCGCCGGATGTGTGATCGGGTCGGAGAGTCGGCGGAGGGGGCCGACCTACACCCCGATCCCGGATGAACGGCTGTTCGAGCAGATTCGCGCGCTGCCGCATGTGGTCAGCGCAGAGGTCGGCTTCAGCGACAGGTTCGGCTGGGGTCGAGGGTACGGCGGCCCCGTTGTCGGGGACGGGGCCGAGCATCCGTGTACAACCCTCGACGCTGCCATCGCGATCCTGCGGCAAGGCCGGTCTGGTGCAGAAATGATGCTCATCGTTGATGTACCGGTCGGAGGTGGTTCCTCGATCAGGTGCTCCGATACCGATTTGCTCGGTGACGTGTCCAGCTATCAGGTGTTGACGGAACGGTATGGCCCGCAACCGGGGACGGGTAAACCCCCGACCGGCAAACCCGTCCCGACACCCACTAACTGGGTGTTCCGCCCCGCGTCGGCGACACCATCACCGTCAGCACCTGAGTCACCATGAGATCGCGACCGTCTCCTCACGGCGCCGGCGTGCGGCGGGGAGCACGAGCAGGTGCCGGCGTGCGGCGGGGAGCACGAGCAGGTGCCGGCGTGCGGCGGGGAGCACGAGCAGGTGCCGGCGTGCGGCGGGGAGCACGAGCAGGTGCCCGCGCGCGGCGGGGAGCACGAGCAGGTGCCCGCGCGCGGCGGGGAGCACGAGCCGATACCGGAGGCGGCCGAGTGCGTCAGGGATGCGTGGCAGGCGTCTTCACGACGGGAACGAGTTCGACATCGCGGACCTCGACCTCGTCGGCCTGGGCGTAGTCGAGCGAGCCGGTGAACCGGCCGGTGGCCCGCAGGTCGGCCTCCACCTGGCGCACCCGTTCGATGACGGCGGCCGGCCCGGCGAGGGTCAGTGACGGCACCTCGGCCCGCATGCCGACCTTGGCCTCCGACTTAGCTCGGCGGATCGCGGCGAGCGCGAGCCCGGCCGCGGCCAACACCTCGGCGTCGCCCGCGACATCCAGGGTCGCGGCATCCGGCCACGGCGCCCGGTGGATGGAGGTGTCGTGCGTCCAGCGCCAGACCTCCTCGGTCACGTACGGCAAGACCGGCGCGAACAGCCGGAGCACCGTGGACAGGGCGAGTTCGAGCGTGGCGCGAGCTGATGCGGCGGCGTCCTCACCGCGAGACCCGTAGGCACGGTCTTTGACGAGTTCGACATAGTCGTCGCAGAACGTCCAGAAGAAGGCCTCGGTCACCTCCAGCGCGCGGGTGTAATCCCATGCCTCGTAGGCGGCGGTGGCCTTCTCGACGACGTCGCGCAGGGCCGCGACCAGCGCACGATCGAGCGGCTCGGTCACGGCGGCGAGACCCGCCGCGGCCACGGTGTCGGTTGTCGCCGGCGCCACAGCCTCGGTTGTCGCCGGTGTCGCGGCCTCGTCGCGACCCACGGTGAGCGCGAACTTGCTGGCGTTGAGCACCTTGATCGCCAGCCGCCGCCCGACCTTCATCTGCCCGACGTCGTACGCGGCATCGGCGCCGAGCCGGCCGCTGCAGGCCCAGTACCGGATGGCGTCGGCGCTGTGCTGGCGCACGACATCCTCGGGCGTGACGACATTGCCCTTGGACTTCGACATCTTCTTGCGGTCCGGGTCGAGGATGAAGCCGCTGATCGCCGCGTGGCGCCACGGCACGGTGTCGTGCTCGTGGACCGACCGGACCATGGTGGCGAACAGCCAGGTGCGGATGATGTCGTGGGCTTGCGGCCGGACGTCCATCGGGAAGACCCGGGCGAACAGCGGGTCAGGCTCGACCCCGTCGGCGCCGCGCCAGCCCGCGGCGATCTGCGGGGTCAACGACGAGGTGGCCCAGGTGTCGAGCACGTCGGGGTCGCCGACGAACCCGCCCGGCGTGCCGCGCTGTGACTCGTCGTACCCGGCTGGTGGGTTCGCCGCCGGGTCGACCGGCAACGCCGCGTCATCCGGCACGATCGGCCGGTCGTACACCGGTTCGCCGTCGTCGTCGAGCGGGTACCAGACCGGGATCGGCACACCGAAGAATCGCTGCCGTGAGACCAGCCAGTCGCCATTCAGGCCCTGAACCCAGTTGGTGTAGCGCGAGCGCATGAACGCCGGATGGAACGCGACCGCCTCACCCTGCTCGACCAGCCGCGCATTCACCTCGGCGTCGCGGCCGCCGTTGCGGATGTACCACTGGCGGGTGGTGACGATCTCGAGCGGCTTCTCGCCGCGCTCGTAGAAGTTGGCCTTGCGCTGGGTCGCGGCGGGTTCACCGTCGAGGTCGCCGCTCTCCCGGAGCGCCGCCACCACTGCCTCACGGGCCCCGAACGCGGTTCGGCCCGAAAGCTGTTCGGCATAGAGGGTGGCGCCGGGGCCTTCGGCCAGCCACTCGGGAACCTCGCCCTGGAAGCGGCCCGAGCGGGTGATCACCGAGCGGGTCGGCAGCTGCAGTTCGCGCCACCACATGACGTCGGTGAGGTCGCCGAAGGTGCAGCACATCGCGATGCCGGCGCCCTTGTCCATCTCCGCGGCGGGATGGGCGAGCACCGGCACCTCGACGTCGAACAGCGGGGTGCGCACGGTGGACCCGAACAGCGGGCGGTACCGCTCGTCATCCGGATGGGCGATCAGCGCGACGCAACTCGGCACCAACTCGGGCCGGGTGGTCTCGATGTGCACCGGGCCGTGCGGGCCGTGGAAGGCCACCCGGTGGTAGTGCCCGGGGTAGTCCCGTGCCTCGAGCTCGGCCTGGGCGACTGCGGTCTGGAAGGTGACATCCCACAGGCCCGGCGCCTCGGCCTGGTACGCCTCACCACGCCGGATGTTGCGCAGGAACGCCTGCTGCGAGGTCGCGCGGGAGTGGTCGTCGATGGTCCGGTAGGTGATGCTCCAGTCGTAACTGTGGCCAACCCGGCGGAACAGCGACTCGAACGCCTTCTCGTCCTCGACGGTCAACTCGTCGCACAACTCGATGAAGTTCTGCCGCGAAATCGGTTGCTCGTCAGCGGCTTTCGTGCTCTTCGCGGTGCCGCGATGCGGCGGCTCGAACGCCGGGTCGTGCGGCAGCGTGGCATCTCCGCGCACGCCGTAGTAGTTCTGTACGCGCTTCTCGGTGGGCAGACCGTTGTCGTCCCAGCCGATCGGGTAGAAAACGTTGCGCCCACGCATCCGCTGGTAGCGCGCCAGGCAGTCGGTGTGGGTGTAGCTGAACACGTGACCCATATGCAACGACCCGCTGGCCGTGGGTGGCGGGGTGTCGATCGAGAACACCGCCTCGCGAGGGCCGGCGAGGGCCGCCTCCCGGTCGAAGCGATACGTGCCGTCGGCCTCCCAGACCGCGGACCACTTGTCCTCGAGCCCGTCGAGCGAGGGCCGGTCGGGCACGGAGGCAGCACGAGGTGTCGAGAGGTGCTCGGTCATGCGCGTCATCCTCCCAGACCAGGGGTGCGGGCCTCACCTGGGTTCTGCGGGATGTCGGCGGGGGCCTCACCGGGGTTATTCGGGATGCCGCAGCGGGTCGCTCGTTCGGCGGCGCCCGGTGTGCAGCAGGCCGCCGAGCGTGAGCGCGGCGACGCCGGTCACGCCGCCGATGGACCACCAGAGCACCGCGGTGCGCCCGCGCTCCCGGGTGTCACGCGTCTGGCTGAGGTCGATCGGGCGCGCGACCGCAGGTACAGCGGTGGCGCGCGGCCGGCCCGGCGGCGGCGGCCCGTCGAGCGAGGCATCGGTCGGAGTGGTCAACGCCTCGTAGACCTCGATGAGCCCCCAGCCGGCCCGGTCGTCGCGACG
>JBOFLG010000023.1:0-6895 GCA_051657745.1 Dermatophilaceae bacterium | reverse complement strand
GTGATGTCGCCGAGGTCGCCGGCATCCCTGAGCAGCTGCTGGCGCCGCTCGACCTCCCCGGACAGCGAGGCGTGCACCCGCTCGACCAGCGCGGCGTCATCCGACAGGTTGGTGATCACGCCGGACACCTGCGGCGCGGCCGCGAATGGCGCGAACGTGGCCCCGCCCTTGTAGTCGACGAGCACCATCGCCAGGTCGTCGGGGCCGTGCGAGGCAAGCAGGGCGAGCACCAGCATCCGCAACAACTCGGACTTGCCCGAACCGGTCGCCCCGACGCACAGCCCGTGCGGCCCCATCCCGAACTGGGCCGCCTCCTTGAGGTCGAGCATCACCGGCTCGCCCTGGTCGTCGGTGCCGATCGGTACCCGAAGGAACGAGGTGCGGGGGCGGGGCTCCCACCGGCGGTCGAGATCGAGCCGCTCGGGGTCGTCGGCACCGAGCAGCGCGGTGACCGCGTTCGCCCGCGCGACGGCGTCGTGCTCGAGCGAGTCGGGGGAGAGCCGCAGCCCGGCGAGTTGCCGGGTCAGAGTCTCGCACTCCGCGGCGGACCACTCGTCGAGGATGACGCCGCGCCGGCTCGGTGGGGCATCGCGCCGCTCGTAGTGGTGCACCTCGGCGCGGTCGGAGAACTCCCGGTCCTGGACGATTCGCACCTGCACGTCCTCGGGCTCGTCCCGGCGGTCACCGACCAGGTGCAGCAGCGTGGCCCCCAGGTCGGCCGCGCCGTGCTCACTGTCGCCGAGGTGGAGGGCCCGGGAGTCGGCATCGACATCCAGGACGACCAGCAGCGTCGCGCCACGCCCGGAGCGGTCGCCGGAGAGGTAGTTGCGGCGAGCCTCCGCGGCCCGGCCGAGGCGGCGCCGCAGTTCCTCGCGGAGCATCCGGTCGAGGGTGACCACGTCGGGCGCCACCCGCCGCAGCGGGCCGAGCGGGGTGGTCTGTCGCTGGTCGGCGAGATGCGGCAGCCAGGCCAGCCAGTCCCAGGCCGCACGCCGGTCGGGCGCCACGGCGGCGGCGAGATGCAGATCCTCCGGCGAGACGAAGGTGGCCGCCTGGGCCAGCAGGATCCGAGCGACCCGATGCCGAAACTCAAGGTCGCCGACGACGCTCACTACGCCGACCGCGTCCAACGGCACCCGGACCGGCAGGTCGTCGAGCGTCGAGAACCGCTGCTCCAGGAGGTCGAGTTCGTGGTGCATGAACTCGTCGGACTCGGCCAGCGCGTCGGACTCGCCCTGGCGGATGAAGTCCCGCACTCGCACCGTCCCGGTGCCGAGCCGGGTCTGCAGGAAGTCGGCATCACCGCGTCGCCGCTCCCACAGCCGGCTGCCCTCGCGGGCGATCGGCAGCAGCAGGTGCGGATGCGGGTCAGCGCCGCGGGCGCGGGTGGCCACACCGTCGTCGGCGTCGCGCAGCTCGGAGCGGGTCCGCTCGAGGTAGCCGAGGTAGGTCTCCCGCTTGCGGATCCGCGCTCGGGTCGCCTTCCCGCGCTGCGACATCACCATGACGGCGGAGGCGATGATCGTGACCACCATCATCAGGGCCCCGACTGCCGCGAGGCTCGAGCCGCGGAACAGCATCATCACCGTCATCGACGCCCCCGCCCCGAGCAACGGAACGAGGGTGAGCATGCCCTGGAGCCCACCCCGGCTGTCCGGCATCAGCGGCGGGCGTTCGACCTCGTGGGTGGTCGGCTGCGGCGGGCTTGCGGTGCCCCGGGCGGACCGATGCACCAACCGGACGCTCACCGCCGCACCGCCTCGGTGCCCGCTGCAGTGCCCGCCGCGGTGCTCACCGTTGCCCTGCTTCGGCGCCGGCTGGGCGGGCCGCCGCGATTGTGACGAGGTGACCGGCGATGCGTGCGACGTCCACCGTGGTGCGCGGTGCGAGCAGGCCCGGGTCGATCGCCGCCGCGCCGGCGAGGTGCCGGTCGTGATGCAGCACCATCCCGGGCACGCCGAGCGATTCCACCGCACGCATCGCCCAGACGGTGGACATCCCTGAGGTCGGCGTCGGCTTGGTCAGCACGATGAGGAGCCGCTCCGGCGCCAGTCCGGCCGCAGCCTCCTCCACGACCACCCCCGCCGCGCCGATGCCGCGGACGCTGCACTCGACGACGACGAGCACCGCCTCGGCCTGCCGGTGCGAGGTGGGCAGGTGCTGCCCGCCGTCGGTGAGCGTCATCCCCGCCACGCGGCGCAGGTCGGTGGCGAGCCGCTCAGGTGCGTCGAGGTCGGCGGCCGGGGCGAAGGAGAGCAGCGAGCGCGACCGCTCGTGACGCAGTCCCGCGCCGGTGGTGACGTCGGTCTGCGGGGGGCGGAGCAGCCGGTCGGCGAGACCGACCCGGCCGGGTGCGGCATCCACGAGCGCGACGCCGTCGAGCCGTCGTGCCTGGAGTTCCTGGGCGAGGCAGACCGCGAGGGTGGTGGTGCCCGCGCCGCCGTGACCGCCGGTGACCCAGACCCGCCGCCCGGTGGACACCGGGGCCTGCTGCTGCTCCCAGGCCCGGGCGAGCTCACCAGGTGCGGCGTCGGACCCGACGAGTCCGCGCAGGTGTGCTGCGACCCGGCCGAACGCCGAGCGCGCGGGACGCACCGACAGTTCGTCGAACACCGCCAGCGGCCGGCCTATCCGGGCGGGTCGACCCGGTGCGGATGACGGTGCCGTGCGTGCCGACGCCGCGTCGTCATCCGACGGTCCGACGGTGTCCGACGCGGCAGGGGCGTCCGACGGTTCGCGGGTGTCTGAGGGTGCGGCGGTGCCTGAGGGTGCGGCGGTGTCCGATGCTTGGGCGGCGTCCGAGGGTGCGGCGGTGTCCGATGCTTGGGCGGCGTCCGAGGGTGCGGCGGTGTCCGATGCTTGGGCGGCGTCCGAGGGTGGCGGGCCGCTCGGCTGGCCCAGCGCTGCCGGCGGTTTCGGGCCGTCCGGTCGGTCGGCGGCACGGGCGCGCAGCGCGGCCGGTTGCCAGATCTGCGGCTGGTGCGCTGCGGACGGGTCGTCGCTGCTCGTCATCGGTGTCCTTCGGCGTCAGAAACTGTCGAGGAGGTCGGCATAGACACCGAAGGCGCCGACCAGGAGCGGGATGCCGGCGAGCACCGCCAGGGTCTCGATGCGGGTGGCCCAGCGGCGAGCGTTCGCAGCGACCAGCGGGGTGGGCGGACGCACCATCGCGACCAGTGGGACGGCAGCGACGAGCAGGAGCCCGGCGATCAGCCAGCCCCCCGTCGCGGGCCACTCGATCGCGGTGAGCCGAACCAGGCCGGTCAGGCCAGCCACGGCGGCGCCGGCGACGAGGAGTCGCTCGCCCACGAGCGGGAAATGCCGGGTGCGCACCGCCCACGCGGCGCTGCCGGAGACCGCGATCCCGACATCCCACGCGTCGGGTGGGTCCGTGACCGTGGTGAGGTACAGCGCCACACCGCCGGCGAGAGCGGTGACCACGACCGCGCCGAGCACCGAGACGTGCGCTGACGCCACCGCCCGCCCGACCGTGCGTCGGCGCAGTTCCTCCCCGCGGCTCAGGCCGGCGTCCAGCGCGAACGCGCCCGTGGTCGCGAGTGCGAGTCGCGGGAGCAGGCCGAGGACTCCGGTGGAGACCACCGCGACGACCGCGGCGGTGAGGGTGGCGTCCCCGGTCGTCGTCCAGGTGAGCCCGGCGGATGCCGCGAGCACCGCCCAGGCAGCGACCCCGGATGCCGCCGCGCGCGGCATCCCCGCGCACCAGGCGCTGCTGGCGAGCAGAAGCGGGACGGCGACGGCCCACCACGCCTGCCATCCGTGCGGTGCGGCGAGCGTCATCGCCGCCGCGCACGCAGCCCACCCGGCGGCGAACCCCACCCACGCGACAGCCCGGGCCCGGCGCTGCGCTGCGGCGAGCGACCCGGCGAGAGCGAGCAGGCCGAGCCCCGTGAGGACCGCCGGACCGTCGGCATCCGGCAGCCCGTCGGCATCCGGCAGCGCGGCGGCGAGCGACCCGGCCGCGAGCAGCACCCCGGCCGAGACCGCGGCCAGGCCCCACGAGCGGTTGCGCTCGTCCCACTCGCCGGATGGACGCTCCTCCTCGACCGCGTCGACCAGGTCGTACACGACCGGGTCCGACGGGGCTTCGAACGCCGCGACGACGCGAAGTTGCACGCCGTCGCGCAGCCCGGTGTCGCCGAGCCGTGCGGCCGTGGGCAGCACCCGCCCGTCAACGGTGGTGACGTGCCGCAGCGTGCCGTCGTCGGGCAGACCGAGCAGGTCGAGGAGTATGGGGAGGAGGGCAGCGACCGGCTCGTCGGTGGGGAGCACCACGTCGACCCCGCGGGCGTCGGTGCGGACGGTTGCGCGCAGGAACGGCCCGGCGACATGGTCGGATGTGGTGGTGGCGGTGCTCATGGGGCGGCTCTGGTGGTGGTGGGTGTCGGGCTGGACCGCGTCGGTCGGGGGGCGGGGCGGGATGACGGTGGGCGGGCCGACGGTGGACGGGATGACGGTGGGCGGGCCGACGGTGGACGGGTCGGTGTCGGGCGGGCCGACGGTGGACGGGTCAGAGTCGGGCGGGGGGCGGGGCGGGATGACGGTGGACGGGTCGGCGTCGGGCGGGCCGACGGAGCACTCGGCGACGCCGAACTGCCGGACTGTCCCGGAACGGTGTTCACCGTGCGGCTACGGCCGATGGTGGGGTCGTTCTCGAGCACCTGTGCGACGAAAGCCACCGCGACGCACACCGCACCGGCGAGCACGGCCACGAACGCGCCGGCCAGGTGCGTGCCGACCCGGTCGGACCACACGCGGCGTAACCGTTGCGGGCCGTGCAGCAGTGCCTCAGTGAGCCGGTCGCGGCGCACTCGAGTGGCTTCGATCAGTTGCTCGTCGTAGTCGTCGGCCATCGACCCTCCCGTCCGCGTTCCTCCCGAGCGGGGGTCGTACCGGTCCACGACCACCGCGCGGCGCGAGTCTACGGCGCGGGTGTGACACGCCATCGTGCCGTGCCGTGCCGTGCCGTGCCGTGCCGTGCCGTGCCGTGCCGTGCCGTGCCGTGCCGTGTCGTGGCCCTGGCCGGTTGCGCCGGATGACGCCTCGCCGGGCTACGGTGGTGATCGGCGCCGGCCGGCTCGCGGCCGAGGTGAGGTGAGGGGATGACGTGGACGCACCTGGTCGAGGGCGTGGCGTCCCCGGGGATGGCCGGCCTCGTGGCAGCGCCACCGATGGCACCGGCGTCGGCGTCGGTGCGAATGCTGTTGCCCACGAGGTAAATTCGTCGAGGTCGGCGCGGGTTGACCGTGCGACAGGGGCCCTGCTCGGGGTGCATGCGGGCGATGCGCTGGGTGCCACGGTGGAGTTCTCGTCCCGGGAGGAGGTGGCGGCGCGTCATCCGCACGGCCTGCGGGAGATCGTGGGCGGTGGGCCGTTCGACTGGCCGCCCGGCCATGCCACGGACGACACCGACCTGACCCGGGCGGTGCTGCTCGCCTACCTCGAGACGTCGGATGACGTGGCGCGCTCGGCTGCCGACCACATGGTGGCGTGGCTCGACGGCGACTGGCCGGGCCGGGTGCCGGGAACGCCTCCGCGGGACGCTGGCGGCGCGACATTGGCCGGGCTCGGGCGGTACCGGGCGACCGGCGACCCGCGGGCGGCTGGTGCCGGCCCGGGGCAGGCGGGGAACGGGTCGTTGATGCGCTGCATCCCGACTGCGGTGGCGGTGCGCGACCCGGCGCGGCGGGTGCGGGAGTCGGTCGAGATTTCGGCGATCACCCACGACGACTCGCGGTGCACCGTGGCGTGTGCGGCCTACAACGAGATGGCGGCCGCGTTGCTGGCCGGGGATGACGTGGATGCCGCCGTGGAGGCTGGGGTTGCCACGGCGCGACGTCTCGGCGAGGGCGGAGCAGGTGCCGCGGCGCAGGGGAGCGGGTTGGTGGTGGAGGCGATCGTGGACGGCCGAAACCTGCGTCTGCCGGAGCTGGCCGAGGGGCGGATGACGCTCGAGGGCGACGGCCGGGGCTATGTGTTGGACTCGCTGCGCGTCGCGGTGGCGGCGCTGCTCGACCCGCGGCCGGTTGCCGACGCGGTGGTCGACGTGGTGCGCATCGGCAACGACACCGATACCAATGCCGCGATCGCCGGTGGGCTGCTCGGGGCCCGCGACGGCGCCTCGGCCATCCCGCAGCGGTGGGTGGCGACGTTGCAGTTCGCCGATGAGTTCACCAGCGCAGCAGCGGTGTTGGTCGGGGATGAGGTTGCCGAGTAGCGGTGCAGGGCAGTCGTGTCGATCGGGTGCGGCGCGGGCCGCACCGGGTGGGTCCTCGGCCCCGGGGTCGGGTTCCCGTTGCCGAGGTCGCACGGCTCGGGCGGATGTCAGGGCGCGGCGGGGGCCGGCGAGGAGGTGCGCGGCAGTACGACGACGGTGGATCGCGCCGCCTTGTCGCCGACGGTCTGCCGGTTCGGGTCCCACGACGCCCAGAGGAAGCTGAACCAGAAGATCTGGTTGACCACGATGTGCACGAACTCGCGCAGCAGCACCCGTCCCATCCCGATGGGGTGCCCGTGATGGTGGTCGACGAGTGTGAGCCCGGCCACCTGTTTGCCCACGCTCTGGCCGGTGCGACCCTGGCGGATTATGCGGTTCCAGAACGGAACAGCGAACATCGTGAGGACGCCCACCAGCACGGTCAGCATCGCGGCTCCGTTGGCCGCTGCGAGCATGGGGCTGACCTCGTCAGTGCCCTGCGCGACGCTGCCGCTACTCGCCCAAGGAAGCACACTGAGGGCGACGCTTCCGGCGACAATGGGCACGAACCCGACAAGGTTCACCAGCAGGTCGATGAGGAAGGCGGGCACCCGCTGGCCGAAGGTGGCGACCGGTCCGGCGGGGTGCGTTGGGCTGCCAGGTAGCCCAGGTCGCGGGTCG
>JBOFLG010000022.1:0-12828 GCA_051657745.1 Dermatophilaceae bacterium | reverse complement strand
CCATCTCCCGATGCGCGAGCCGCGCCGCCCGCCACGTCCCGCGCAGCCCACTCCACCCACGTTCGTGCCCGGCTCCGCACTGGCCCCCGAGGCAGGCGCTCGACTTACGGAGCCGCCACCGGGTTGGTACAGGTGACGTCGTCCTCCGGGTCATAGCTGGTGGTGTACGACTCACGTTTCACCACCGATCCGCCCTGGCGAAAGATTCGCCCGACATCGACCGTGAAACCCGATACCGGACTCTGAGCGACGCACTCGGGGTCAGGATCGTCATATTTCTTCGGAGCGATGACGTCACGGCGCGCGCTCTTGGTGGCCTCGATGTCCCACTTCTTGGTGCCGTAGAAACTCACGGTCACCGAGGTTTTGGTGGTACTTACCTCCATCAGCACACCGCCATCCGTGACGTTGGTGAACTTATTGTGCAGGTCAGGCCAGCTAATTGTCGCCTCGCGACCCTCCGGGTACCGCGAGATGTAATAGAAATGTGGGGTCCACTCGTCGAGCCGCATGCCCGAGAAGAATGCTGCGTTGAAAATAGTGGTGGAGACCTGCGAAATACCCCCACCGTAGTTTTCGGCCGCCCGGCCGTTGCGGATAATGCCAGCCTTCACGTACCCCTTCTCGGGTGTGCGCTCGCCGAGGATCGCATTCATACTGAACTGGGCGCCCGGCGGGATGTAGGTACCGTTGATCAGGCGGGCCGCAAGCGCGATGTTCTGCACTCTCGGCTGCCCTGCCGTGAAGTTGGTGGTGAACGTCGAGATGCGTTCTCTGGGCAATGTCGCCTTCGCGATCGCGGTGGTGAACTTCGGCTCGACCACCGTAGTCGCCAGAGTCGCCGTACGGGTCGTGGAGCCAATCGCCCGCCACACCTCGGCCTGCAACGACTTCTCGTCGAGGCCGATACCGCGCACGTGCGGCGTGACGGTCGGGGTACGGCCCGAGAAGGTCACCTCGGCGTCCTCCGGAGCCACCGTCGCCTTCGCCTCCGTCGCCGCCGTACGGACCACCGCGGCGAGCTTCGCGGGGTCAGCCCGGGGGGTGATCGAGCCGTCCTCGCCAGGGGTGAGTACGACCGCTGGGCCGAACTGCTTCGGGGTCAGCGGGAACGTCGTCCCGTTCGCGGTGACCGATATCGGCCCCGAGACGGCGATGTCAGCAAAATCGGCGCGTACCCGCTGGAATTCGGCGGCCGCCACCTTCGGCGCGCGACGGTCGACCGCTACTGCCACCGTGGTAACGCCCGGCCACAAGCGTCGCAGTGAGTCCGCGGTGGCGGAGATGTCCGTCCGCACGCCCGCCGTGGGGGTGGCGTAGGTCACCGTTCCCGACGCCACCGAGACGGAACCCTCGGCCGGCTCGACATCGAGTGTGCCGCGCGCGGCCTCCAGCGCCGTCGCGAACTTCTCCTGACGCACCGTCAACACCGCCGGTTCAGCGCCCCCGCCGACGAGTTGCCGCCAGATCGCGACCGGCGACACCGTGAAGCCGGTGAGGTTCGCAACCGTCGCATCGACATCGAACTCGATCCCGAGGTCGGTGGCTGTCGTGGTGACCTTCCCAGCTGGCGACGTGAGGACGAGCGGGCGGGTAGTACGGTCGGCGAAGCGGCTGCCAAGAAGGTCCCGTGCTGCGCTGGCGCTCAATCCCCCGACCTCGACGTCGGCAATCGTGGTGCCGCGGGGGATGCGTTCACCCGACCACTGGGCGGCAGCCAGGTAACTGCCGACAAGGACGAGCAGCACCCCTACTGCGGCCAGGCCGCCGATGGCCGACCGGCGCTCGTACCACGGCGCCGTGACCGCACTGTCCCAACTCAGGTAGTCGTCGAAGAACTCGTGGCTCATGCGATGCTCCCATAACCGCCGCGGAAGTGAACAAGAGCAGGGCCGACAGCATCGGGCAGCGCGATAGCCAGCACGTCGGCAACCAGCACCATGTGGTCACCGGCCGGATAGACGTCCCGGGTGCGGCACTCGAGGTGCATGAGCGCGCCGTCGAGGAGTGCGGCACCGGTTTCCGGCCCCCGGCGATACCCGGTGCGGTCGATCTGGCCGTGCAGTGGCCGGCCCCGGGTCGCGAACCACTCCGAGAGTGGGCGCTGGTCGGCAGCAAGGGCACTGACCCCCCAGACTCCCGACTCGACCACTGCCTCGTAGAACCGGTTGTCGGTCTCGACGCAGCACAGCACCAGCAGCGGGTCGAGCGAGACCGAGGTGACCGTATCGGCGGTCATCGCATGGTCGTGGCCGCGAGCCACCGTGGTGAGGACGCACACGCCCGACGGCAGCCGCCCCATCGCCTGCCGGTAGCGGGCCGGGTCGAGCGAGCCCTCGGCCACCGGCGTCACAGCGTGCGCTCCCGATCCATGGACCGGCCGGTGGCGGGGTCGATCCGGGCGTAGCCCTCCCGACCGGCAAGGCGGGATGCTACCGAGTTGGACAGCGCGAACCAGCCGTCACCGACGACCACCTGGCTGGCGTGCGCGCGGAGCGCGGCGCGCTGCACGGTCGCCGCCTCGGCGTCGACCACCCGCCGGGTCACCGCAGCATCGGCCACCACCGACGGCAGATGCGGTTCGTCAGCGGCCGGTACCTGCCACCCGGCGTGGTCAGGCAGGTGCGCGGCAAGCCAGGCGCGGTCGGCATCCGCCCACGAGCGTGGCGTCAGCACGACCAGGAGGGCAGGGGCATCCGAACCCATCGCGGCCAGGGCGGCGCGGGTGGCGTCGTGGGTACGGACATGGTCGGGGTGGCCGTACCCACCGGAGGCGTCATAGGTCAGCACGACGTCGGGATGAAGGTCCGCGATGACCGCTCGCACGGCGGCGGTGGCTCGGTCCAGCGGGATCCCCGACCACGCGCGCCGATGGGTGGCGGCTGTCGACCCAGCCATCCCCGAGTCTCGGAACCCCCCGGGCTCGCCGGCCGGGTCGGTCAACAGGTGCCCGGTGGCTCCCAAGGTGGCCACTGCTGCCGTGAGCTCGCCGAGCCGGTGGCGGGCGAGCGCCGGGCCATCGCCCTCGAGGTGGGCGAGCGTGGGCGGGATGACCTCGCCCTCCTCGCCGAGCGTGCAGGTGAGCACATGGACGTCGTGCCCACGGGCGACCAGGTGGGCGATCGCGACACCGGTGGTCAGACTCTCGTCATCCGGATGGGCGTGGACGAACACCAGCCGAGCGCGGGAACCGATCACGAGATCAGCGAGCAGGTCGCCGTCCCGGTTCCCTTCGCTCACCGAACCACCGCGATATCGGCGAACTCGACGACGCCACCAGCAACCGCGTTGGCGGACAGGTTGCGGACGTCGGATCCCGACACGTACAGCGCCCGGCGCTCAGCCAAGCCGATATACGCGACCTTCGTCAGCAGCGTGACGTCGAGATCAGCCCAGGCCTGCTCCCGCTCCTCGCGCCGAACGATCGTGCCGATTTTGGTGATCTGTGCGTTGACGGCCTTGTCGGCGAAGTACCCGTAGTCACGGCCCGGTCCGGCACTGGTGATATTGAGCGTGCTGTCGAAGAGCGGTGGGAGAACCGTGGACGCGGAGGCCCAGGCAGGCGCCCAGTTCGACCAGAACAGGTCGACCTGGCCAGCAAGTTTGGGATCGCTGATTGTGCGGAAGTAGTTCTCGGTGATGGGGCGCGGTTGAGGGGCGAAACCGGCTTCCCGCCACCCCGCGATCAGGGCGGCCATCGCCTTGTCCGAGGTCGGGTCGGAGCGATACGCGACGGTGAACTTCACCGGAGCCTTGACACCGACCTTGGCGAGCTGAGCCTTCGCCGCGGCGATGTCGCCGCGCATCCCGGTCCCAACCGGATCTGCGTCGTGGGAAGCCGGGAGAGAGTCCGGGATCAACGACCTGGTGGAGTCCGCGGCCGTGGACCCCCCGATCGCCGTGACATAGGCGTCGCGCTTGGTAGCCGCGGCGAGCGCGGTACGCACCGTGGGATTGGCGAACACCCGGCCACTGCGCACGTTGGGGACCAGATAGTCGATGACACCGGTCCGCGGGTTGACGGACCGCTCCTGAAGGCTCTGGACGCTGGTGATGTTTTGCTGGATGGCTGGTGGAGCCGAACCAAGCGACACCGCGACCCGGCCAGTGTCCCCATCGGCCATGATCTGCTGCACGACCGCCTGGGTATCCATCCCTTCGCGGTACCGCACCTCGTCGAGGTACGCCCGCCGGACCGGGTCGCTCGCCGCCGTCCAGTGCGGGTTGCGTACGAAGGTGCCGCCGACACCGGGCTCCCAGGGACCGCGCAACTGATACGGACCGGAGGAGAAGACGGTGACCGTGGGATCGGTCGCCCGGTCCACGGACTCCTTGACCGGTCCGAAGGCGGGCTGGGTCACCATTTCATTGAAGTCGGCGACCGGGGTACTGAGCGCGAACGTGATCTTCTGCCCCTGGCACGCGACTGCCTTGTCGAACGCCGCCTGGCCCGTCGTCGCAGCGGCACCGGTGGCATACGGGCCCTGGTAGGTGCTGGTGCCGTCGGCGTTTCGCGGAATTGCGAGGACCGCGAGGGCGTCCGTGGGTCCGCCGGTGACGACCTTGGTGGCGAAGGTTCGGGACACGCCATACGCCACGTCGGCGCAGGTCACCGGACTACCGTCCTGCCAGCGAGCGTCCTTGCGCAGGGTGAAACTCCAACTGCGGAGGTCCTTCCCCGGGGTGCCAGTGTCGGTGGCGAGGTCTCCAACCAGCCGCGCCTGCCCGGACGGGTCGGTGCTGGGCGCGTAGGCAGTGAGGGTCCGCACGAACGTACGGCCCGCGAACGCCATCGCCGGCCGCGACCCGATGCGCTGCGGATCCCAGGTGGATACTGGGCCGAAAGCGAGCGCGTTCACGGCGCCTCCCGGGGTGCTGACGCGGTCGCCCACCGCCGATGTTGGCGTCGTGCCGGTAGCGCTCTGGCCCATCCCCCTCGACGTTGCAATCACCCCGACAATGGTCAGCAGCGCCACGGCCACCCCGGCGAGCGCGAGCGTGCGGCCGCTCGGCGTGCGGCGGCGCCGCTGGTGCGGGCGACGCTCGGGGCGCTTCGACGACGACCATGGCGGCCGCGCGAGAGGACTCCGCCGCGGGCGGCCGTGGGTGCCCTTCACGGTCGACTCCACCGGCCCCGCCGACTCCACCGAATCCACCGGCCCCGCCGAACCCACCGGCCCCGCCGAACCCACCGGCCCCGCCGAACCCACCGGCCCCGCCGAACCCACCGGCCCCGCCGAACCCACCGGCCCCGCCGAATGTTGTGGGGTCGACCGCTGGTGCCGAACCGGCGGCCGTGGTGGCTCGTCCAGCCGTGCCTGAGGGCGGCGACCTCGTTCCCGCCCGCCCTGCTGGCGCGCCGCGCGCAGACCAGCGCGGGTGTGCGGTGGAGCGTCGGAGTCGGAGTCGGACACGACGGGTCAGCCCTTTCGCGCCCGGGACGTGGCGCGCGCGCGAAGAGCCTGGTCGAGCTCGACCTTGCGAATGCGGACCGCCTCAGGTGTCACTTCGACGCACTCGTCCTCGCGACAGAACTCGAGCGACTGCTCGAGCGAGAGCGAGCGTGGTGGTGCCAGTCGCTCGAGCACGTCGGCGGAAGCGGAGCGCACATTGGTGAGCTTCTTCTCCTTGGTGATGTTGACATCCATGTCGTCGGCCCGGGAGTTCTCGCCGACGACCATTCCCTGATACACCTCAGTGGTCGGCGGCACGAACAGGGTGCCACGTTCTTGAAGATTCATCATCGCGTATGCAGTGGCCGCACCGGACCGGTCGGCGACTAGGGATCCACTCACCCGGGTGGTGATTGGGCCGAGCCAACGCTCGTACCCCTCGAACACGTGGTGGGCAATTCCGGTGCCCCGCGTATCGGTCAGGAACTGGGTGCGGAACCCGATGAGCCCCCGCGAGGGCACGAGGAACTCCATCCGCACCCACCCGGTGCCGTGATTCGTCATCTGTTCCATCCGCCCCTTGCGGGCCGCGAGCAGCTGGGTCACCGCGCCGAGGTACTCCTCGGGCACATCGATCGTCAGCCGCTCGACCGGTTCCTGCACACTCCCGTCGACCGTGCGGGTCACGACCTCGGGCTTGCCGACCGTGAGCTCATAGCCTTCGCGGCGCATCTGCTCGACCAGGATGGCGAGCGCGAGCTCACCGCGACCCTGCACCTCCCAGGCGTCCGGGCGCTCGGTAGGCAGAACACGCACCGAGACATTGCCGATGAGCTCGCGGTCGAGACGCTCCTTCACTAGCCGCGCGGTGACCTTGGCCCCGCGGACCCGGCCGGCCATCGGCGAGGTGTTGGTGCCGATCGTCATCGAGATCGCGGGCTCATCGACGGCGATCAGCGGCAGCGGTCGCGGGTCGTCAGCGTCGGCAAGGGTCTCGCCGATGGTGATCTCCGGGATCCCGGCGACCGCGATGATGTCGCCGGGGCCAGCCTCCTCGGCGGGATGACGTTCGAGGGCCTCGGTCATCAGCAACTCAGTGATCTTCACCCGCTCGACCGACCCGTCGTGCTTGCACCAGGCAACCTGCTGGCCCTTGCGGATCGTGCCGCTTCGCACACGGAGTAACGCGAGCCTGCCGAGGAAGTTCGACGCGTCGAGGTTGGTCACGTGGGCCTGCAGCGGCGTCTCCGGGTCGTACGCGGGCGCCGGCACGGTCTCGAGAATGGTGCGGAACAGCGCCTCGAGGTCCTCACCGTCTGGGAGCGCACCATCGTCCGGCGCGGTAAGGCTGGCCCGGCCGGCCTTGGCCGAGGCGTAGACGACGGGGAAATCCAACTGGTCCTGGTGGTGATCGGCGTCGTCGAGGAGGTCGAGGAACAGCTCGTACACCTCGTCGACCACCTCGGCGATCCGCGAGTCCGGCCGGTCGACCTTGTTGATGCACAGCACCACCGGGAGGCGGGCGGCGAGCGCCTTACGCAACACGAAACGGGTCTGCGGGAGTGGCCCCTCACTGGCATCGACCAGAAGGACCACGCCGTCGACCATCGACAGCCCACGCTCGACCTCACCGCCGAAGTCGGCGTGCCCGGGAGTGTCGATGATGTTGATGGTGACCCCGTCGGACAGCCCGGCGTCACGAGCGGCTTTGCCGGCATACCGCACGGCGGTGTTCTTGGCGAGGATGGTGATGCCCTTCTCCCGCTCGAGTTCACCGCTATCCATCGCCCGCTCGGCCACATGGTCGTGTTCGCCGAACGCGCCCGACTGCCACAACATCTTGTCGACCAGGGTGGTCTTCCCGTGGTCGACGTGCGCGACAATCGCGACGTTTCGGAGATCGTCGCGGCGGGTGACAGACATACCCGGCAGTCTCTCAGGTGTCGCGGTCGGCACCGAATCGGGCACACGCTCCGCCGTCGAGGTCCCCGCCAGCAGACCGGGCTGACCGCGACCCTCGGGGCGTGCATCGCGCTCCGATCCCGGGAGCACGGACAGCACCTCGGAGAGCATGATGGGGCCATGAGCCGACGACTCACCGACGACGAGGTCACCACTCAGCTCGCCACCTTGCCCGGCTGGCGGCGCGACGGCGACACGCTGCGCACGAGCATCGCGGCACCAGACTTTCCCGCCGCCATCCGCGTGGTCGCGGCGGTCGCCGAGGAGGCCGAGCAGATGCAGCACCACCCTGATATCGACATCCGCTGGCGCACGACCCACTGGCTGCTCACCACGCACGACGCTGGCGGGCTTACCCAACTCGACATCGAGTTGGCGCATCGGATCTCGGGGGCGGCTCGCAGTGCAGGAGCCACCATCGGTGCCTAACCTGCCGAACCTGCCGGACAAGCCCGACCCGCCACAGCACCCAGACCACCCCGACCACTCCAACCCCCGCGGCACCAACCAGCCCGACCACTCCAACCCCCGAGGCACCAACCCGCCCGATCACCCCAGCCCGCGCGGCACCGACACCACCGCGCCCGAGCACCAGGAGCCGCACGACCAGTCCTTCGCCGCGAGGTTGAGCTGGTTGCGGGCCGGCGTACTCGGCGCCAACGACGGCATCGTCTCGACCGCCGGCCTGGTGGTGGGGGTCGCCGCGGCCTCATCTGAACGCGGGCCGGTTCTCGCCGCAGGAGCCGCTGGGCTGGCCGCCGGGGCGCTCAGCATGGCGGTGGGCGAGTACGTCTCGGTGAGTACGCACCGCGACTCCGAGCAGGCGCTGCTCGCCACCGAGATTCGCGAATTGGCGGAAGAGCCGGAGGCTGAGCTCACCGAACTCGCCGCCATCTACCGGGCCAAAGGACTCTCGGCCCAGCTCGCCCAGCAGGTGGCGGTCGAACTGACCGCCCGCGACGCCCTCGCGGCGCATGCCGAGGTCGAGCTCGGTATCGACCCGAACAGCCTGACCAACCCCTGGCATGCTGCCTGGGCCTCGATGGCGGCGTTCACCGTCGGTGCCACGCTTCCCCTCCTGGCCGTCGTCCTCTCACCGCTGGCCTGGCGGGTTCCGGTCACCGTGGTCGCGGTGGTGGCTGCTCTGGTCGGCACCGGACTGCTGAGTGCCCGCCTCGGGCGCGCCGACGCACGGCGCGCCACCCTTCGGGTGGTGTGCGGCGGGCTGGTCGCGATGGCCGCAACGTACCTCGTCGGCATCGCGGTCGGCGCCCAGGCCGGATGACGTGACCGCGCGCCTTCTCGTGGTGCAGCACGAACCCGACGCTCCGCTGGCATGGTTCGGCGAGTGATGGGCCGCTGATGGGCTCGACCTGGACGTCGTGCGCGGTGCTGCCCTCGGGTGTACCCCGACCCCCGTGGCCGTGCCGGCTTAGGCGTCGTCGCCGCGGAGCGCGTCGAAGAGCACTCCGGCAAAGCCCGCCGCACGGATGCCGTCCAGAGTCACCGGGACACCGTCCGGCCCGGTCAACGGCAGCCGCCAGTTGGGGTACTCGTCGTGGGTGCCTGGCTGGTTGATCGCGCGCCGGTCACCGACCAGGTCCGGCAGGGCCACCGCGAGCATCCGGCTCGGGGTCTGGCCGAGCCAGCGATGCAGGCCGATCAGCACCGACTCAGTATCGGCGCCGACCTCCACCAGGCCTCGCGCCTCGAGTTCGCCGCGCACCCGCGCGATCGCCATCTCCTCGACGGCTCGCTCCTCCGCGGCCGTTCGGGTGAGCAGACCGAGCCGCTCGCGCACCGCCACATGATCGAGGGCGAGGTACCCCGCCGACGGCGGCAGGTCGTGCGTCGTCACCGACGACAGGCACAGGTCGCGGTAGTGTTCAGGCTGCTTCGGCCGGTCCGCATCCCACTCGAACCACAGGATGCTGGTGCCGAATAGACCTCTCTCGGTGAGGTATTCGCGTGCACTCGGTTCGACGACCCCGAGGTCCTCGCCGATGACGACGGCACCGGCCCGCTGTGCCTCCAGGACGAGGATGCCGAGCAGCGCTTCGTGGTCGTACCGCACGTAGGTGCCCTCGGCCGGGGAGCAACCGACGGGGATCCACCAGAGCCGGAACAACCCGATGATGTGGTCGACGCGCACACCGCCGGAGTCGCGAAGCACAGCCCGAACCATGTCCCGGAACGGTGCGTAACCGAGCGCCGCGAGGCCGTCGGGTCGCCACGGCGGCTGGCTCCAGTCCTGCCCGAGCTGGTTGAACTGGTCAGGTGGCGCGCCAACGGTGACCCCGCGGGCCAGTGCTGGTCCGAGCGCCCAGGCGTCAGCGCCACCGGGGTGCACCCCGACCGCGAGATCGTGCACCACCCCCAGCGCCATCCCAGCCGCTCGGGCCCGGCGCTGCGCCTCAGACAACTGCTCGTCGAGTTGCCACTGCAGCCAACGGTGGAAGTCGACCTCGTCGCGGCGCTCCTCGCGCACCGCCGCCACCGCCGGCGAGGCCGGGTCGCGCAGCGCCTCGGGCCAGTCGGCGAACGGCAACCCGCGCCGCTCAGCCAGCACGCACCACGTGGCGAAGCGCTGCAACCCCTCCCCTTCGCGTTCACAGAATTCCGCGAAGGAGCGCTCCCGCTCGGGGCTCCTCGGCACCTCGAAGACCATCTGGAGTGCGGCTTTCTTTGCCGTCCAGACCGCGTCCCGGTCGATCCGGTCGGTGGCATCGGCGACCCGCGCGTCGTTCGCGAGCCGCGCGACGGCATCCGCCTGCGCCACAGGCAAATTCGCGACCTCGTCGATGGTCGACACCGTGAGGTACAACGGACTGACGAAGCGCCGAGTGGTGGGGAGGTAGGGCGAGGGCTCGAGCGGTGTCGATGGCTCACCGGCGTGCAGCGGGTTCACCAGCACGAAGTCGGCGTGGTGGTCGCTCGCCGCCCAGGTGGCGAGGTCGGCAAGGTCGCCGAGGTCGCCCATGCCCCAGGACTCAGTGGACCGCACTTGGTAGAGCTGCGCGGCCAGGCCGACCACCCGCCCAGCCTCGAGCGCGGCCGGCAAAGCGAGCCGCTGTGGCGTGACGACCAGCGTCGTCACCGTGCTCGACGGGTCAGTCGCGGGCACCTCAGGGTGGGCGATCAGGCGGTGCCAGCCAAGCGGCAGGGTGCCCGGCACCTCGAATGTCGCCTCGCCAACCGCAGCGCCATCGACGAACCGATCAGGCACCACCCGGTCGACCTGGGCGACCTCGCGACTCGTGCCGTCCTCGCACTCGACAGTGAGTCGGATGCCGGTTCCAGCTGGCACGTGCGCGGGCACCCAGGACGAACACCCCTCGCGGACAACGAGGGACGCCGGGAGCGTGCGCCGCCACGACGCGTCCGCGACATCGCTGAGCGCCTGCTCGACGGTGGCGTCATCCGCAGTCGGCACGCCGAGCGCACCGAGCACCGCGCGAATCGTCGCTGCAGAGACGGCGATGTGGTGCCCACACCAGTCCCAGTACTCGGTAGCGACTCCATGGGCATGGGCGAGCTCGACGAGCCGTGGTGAAGGCGTAGCCACACACCCATCCTGCCAACCTGGCCGCGATCTGCCGGCGTCGGGCCGCAGCGTCTCACTGTGCGGCGCACCGGCCGCCCGGATTGTTAGATCGTTAGATCGCCACATCTGGGGGCCAGCGAACCCGTACGCTTCGGGCTGGTGACCGAGGTCACCAGTGCAGGTACCGACGCAGGGGACCGACCGAGGGGAAGCCGTCCCATGCAGCGTCCAGGGCACCAGCACCGCGTCGCGACCAGCCGTCGCCGTCGCCTCCTGCAATGGTTCGCCACGGTGACCACCGTCGCGCTCGCCGCGTCGCTGGTGGTGCTGCCCGGCGACCTCGCACGCGCCTACCAAACCCCGTCGACCGCGTGGGGCGGCGCCGGCGCAACTGCAGTCGGGGGCACCCCGTCGGGGCTGACCATGACGGCGACCACCAGTGGGTCGACCACGGTGAACAACCGCAACTTCATCCCCGGCACGTCCTACGGCGCGACCGCGGCGATGTTCGCCCCTGGGGTGAACCCGGCGAACGCCACGACCCAACTTCTCGTGAACGCTGGCGGATGCGCGGTCGCCGGGCTGTGCCCCGGGCGCGGCACGGTGACCCTGACCTTCTCCCGTCCGGTGCGCAACCCGGTGCTGCACCTAGCCGGCCTCGGCGGCGCGAACTCGGCGAGCACCGGCGGTGTAGTCACCGCGGCCTCGTCGATCCACACCCGGGCCACCCTGACCGGCTCGAACCCGGCAGGTGCGACCTTCGGCTCGGTCTCTGGCGGCTCGACGAACCTCACCGTGACCCCCACGACGTTCCGAACCACAAACTCCAGCAACTCACCGCTATGTGCAGCGACCTCCGCCGGAGGCCTGAACTATGCAGCCACCGCGGGCTGCGGCAGCATCCCCGTGGTCGGCACTGTGACCGAACTGACCCTCAGCCTGGACATCTTCGCCCAAATCCTCGTCGGCCCAGGCGAGCCCGGTGCCCCCACCGCCGGGGATGGCTGGTCGCTGACCTTCACCGCAGACGAGGACTACGGCGACGCTCCCACCGGCTACGAGGCCGGCGCCCCGGCGTCCCACATCATCGGCGACCTCCGGCTCGGGTCGACCATCGACCGAGAGAACTCGACCGCGGCCAACAGTGGCGCAGCCCACGGCGGGCAGTCGGTCGCCGCTGGCGCGAATGCGAATGCCCCGGCCGGTGATGGCACTGATGACGACGGCGTCACCGCCTTCCCCAACCTGACCACCGACCAGATCGGGAGCACCTACTCGGTGCCGGTCGCCCTCAGCGGGGCGAGCCAGCCCGGAACCGTCTGCGGCTACCTGGACCTCGACCGCAACGGCACCTGGAGCACCGCCGAACGGGCCTGCGCCACCTTCGCGGCCGGAGCCACCTCGGCGAACCTTTCCTGGACGATCGCGAACGCCACCGCCGGGCGCACCTATGCCCGAGTACGAGTGAGCTACAACGCAACTCAGGCGCAGAGCCCGACCGGGCTCGCCGACTCCGGTGAGGTTGAGGACTACACCTTCGAGATCAAGCCGGTCGTCCGGGTCGTCAAGAACTTTGCACCCACCTCTGACCCAGGCACCGTCAACCTGCAGATCAACGGCACCACGTTTGCCTCTGGTGTGACGCACAACGGTGACACCACATTCCGGTCCGTCTACAACGGCACCGCGCTGACCGCGCCCGATGTGACCGTCGCCCAGGACGTCCAGACCCAGGCCGTTCCGATCACGGTGGGCGAGACTGCCGCTGCGGGTACGAACCTTGCCGACTACGTCACCGCCACCCGGTGCGTCGACGCCAACGGCACAGTGGCCTCTACGAGCAGCACGGTGAACATTCCGCAGTCGAGCTCGGCCGCGGGCGGCAATGGCCGCGCCCAGACCATCACCTGCACCATCACCAACACCCGC
>JBOFLG010000021.1:0-3698 GCA_051657745.1 Dermatophilaceae bacterium | reverse complement strand
GTGGTGGGGCGGGGTCTGGTACGGGTCCCATCCTGACACCGAGGATGACGCGCGCCGCGTGGTGCGTACCCACGCGCCCGATGCCGACGCGGCCCGGGCCTGGTCCACCGCCGGGCTCGACCTTGGGCTGCCCGCGGTCACCGACCCCGACTACGCGCGGGTGTGTGACGTCGTGGCCGACGTGCCGCGCGGGGTGCTGCTGCGCTGCGCGAGTGGGCAGCTCACTCGGCATCAGGTGCGGCCCTGGCCGCTGCTCGACCCGGTCACCGGGGCCGCCCGCTCGGTGGTGGTCCGGCCCGGCGAGCCCGGGATGCCGTCCCGGTTCCGGCACGTGCATGCCGTGCTGCCGCGCACCGAGCTCGGCTGGCCGGCGTGGCAAACCGATCGGCTTGCCCCCGCGGCAGCCTTCGCGTCATCCGGATCGACACCCTCGGCGGAGGACGCCGCAGTGCGCGCCGCCGCGCTCAGTTCTGCGGTGTCGCACCTCGCCGGGCCGTGGACCGGGACGGCCCGGGTGCGGCGCGCGGCCGTGGCGGAGCTGGCTGCTGCCGGTGAGGATTGGCTGCCCCCCGACGCGCTCAGCGTCATCGACCCGGCGGTGCTCGCGCATGCGGCCTCGCCGTTGGTTCCCGTGGATCCCGACGCGCCACTCGCCTGGGTGCGTGGGGAGCGGTGCGCCGACGGCCGGCCGGTCTGGGCTCCGCTGCGGTTCGTTCACCTGCACACGGACCCTCCGCCGGTCCTGGACCAGCCGACATCCGCATTCCACAACTTCGCCGGATTGGCGGCCGCCGCCACTCGCGCGGAGGCGATCGAGCGCGGCATCGGTCACGTGGTGGCCCAGGACGCAGTCGCTCGATGGTGGCGTTCGGCCACCGCACCGCCGCTGCCGTCGGTGGCTGTGCCCACCGCAGTGCAGGACGCGTGGTCTGATGCCGAGGTCGACCTCGAGCTGCGTGGCGTCCCGACTCGGTTCGGCCGCTACGTCGTTCTGGCGGTGCTCCGCGATGCCCGGCACGACCTGATCGGGCTCGCCAGTTCGGCATCCGGTGACCTCGCGGTGGCGGCTGAGCGGGCGGTGCTCGAGGGGCTGATCCAGCTCGTCTCGGCGCGCGACCTGGACCGGGCCGACGGGCGGATCCGCACGGCTGCGGCCGCTGGGTTCGGTGAGGTTGCTGGCCTGCTGCGGCATCGGCCAGATCGTGCCTACCTGGACGATGCACCGCCGGTGTCGGGCGACTGGGGGATCGCGCCTCGGCCCGCGTTGGTCGATCCGATGGTCAACCTGCAGGTCGGTCTCGACCCGCGGCTGCAGGCGCGGCTGCGTCATCGCCTGTCGCCCGGCCCGGGTCCTCTGGTCCCGGACGGTCTGGTCCTGGGCGGTGTCGACCCGTGGGCGGACGCGGTGGTCGTGGATGCCACCCCAGGGCCACTGCACGAATCGGGCATGGTCGCCGTGCGGGTGCTCCACCCTGGGTGCCTCCGCCTGGAGCCAGCGGCCTTCCCAGTCCGGCCGCCGCCGTCAGGAGCGGCCGAGCAGTTGCCGTTCCCCGGTTGGTGAGCGTGGGCGTGGTTCCGGGCCGGTGTCGTCGCCGGGTTGGCGTGGGGCATTGCCGGGGAACGCGATCGGGGCCGTCGTCGTCACGGTGACGGTGACGGCGACGGCCCCGATGGTCAGCGGACGGTCTGAGCGGGGGTGGTCGGGACCAGGGTCAGTTCATCGTCCAGCGCTGGTTTGCGGCGGGGCCTCGGCCGTCGCAGTCCCAGATCTGGAGGCGGGCGCCGGTGTCGCCGCCGCCGGCGTCGAGGCACTTGCCGGAGTGGGGGTTGATGAGCGCTCCGTTGCGGGATTCCCATTGTTGGGCGTCGCCGCCGTGGCAGGGCCACAGGTGGACGCGGGCTCCGTTGGCGGTGCTGGCGCCTTGCACGTCGAGGCAGAAGCCGGAGCCGGTGTTGACCAAGGTCTGGCCGTCGCGGGTCCACCCTTGGCGAGGGCTGCCGTCGCCGCAGTTCCAGAGCTGGATGGACACGCCGCGGTCCGTTCCGGCGACGTCGAGACACAGCGAACTCTGCGCACCGATGATCGGGGTCCGGTCGCGGTTGCGGGCGTCGCGGTCGCGGGCTTCTCTGGCCGTGCGGTCGCGGTTGCGGGCGTCGCGGTCGCGGGCTTCTCTGGCGGTGCGGTCGCGGTTGCGGGCGTCGCGGTCGCGGGCTTCTCTGGCGGTGCGGTCGCGGGCGTTTCGGTCCGTGCCGTCAGGCATGGAGGTGGCAGGCTTGGGTGCGGTGGTCGGCATGGGGTCGGCCGTCTTCGGGGGAGTCGGGTCGGCCGGTGCGGGAGTGGTGGGGGTCGCCGGTGCCGGGGCGCTCGGGGCGGTGCCGTTGGTCGTGAAGGCGAAGTCACGCACGGCGAGTCCAGTGCCACCGACCCACGGTTCGAAGCCGGCCTGCACGCTGGTCAGGTACCAGGAGCGCTGAATCTGGCCGCGGGCGACGGCGTCGTTGACGAAGGCGCTGACACTGAAGTTCGCCATCGAGTTGGTCGGCTGCTGGCGCACGTAGGAGATGACATTCCAGCCGATGTTGCCGACCCATACGTCCCAGGCTGCGCCCTCGAGGGTGACCGTGGCAGTACGGGTGCCGATCGGGCGGGGTCCGCCGCGGTGGTTGGCCCAGATCATCAGCTCGGCGCCGGTGTTCTGCCCGTTGGTGCGCTGGGTGGGGTCGAACCACAGGTCGAAGGAGGAGTTCCAGGCGCCGCTGTTCGGAGTCTCGGCGCGGTAGGTGCCCCGGGCGTTGTCGAACTCGCTCACCTTCCGCGGCAACCCGCTGTCGCTGGTGCAGTGGCCGTAGTGGCACCCGACGTAGATCGACGGGTAGGCGGCAGGCGCCCCATCGGTGGGCTTGTTGTGCTCGGCGCGGGTGACGACGAAGCCGGTGCCCTGCACGGCGATGCACTGTGTCGTGGAGGCGCCCCACCGGTTGTTTTGCACGTTGTAGCGGCCGCCGGCTATCGGCGTGGTGGCGTGCACGTCACACAGTTCCGGTGCTGCCACCATCCGGCCGGGTGCGGTGCCGGTCGCGCCGAACGCGCTGGCTGGGGTGGCTGCGGTGGCTGCGGCACTCGGACCGGCGGCGGCGCCGATCGACCACAGCACGGAGGCGGCAAGCGCCCCGGTGATGACTCGCCAGCGACGTCGCTGCTGCATGGTGGTATCTCCCTGCGGTAGTTCTTTGCGATATTCGTAAGCACTCCTGACGTACTATCGTTGACAGCGGGCACATTGGCAACCATCACTGGTGCTACTCCTACCTGGGCAGCGCCGGTCGGGTCGCCAGGCGGGTGTGGGCGCGGTCCGATGCGTGTTCCGCGGGCCGGGAGTGGGGCATCGTCGCGGGAATGCCAATCGGGGCCGTCGTCGTCACGGTGGCGGTGACGGCGACGGCCCCGATGGTCAGCGGCCGGTCTGAGCGGGGGTGGTCGGGACCAGGGTCAGTTCATCGTCCAGCGCTGGTTTGCGCCGGGGCCTCGGCCGTCGCAGTCCCAGATCTGGAGGCGGGCGCCGGTGTCGGCGCCGCCGGCGTCGAGGCACTTGCCGGAGTGGGGGTTGATGAGCGCTCCGTTGCGGGATTCCCATTGTTGGGCGTCGCCGCCGTGGCAGGGCCACAGGTGGACGCGGGCTCCGTTGGCGGTGCTGGCG
>JBOFLG010000020.1:0-21906 GCA_051657745.1 Dermatophilaceae bacterium | reverse complement strand
GTCGATGTCCGGCAGCCGCGGGCTGCCCAGGGATCGAGGGCCCGGCCGAGGAGCGGCTCGCCGGGACGTACCGAGGACCTCGAGGGGGTGACTCGCGGAGCAGGCGTCGCCCGGTCAGCCCATCCAGCGGTACCGACGTTCGGGCCGGCCAGTAGTGCCATATCGGAGCCGGACGTTGGCACGACCGACGGTCACGAAGTGCTCGAGGTACCGGCGAGCACTTACCCGGGACAGCCCGACCCCCTCGGCGACCTGCGACGCCGACAGGGTCTGGCGGGCGACGGCCAGTGCATCCGCGACGAGCCGGGCGGTCTCCCGGCTCATCCCCTTGGGCAGCGGTGCGCCGCCACCGGCCGCGACCCGCGAGAAGACCTGGTCGATGTCGGCCTGCCCGGTGACCTCGGCCGCGTCGAGCAGGGCGCGTCGGCGGGCGTAACGCAGCAGCCGCTCCCTGAGGTCGGCGAATCCGAAGGGCTTCAGGATGTAGTCGACAACACCGAGACGGACTGCGGCACGCACCGACTCGGTTTCCTTCGCCGCAGTGATCACCACCGCGTCACACCGGTGGTCGCCGGGGCGAAGGTCGGCGAGCAGGTCGAGGCCGAAGCGGTCGGGGAGGTAGAGATCGAGCAGCAGCAGATCGGGGCGCAGGTCGGCGACGGCTCGTGTCGCTTCGGCGCCGGAATGCGCCACCCCGGCGACCTCGAAGCCGTCCACCCGCTCCACGAAGCCGCGGTGGATCCGGGCCACCATGAAGTCGTCGTCGATGACGAGCGCCCGGATCATCGGAGTGCCGGATCGGCTGGGGCGGTGGGCGATTCCGGCTCCGCGGCCGCCATCCGCTGCGCGGCGGGCACCGCGGCATCCGGATCCACGAAGGTCGAAACCCCGAGCCGGGCCGCGAAGGTGGTCGACCCATCGACCTGTCGGACCTTGATCTCACCACCGCGCCGCCGACACACCTGCCGGGTCAGCGCGAGCCCCACGCCGTGCTCCAGCGGGTCGACCCGCTTGGTGGTGACCCCGTGCTCGAACAGTGCCGACCGCAGGTGCTCCGCCACCCCGGGCCCGGAGTCGGACACGTCGATCTCGACGGTGCTGGCGTCCTGGCGGATCCGGACCCGCACGAACGGCGACCCCGCCGAGCCGACCGACGCGTGGTCCAGTGCGTTGTCGACCAGGTTGCCCAGCACGGTGGCGACGTCGGCGGCGTCGCGCGCGGTGAGCCGGTCGAGCCGGCTGTCCTCGGTGATGGTCAGCTCGATGCGGCGCTCGGTGGCCGTGGCCGCCTTGGCCATGAGCAGCGCGGCGACCGTCGGGTCGGGCACGAGGGTGGTGACCGTGAGGTCGAAGGCGTGCCGGCGCTCGCTCAGCGCGTCGACGTACCGGACCACCTCGTCGTGCTCCCCGATCTGGATCAGCCCGCTGATCGTGTGCAGTTGGTTGGCGAACTCGTGCGCCTGCGCGCGCAGCACGTGGGCGGTGGAGCGGACCGAGCCGATCTCCCGCTCGAGGTCGGCGAGCGCGGTTCGGTCGCGCATGGTCGTCACGGTGCCGAGGGCCCGGTCGCCACTGACCACCCGCATCGTGCTCATGACCAGCACCTTGCCATGTCGGATGACGACCTCGTCCAGGGCCGCGGTGGTGTGGCCCTGGACGTCGGCAGTGCTCGGTGCCCGGGGTCCCGCTCCGACGAGCACCTCGCGCAGCCGTCCGTCGATGGGCAACTCCGCGACCGAGGTGCCGATGGCGTGCTCGGGAAGGTCGAGGAGGTGACGAGCGACCTCGTTGACCAGGGTGATCCGGTGCTGGGGGTCGAGGGCGACGACGCCCTCGGCGATCCCGCGCAGCATCGCCTCCCGGTGTTCGGCCAGCTCGGCGATCTCGCGCGGCTCCAACCCCAGGGTCTGGCGCTTGATCCGCCGCGAGAGCAGCCACGAGCTGCCCAGCCCGACCACGAGGGCGGTGCCGAGGTAGGTGAACAGGTACGACGAGGTGCCGTGAATCCGGGCCGGCGTCGACGGCATCCGCTCGGCGACCATGACCGTGCCGAGGTGGTCACCCGCTCGGGATGCCGTGGTCGGGTCGCGGTCGTCGTCCCCGGCGAGAACCGGAACCTGGGACACCAGGTAGTCGCGGCCCTCGAGCACGAGGGTGCCCGACCAGCTCCCGCCGGCGGCGACCCGTGGATGGCCGACGGGCAGTCGTTGCTCCTCGGATGTCGGGTCGGTGGAGACCCGGACGGTCAGGTCGGGCTCGGCGAACGTCACCATCGTGACCCCGGCCTGGGCTACCACTGCGTGCCCGATGGTCGCCAGGCCGTCGTGCTGGTCGGGCTGGTCGAGATGGGTACGGACCAGCGGGCTCGCGGCGACCTGTTCGGCGACGGCTCCGACGCGGCGCCCCTCGACATGCTCGAAGGTCGCCTCCGACTGGGCGAGTGAGACCGCGGCGATCGCCACCAGGACCACGACGATGATCGCGAGCTGGAGGACGAAGAGTTCACCGGCCAGGGTGGGGCGGCGTCGTCTGCGGGTGACCACTATGAACTCAACCTTCGTTGCCGACAGAACGGCGACTGTCCGGATGCCGCCACTGACGATCATCGCGTCCGATCCCCCCTGCAGGAAAGGCGACCTCAATGAGCATCCATCGCACCACCCTCGGCGCACTCGTCGCGGCCACCCTCGCCCTCACCGGGTGTGGGGCCACGGCGGACCCCGACGCTGACTCGGCCCCGGGGTCCGGCGCTGCCGCCGGCGCCCCGGCAACCGGGCTGCGGTACCTCGTGCCCAACAGTCCAGGCGGTGGCTACGACACCACCGCGCGTACCGCGGCGCAGGTCCTCGAAGCCGAGAAGATCACCGGGCCCGTCCAGGTCTTCAACCTCGCCGGCGCCGGCGGCACGGTCGGCCTCCAGCGGGTGGTCAACGAGAAGGGCAACGGCAAACTCGCGATGCAGATGGGCCTCGGCGTCGTCGGCGCGGCCCACACCCAGAAGTCGGCGGCGTCACTGAACGACACCACCCCGATCGCCAAACTCATCGAGGAGGCCGGGGCGATCGTGGTCCCCAAGCAGTCGCCCTACACCGACATCACCCAGCTCGTCGCGGCCTGGAAGAAGGACCCGAAGTCGGTTGCGGTGGGCGGCGGTTCGTCGCCAGGTGGCCCCGACCACCTGCTCCCGATGCAGCTCGCCAAAGCCGTCGGCATCCCCCCGAAGACGGTCAGCTACGTCTCGTACGACGGTGGCGGCGAGCTGCTGCCCGCGCTGCTGGGCGGCAAGGTCGCCTTCGGCGCCAGCGGGTTCGGCGAGTTCCTCGACCAGGTGAAAGCCGGCGATGTCCGGGTTCTCGCGGTGTCGTCGGCCGAACGGATCGACGCCCTGAAAGACGTTCCGACCCTGAAGGAGAAGGGCATCGACCTCGAGTTCACCAACTGGCGCGGGGTCGTCGCCCCACCGGGGATCTCGGCGGAGGACACGGCCGTGTGGACCGACGCCTTCACCGCAATGCACGCCTCCCCGGCGTGGAAAGCCGAGCTGACCAAGCGCGGCTGGGTCGACGCGTTCGCCACCGGCGACGAGTTCGGCACCTTCATCAAGGAGCAAGACGCCGAAGTCGCCGAGATCCTCGCGAGCCTCGGCTAGGCCAACGGTGGGCCTCGGGGCTCGTCCGGCCACCGGCCAGGTCCGGGACCGCGCACAGTTCGGGCTGTGCGCGGCCCTGGCCCTGGTCGGGGTGGTCGTGATCATCGACGCGACCCGCATCGGGGCCGCGACGAGCAGCAACGACCCGGTCGGCCCGCGCGCGATGCCGTTCGTCGTCGGAGGCCTTCTCCTCGTCATTGCCGTGCTCTACGCCATCGACGTGGCCCGAGGCGGGGTCGGGGCGGCCGAGGCCGGTGAGGATGTCGAGCCCGGCCGGCCGGCGGACTGGCGCACGGTCGTCATCCTCGCCGTCGCGTTCCTCCTCCACGCGGTGCTGGTCGAGCCGCTCGGCTGGGTGGTCAGCGGGTCGCTCCTGTTCGCGGTCTCCGCCTCCGCGCTCGGGAACCGGCACCACGTCCGCGGGCTCGGGATCGGCATCGCGCTGGCCCTCGCCACGTTCTACGTCTTCGCCATCGGCCTCGGCGTCGCCCTGCCCGCGGGCGTGCTGCAGGGGATCCTCTGATGGGTGACCTGGGCGCCCTGCTCGGGGGATTCGCCGACGTCATCACGCCGATGAACCTCCTGGTCGCCCTCGCCGGCGTCGTGATCGGCACCGCGGTGGGGGTGCTGCCCGGCATCGGCCCGGCGATGACGGTCGCACTGCTCCTGCCGCTCACCTACGGCCTGCCGGTGGAGCAGTCACTCATCCTGTTCGCGGGCATCTTCTACGGCGGGATGTATGGCGGGTCGACGACCTCGATCCTGCTGAATACCCCCGGGGAATCCGCGTCGGTGGTCACCGCCATCGAGGGCCATCTGATGGCGACCCACGGGAAGGCAGCACAGGCGCTCGCCACCGCGGCGATCGGGTCGTTTGTGGCCGGCACCATCGGCACGGTGCTGATCGTGCTCGTGATGCCGCAGGTCGTCGAGTTCGCCGTCACGCTCGGCGCGCCGGAGTTCCTCGCGATCATCCTCGTCGCGTTCGTCGGCACCTCGGCGGTCCTCGGGTCCTCCCGGGTCCGCGGTGTCGCGGCCCTGCTCCTCGGTCTCGCGCTCGGCCTGGTCGGCACCGACTTCGTGACCGGCCAGCAGCGGCTCACCTTCGGCAGTCCGCTCCTCGCTGACAACATCGACGTGGTCGTCGTCGCGGTCGGGGTGTTCGCGGTGGGTGAGGCGCTGTGGGTGGCCGCGCATCTGCGGCGCACGGCGGCGACCGTCATCCCGGTGGGCCGCCCGTGGCTCTCCGGGGCGGACTGGCGCCGGTCGTGGAAGCCGTGGCTGCGCGGCACCGCGCTCGGGTTCCCGTTCGGGGCGATCCCGGCCGGTGGCGCGGAGATTCCGACGTTCCTCTCCTACCTCACCGAGCGCCGCCTCTCCACCCGCCCCGAGGAGTTCGGGACGGGTGCCATCGAGGGGGTCGCCGGGCCCGAGGCGGCGAACAACGCCTCCGCCGCGGGGGCCATGGTGCCGCTGCTCGCGCTCGGCCTGCCGACGAACGCGACGGCCGCGGTCATCATCGCGGCGTTCATGTCGTACGGCATCGAACCCGGGCCGCTGCTGCTCACCACGGAGCCGGACCTGGTCTGGGTGCTGATTGCGAGCCTCTTCATCGGCAACACGATGCTGTTGCTGCTCAACCTGCCACTCGCGCCGGCCTGGGCCGCGCTGCTGCGGATTCCTCGCCCATACCTGTACTCCGGCATCCTTTTCTTCGCCTCGATGGGTGCCTACGCGGTCAACGCCCAGCCGTTCGACCTGGTGCTCCTTCTCGCCCTCGGCGGCCTCGGCTTCGCGATGCGCCGATTCGGGCTGCCGGTCCTCCCGCTCGTCGTCGGCACGATCCTGGGCCCGTTGTTCGAGAAGTACCTCCGCCGTTCGCTCCAGACCACCGGCGGCGAGCTGCACGGTCTGGTCGGCGGTCCGGTCGCCTGGGTCTGCTACGCGGTGGTTCTCGTCATCCTGGTGTGGCCACTCGCGGCGCGGGTTCGGCGTGGGCGTGGCGGCCCGCCGCCGGAGAGTCCGGCGGCCGAGACCGGATGACGCTGGCGCGCCTGCCGGGGTGGTGGTCAGTGCCGCCGAACGGCCCGGACGACCAGGTCGTCGGCGTGGTGCGCGCCCGAACCGCCGTGGATGACGCGCGGCCGTCGTTCATCGACGACGACCCGCCACGCCTGGTCGAGACCGGCCGCCACGTCGGCCGGGGAGAGCAGTTCCGCGGGGTCGAAGCCGTGGGCGCGGGCCTGCTCGGGGTCGACGTCGGCGTGGTGCACGACGAGCAGCGAGCCACCCGGGGCGACCAGCCGGGCGAGGGTGGCGAGCGGGTCAGAGTCGATGAACAGCGTTGCGTAGCAGGCGGTGACGATGTCGAACGCCGCGTCATCCAGGTCGCCTGCTACCTCCGCCAGCTCGGCGTGCAGCCAGGTGATGTCGAGGCCGGCTGCCGTGGCTGCGGACCGGGCTCGCTCGAGCGCCACACCCGAGGGGTCGATCCCGACGACCTGCCAGCCGCGCTGGGCGAGCCACACGGCATCCGCGCCTTCGCCACAGCCGACATCGAGCGCGCGACCGGAGGCGAGTCCATCGACCTCGGTGACGAGTGCGTGGTTCGGCTCGCCGCTCCAGATCCGCTGCTGCTCGCGGTAGCGCGCGTCCCACTCGGCCGGGCCGGGTCGAACCCCGGGCGGATGGTGGTGCGGTGGGTGGTGTGCGTGCTGCTGCGGCTGGTTCGGGTGAGGGTGCGGGCGGTGGTTCGGTGACGTCACGTCCACGAGTCTGCCGTGAGGGCCCGGTGCGGCGCTGCTCGTCGCTCAGGCGGGGTTGTCGCGGATCGCTGCGGGAAGGTGGCCGCTCGAGGTCGCGTAGTACTGCGCCGCCTTGCGCGTCATGAGCGTCTTGGCCGTACTGACCGCGAGACCGGTGAGGGCCGCGTACGCGACGGCCTTGGCGAGGGGGGCGTCGGGACTCTGGGGGTTGACCCGTTCCTGGCCCGCGCCGGCCCACACGGCATCGACGACTTTGGTGGCGAGGATGCCGGCGATGACGGCGCTCCCGGTGCCGAGCAGTTTCCAGACGAGTGCGCCCATGTCAGATCACCTCAGATGGTTGCGGGGGCGGGACGAGTCACCCAACCCCTCTACGGTACGGGGCCGACGCCACCCTCGTCACGGTGCCGGCCGGTCTCGACGTCGGGCGGGTCATCCTCGACGCCGGGCGTGCGGTCGCCTCGGACCCCGCACCTGCGGCCCCGGCCTCGGTCTGGCGCCGGGGTTATGCTGACCGCGTCACAACGACAGGGGAGCGCCCCACGCGCTGAGAGTGCGGTCCGCCGCAGACCCTCGAACCTGATCCGGCTAGTACCGGCGAAGGGAGTCGGGAATCTCAGGTGCGCCGCCGTCATCCACTCCGGATGCCGACGCGCACCTCCCCGAGGTGTCCGCCGGAGACCACGGGAGAACTCACATGACCGCATCGCAGCACGACACAACGCCGGGCCAGACCGCCGCGCTGGCGAACCAGCCCGCCACAACGCCGGGCCAGACCGCCGCACCGACGAACCAGCCCGACCTACCGCTGGGCCAGCCCGCCGCACCGACGAACCAGCCCGCCACAACGCCGGGCCAGACCGCCGCGCTGGCGAACCAGCCCGCCACAACGCCGGGCCAGACCGCCGCGCTGGCGAACCAGCCCGACCTACCGCTGGGACAGCCCGACACCCCACCGCCCCCCGCGGCGCCACTGCGCGGCTCGCTGCGAGCCACTCTCCCGCTCACTCGGTGGCGCACGGTCGACATCCTGACGATCGCCTTCCTCGGTGCCGCGTTCGGCGTCGTGTTCTGGGGGTGGGGCCTGCTGTACAACGGCCCGATCACCGCGCTGAAGATCGGGTACGCCCCGCTCGCCGGGCTGTTCGTCGGCACCTGGTTCCTCGCTGGGGTGGTCGGTGGGCTGGTGGTACGGCGCCCGGGTGCCGCGCTGTTCTGCGAGGTCGTCGCGGCCCTGGTGTCGATGATTCCGGGCACCGAGTGGGGCGCCACGGTGCTGGTCAGCGGCATCCTCCAGGGTCTTGGCGCCGAGCTGGCCTTTGCGCTCCTGGGCTACCGGGCGTTCGGGGCCATGGCGGCGGCCGCGGCCGGGGCCCTGTCGGCGCCGCTGGAGTGGGTGTTCGAGGTCGTGAAGTTCCCCGCGTCGTGGGCCGATGTGCCGGTGCTCTCGGTGCTGGCGAACGGCGGCGGGTGGTACGCCGAGTGGGTGCTGCGTGACAAGCTCGCCTACCTCGCGGCGATGGGAGCCTCTGGTGTGCTGCTCGCCGGGGTGGTCGGCTGGCTGCTGACCCGCGCCCTCGCCCGAGCCGGTGCGCTGTCCGCGTTCCCCGCGGGCCAGGAACTGCAGGAAACCCGCGCTGTCTGAGTGGCAGCCCCGGTTGATCACGGCCGGAGTGGAACCCGCTGTACCCCCGGCAGTTTCCACTCTGGCCGAGTCCGACCATCGTGGCGTCGGGTCGGCTGCTGGCCACCGGGGCCGGGTCGAGGTCGCCGGTCTCACCTGGCGGCCGTACGGGCGCCGCGAGCCGGTGCTCCGCGACATCGGTCTCACCATCGCCCCGGGCGAACGGGTGCTGCTTGCGGGGGCGTCCGGAGCGGGGAAGTCGACCCTGCTGCGCGCGCTCGCGGGCCTGCTCGGCACCGTGGACGCCGGGGTCCGTGCGGGGTCGGTCACCGTCGACGGTGCCGATCCGGGCGCTCGGCCTGGAACCGTGGGGCTGGTGCTCCAGGAGCCCGGGGCCGGCGTGGTCGCGGCCACCGTCGGCCGGGATGTCGCGTTCGGCCCGGAGAACGTCGGGATGCCGCGTGCGGACATGCCGCCCGTGGTGGCCGCAGCGCTCGCCGCGGTCGGCCTCGGCGACCTCCCACCAGACACCCCGACATCCGCACTGTCCGGTGGGCAGACCCAGCGACTCGCCCTCGCTGGGGCCCTCGCGCTGGACCCCGCGGTGGTGCTCCTCGACGAGCCCACCGCGATGCTCGACCCGAGGTGCGCCCAGGAGGTGCGCGACTCCGTCGACCGGCTCGACGGGCACACGCTGGTGGTGGTCGAGCACCTGTGTGCGCCGTGGGTGGGTGTCGTCGACCGTCTGGTGGTGCTCGGGCGGGACGGCCGGGTGGTGGCCGACGGGCCGGTGGCGCAGGTCCTCGACCGAGAGCGCGCCCTGCTCCTCGACCTCGGGGTCTGGGTTCCCGGCGTGCCGCCACCGGACCCGGTGCCGGTCGATCTCGGGGTGGTGGGGCGGCGGCCGCCGCAGGCCGGGAGCCCGGAGCGGGGCAGCGAGATGGCTCCCGGTGGCCCGGCCTGGGCCGCAGCGCTGACGGCAGAGCCGTTCACCGTCGACCGCACGACCCATCGCCTCGACGGTACGACCCGCACTCGGCAGGTCGCCGAACTCGCGGTCTCACTGGATGCCGGCCCCGGCACGCTCACCGCACTGGTCGGCGCGAGCGGCTCGGGCAAGTCGACCGTGCTGCACGCGCTCGCCGGGTTCCTTGGCACCGAGCCGGCGGATGCCGTGCGGGCCGGGGGCGCGGCGCCGGAAGCGCTCGCGGCCACTGACCTGGCTCGAGCGCTTGCGTGGGTCCCGCAGTGGTCCAGCGCCACGATCATCGCCCGGACGGTGCTGGACGAGATGCTCGCGACCTCGCGAGCGCTCGGTGACGCCGGCGCTGACACCGTGGACCGGGCGCGGGTCGTGCTCGCCGCGGTCGGGCTGGGCCATCTGGAGCAGTCCGACCCGCGGACCCTGTCCGGTGGGGAGCAGCGCCGCCTCGCGGTGGCGTCATCCCTGCTGCACGGCCCGGCCACCCTGCTGGCCGACGAGCCCACCGTCGGGCAGGACCGCCACACCTGGGCCGCGCTCGCCGGGCTCCTCGACGCGTACCGGGCAGCCGGTGGCGCGGTGGTGGCCGCAACCCACGATCCGCACCTGGCCGGTCGCGCCGACGCGGTCCGCCGGATGACGCCGCCGCCGGCCCCGCCCGCGCCGGAATCACCCTCTCGCGCACCGCTGGTGGCCCGATGTGGGCCACTCGCATTGCTTCTGGGGGCGCTGCTTGCGGTGCCCGCCGGGGTGCTGTCGCCGCACTGGTCGACGAGCGCGTGGGTGCTGGCTGCCCAGGTGGGGTTGGCCGCCGTCGGTCTGAGCGCTCCCGGTGCTGGGGCGGCACCTGACGCTCGGGTGCGGCGGGTCGTGGTCCGGCTGGTGCCCGGTCTGCTCGCCGCGCTGTCGGTGGGGTGGTCGACGTGGTGGCTCGCCGGGCAGCAGACCGACCCGGCATTCACGGTGGCGGTGCGGGTGCTGGTGATCGTGCTGCCGTCCGCGGTGCTGTTGTCGTGGCTCGACCCGGACGAGCTGGGTGACCACCTGGCCCAGCGGGTGGGTCTTCCGGATCGGCCGGTCGTCGCCACCGCGGCAGCGGTGCACCGGATGCAGGGCTTCGCCCGGGACTGGGCCGACCTCGGCCAGGTCCGTCGGGTGCGCGGTCTCGCCGCGTCGCGGCGGCATCCGGTGCGGATGGCGCGGCAACTGGCGGTGATGACCGTCGGGATTCTGGTGCACACGCTTCGGTCGGCAGCGGGCCTGGCGGTGGCGATGGACGCTCGCGGCTTCGCCACCGCACGGCAGCGGACCTGGGCCCGGCCGGCGCGCTGGCGCTGGTCGGACTCGCTGCTGGTGGGGTTGTCGATGCTGCCCGTCGTCGTGGCGGTATCGGTGCGCTGAGCGAGGGCGAGGGCGAGGGCCAGCCGCCGGGGCCCAGGCGAGGGCGGGAGCGAGGGCGAGGGCCAGCCGCCGGGGCCCAGGCCAGGGGCGACGGCAGCGTCGCCGCTGGGCGGCATACTGGCACGTTGTGCGCCCCAACCCGATGACGCCCAGGCTGCTGCTGATCCGCACGGCGCCGGCACTATCGGTTCGTCCCCGATGAGTCGCGCGGACTCGCCCGAGCGCATCCCACGCGAGATCTGGGTGCTCGTGGCGTCGGCGTTCGTGATCGCCATCGGGTTCGGCCTCATCACGCCGGTGCTTCCGCAGTTCGCGCAGAGTTTCGATGTCGGGGCGACGGCGTCATCCGTGGTGGTGAGCGTGTTCGCCTTCTTCCGCCTCGTCTTCGCTCCCGGCGGCGGCCGGCTCGTCGTCCGCCTGGGTGAGCGCCGGGTGTACCTCGCCGGCCTGCTGATTGTCGCCGTGTCGACGGGCGCCACCGCGTTCGCCGGGTCGTACTGGCAGCTCTTGGTGTTCCGGGGGCTCGGTGGAGTCGGGTCCACGCTGTTCACCGTCTCGGCCGTGGCCCTCCTGGTGCGGCTCGCGCCGCCGACGATTCGGGCCCGGGTGTCGTCGGCCTATGCGTCGGCGTTCCTCACCGGCGGGGTGCTGGGGCCGGTGGTCGGCGGGCTGCTGTCCGGGCTGGGGTTGCGGGCGCCATTTCTCATCTACGCGGCGGCACTCCTCGTGGCGGCCGCGGTGGTGGCGGTGTTCCTCCGTGAGGCCGCACTGCAGCCGGCTGCGGGCACGCCCGTCCTCGCCGCGTTCTCGGCTCGGGATGCCTGGCGGGACAGCGCGTACCGGGCGTCGGTCGCCTCGGGGTTCGCGAACGGCTGGGCCAACTTCGGGGTGCGTAACGCCATCCTCCCGTTGTTTGCGGTCGCGCTGGTCGCAGACGCGCCGTGGGTCGCAGCGGCGGCCTTGGCCGTCTTCGCTGCCGGCAACGCCGCCGGGCTGGCTCTGGCCGGCCGCGCGTCGGACCGCTCGGGTCGCAAACCGTTCATCGTCGGCGGTCTGGTGGTGTCGGGCATGGCGACCCTCGTGACCGGCTGGGCCACCGGTCTGGCGCTGCTGCTGGTGCTCTGTGTGGTCGCCGGCGTCGGTGCTGGAGTGCTCAACCCGGCGCAGCAGGCCTCGGTCGCCGATGTCATCGGACGCGAACGCCAGGGCGGCCCGGCGCTCGCCGCGTTCCAGATGTCGACCGACGCCGGCGCCATCGTGGGGCCGATCGTCGCGGGCCTGCTCGTTGATCGCGGGAGTTTCGGCCTGGCCTTCGCGGCCACGGGTGCCATCACCCTGCTCGCGGTGCTGCCGTGGTTCCGGGCCCGCGAGACCTCCCCCGCCACTGGCAGGTGACCCGGGGCGTGGCTACCCGCTCCGGACCGGTGCCTGGCGGGTTCCGTACTGACTCGGCCGTGGATGAGGCTCTCGCGGAGTTGGTCGGCGACGGGGACCGGTCCCGCGCCATCCGCGAGGCGATCCTCACCGCGCATCGCGTCAGGCGTGCCGCTCGGCTCCGGGCCGAGGCCGAGGATCTGGCGGCGGATTGTGCGGACGTCGCCGAGGCTCGTGCGGTTCTTGCCGACATGGAGTCGCTGCGTGCGTGGTGACGTCCACGAACTGAAGGCACCTCGCGGTTCGCGCGGGCGTGAGCAGCGCGGCCGACGGTACGCAGTGGTGGTGCAGTCGGACTCGCTACCACTGTCTACCTGGTTGGTCGCGCCGACCTCCACCAGTGCGCGCCCGGCGTCGTTCCGGCCGGAGATCGAGATCGTAGGCCAGGCCTGCCGAGTGCTGACGGAGCAGACTGCCGCCGTCGACGCCGAACGCCTCGGCGCCGTTGTCGGTCACCTCTCGCCTGCCGACCTGTCGACCGTGGACGCCGCGCTGCGTGTCGTCCTGGGCCTCGACCCGGCGATCGGTGCCTGAGCGGTTCGGGACCGCCGACATCATCGTGGATGACGACATCGGCTCGTGGTGTGCCGCACGGGTTGCCGGGTTTCGCTCGAGGCGAGCGCATCATGACGGCGGGGTGACCACTCGGCCAACAGCGTGGTGCACGGCCCGCCCGGGGATGCGCGGCGTGGCCGACGACGGTAGCAAGGAGCTGGCAACTAGCGCCCCCTCACCCCGGAGGACCACCGATCATGCGAATCGCTCTGCGCACCAGTCGCCTTCGTTCCGACCGCTACCCAGACAACCGCCGCAGATGGAGCCGTCGGATGCCGAGCCGTCGGATGCCGAGCCGGCCCGCTCCTCCGGCTGCGGCGGTTCCGTCAGCGGTCATCGCTGCGGTGCTCGCCCTCGGCGTCCCCACGCCGGCGTCGGCGTCATCCGACACCTTCTCGGGCAGTCTCACCGAGGGCATCGCCGAGGTCGCCGACGCGAGCGAGCAGAACACCGGCTACGACCGGGACCTGTTCCCGCACTGGAGCGACGCTGACGGTGACTGCCGCGACACCCGGCACGAGGTGCTCATCGGCGAGGCCGAACCGGACACCTCACTCTCCTATACCTCAGCCGCGGAGTGCCGCGTCGACACCGGTCGCTGGTTCTCGTACTACGACCGGGTCTCCTGGACCGAGGCGTCCGACCTCGACGTCGACCATCTGGTGCCGCTCGCCGAGGCATGGGGCTCCGGCGCGAGTGACTGGTCCGCCGAGCGCCGGGAGGCCTACGCCAACGACCTCGGCGACCGGCGCACCCTCGTCGGGGTCACCGACACCGTCAATCAGAGCAAGAGCGACCAGGATCCGGCCGAGTGGCTGCCCGCAGCCGACCGGTGCCGATACCTCGCCGAATGGGTCGCGGTGAAGATCCGCTGGGGCCTCAGCGCGGATGACGCCGAGCGTGCCGCGCTCCAGGGACAGGCCACGTCGTGCCCGTCCACCACCGTCGCCGTGGCGCGGGCCTGACCTCGCGAGAACGACGGTCCGGCGGCGGACGAGCTGGCTTACCGCGGTCACGTGCGGCGGTCGTCATCCGTGACGATGCCGGTCTGCACCCGCCAGAGCGCTGCGTACGCCCCGCCTGCGGCGACCAGTTCGTCGTGGGTTCCGGACTCGGTGAGCCGGCCACCGTCGAGCACCCAGATCCGGTCAGCGTGCCGGATGGTCGACAACCGATGCGCCACCACGAGCGTCGTGCGCCCCTCGGTGACCACCCGAAGCGACCGCGAGATCGCGGCCTCAGTCTCGTTGTCGACCGCGGAGGTCGCCTCGTCGAGCACCAGGATGGCCGGGTCGCGCAGCAGGGCCCGGGCGAGCGCGAGCCGTTGCCGCTGCCCGCCGGAGAGGGTGACGCCCCGCTCACCGACGACGGTCTGGTACCCGGCGGGCAGGGCGTCCACGAACCCAGCCGCCTCCGCGAGCTCGGCCGCCCGGCGCACCTCGGCATCCGTCGCGTCCGGGCGGCCGTACCGGATGTTCTCGGCAATCGTGCCGGCGAAGAGGTAGACGTCCTGCGAGACGTAGCCGATGGCGCCGCGGATCGACTCCCAGTCGAGGTTTCGGACGTCGGTGCCGTCGAGGGTGACCCGGCCAGCGCGCGGGTCTTCGAACCGCAGCACGAGACGCAGCAGGGTCGACTTGCCACTGCCGGTGGGGCCGACGACGGCGTGGGTTTCCCCTGCCGGTACGACGAGATCGATGTCGCGGAGCACGTCCGGATGGTCGGCGTATCCAGCGCGGATGCCGTGCAGCCGCACCTCCCCGCGTACCGGGCGCGGCAGCGGGTGCTCGCCGGGGAGGACCAGCACCGGCTCCTCGAGCAGCCGCAGGATGCGGGTTGTCGACGCCCGGCCGCGCTGGTAGAGGTCGAGGACCTCGGCGACGTCGGTGAGTGGCCACAGCAGCCGTTGGGTCATGAAGACCAGCACCGAGTACAGGCCGACCGCGAGTTCGCCACGGAGAGTGAGGATTCCGCCGAGCAACAGGGTGCAGGTGAAACCGGCGAGGATCGCCATCCGCACCAGTGGCACGAACGCCGCGGACGAGCGGATCGCCGCCTCGTTGGCCGACCGGTAGGCCAACGACGCGGCTTCGATGCGGGCGCGTTCGCGCGGTTCGGCGGTGAACGCCTTGATCGTGGTGATGCCGCCGAGGTTCGCCGACAGCGCCCCGGAGAGATCGGCGACAGCCTGGCGCACTCGCGCGTAGCGCGGCTCGAGCCGTCGCTGGAACAGCAGTGAGCCAACGACGATCACCGGGATCGGGGCGAACGCGAACCCGAACAGGGTCCAGGACGAGGCGGCGAAGACACCCCCGACGAGGATGACGTTGAGCACGGTCTGCAGGATCGCTGGGGCGCCGACATCGAGGAACCGTTCCAGCTGGTTGACGTCGTCGTTCAGGGTGGCCAGGGTCGAGCCGGCCGAGCGGCTTTCGTGCCAGCCGACGTCGAGGTGCTGGACGTGGTCGTACGCCTCGACCCGCAGATCATGCTCAACCCCCTGGGCCAGCCCGCGCCAGAGCAGCGCCGCCGCGTACTCGCTGGCCGACTCGACGACCCAGACGACCCCGTTGATGACGGCGAGCCAGACCAGTTGGGTGGTGCGCGAGTCGACCCCGAGTACTTCTCCGACAACGGAGTCAGCGCCACGCACCACGACATCGACGGCCGCGCCGATGAGCAACTCGGGGAAGACGTCGGCCACCTTGTTGAGCGCCGAGCAGGCGACCGCGGCCACCAGGCGCCTCCGGTATCGCCGGTAGCGCGACCACAACGCCCGCAACGGGATCGTGGACGGTTGGCCGGCCATGGCGGGCGTGGAGGTTGCGGACACGCCAACTCACGGTATCCGCACGCTGGCGCGCTGGCGTCCGCCGGGTGCCGGGGGCTGCGCACCGGGTAGCGGCCTGGCGCTCATGCCGCTCGAGAGGCCGTGGATGTCCGGGCGAGCCGCGCGCTCGGGTCATCGCACCCGCAGTGGCGAGAACGCGCGCTGGGTCCAGGCGCGCAGCACCCACTCGAATGGCCCGTATCGGTACCGGGCGAGCCACCACGAGGCGAACAGTTCGAGGACGGCCCACACCCCGAGAGCGACGAGAGCGGCGGCGAACGCCCCGAGCTCGCCGAAGAGGCCAAGACCCCATCCGCAGAAGATCGCCGACAACAGGATCGACTCGCCGAGGTACCCGGTGAGCGACATCCGGCCCGCCGGGGCCACCAGCGCGAGTACCCGGCCCCGGCGTCGGGTGCCGGTGCCCAGTGCGGCGAGGGCGACATAGCCGCCGGTGAGGAGCGGGGCGGCAGCGAACCCCAACGCGACGGCGACGGTCTGCTGCACCGGCCCTGCGCCGGAGTCGACCGCGAGCAGCCCGGAGACGACACCGGCCGGCAGCCCGACGACGGCGCCGATGACGAGCAGCCACCGCCAGAGCCGGCGATGCTCCGCGGGACGGGCGAGAAGTCCACGCCGGCCGGCGACCAGGCCGAGCAGGAAACAGCCCAGCGCGAAGGGCCAGTTGAGCACTCCCAGGGCGACGAGCACGCCCGGCAGTGCCGTCGCACGCGCCGACGCAGCGTCGGCGAACGAGCCGAGGAAGGCGCGGTCGATGGGTGCAGAGTCGGCCACGAACCCGCCGCCCAGGTCGCTCGGCTCGGCGACCGCCAGCACCACCAGCGAGGCGAGCAGCGCGAGGCCGCAGCCGAAAGCGGCGGCGGCGGCCCGCAGTGCGGTGCGGTCACTGCGTCGTACGAACCAGGGCAGCGTCGTCCCGAGTACGGCGTAGCTGAGCAGGATGTCGCCGACGAAGAAGAGCACGGCGTGCGCCAGCCCCAGGGTGGCCAGGCCGAGCAGTCGTCTCCGGTACCGCCGGAGGCCCTCGTCACCGCGGGCACGGGCGGCCCCGCCCGGTGGCAGGGTTCCCGCGCGCAGCATCAGTGTCAGGCTGTAGCCGAAGAGGAAGGAGAACAGCAGGTAGAACTTGCCCTGCGCGAAAGCCACCACGATGAACTCGGTCACGATGTCTGCGGTGGAGCGCCCGGCATCCGACGTGAAACCGGCGTTGCTGATCGCGAGGAACGGCATGTTCACGAGGACGATGCCGAGCAGGGCCATCCCGCGCAGTTGGTCGGGCAGCTGCTGGCGGGCGGTGACCTGGTGGCGGGCGGTGGCGGTCACGAGAGCCTCCGCACCGGCGTGGCCACGACGCCGAGCACACCGCAGGCCGCTACCACGACCGCACAGCTGAGGAACAGCACCTGGGTCGATGCTCCGAGCAGGAGACCCGCCAGGGCCAGGCCGAGCGGGTCGAGGGCCACCGCGGCGACCGCGACCAGGCTCATCACCCGGCCCAGCAGCGCCGCGGGCACGCTGCGCTGCAGCCAGGTGACCACCAGGACGTCGAGGTAGCCGCCGGCCGCGCCGATGCCCACGGCAGCGAGCACCACCACCGCAGCACCGGCGGCAAGGCCCATGATGGCGAGCAGGGCTCCGATCGACGCGACCAGCACGGCGGTCACCAGCGCCGGGCGGCGCGGCGTCCGGAGCTGGGCGGCGGCGAGGAGGCCACCCACCGAGCCGACGCCGAACGCCGACAGCAGCCAGCCGAACCCGGTCGGCGACCCTAGCGCCTGGGTGCTCAGCGCGGCGCCGCCGACGACCACCGGGGCCACGACGAACACGTTGAGCACGGCCAGCACGGCGATCGCGTACGTCACCGTGGGCGTGTGTCGGGCCGCGGAGAGACCGGCTCGCATCGAGTCGCGGACGCTCTCGGCCGCCGCACCGCGCTCGGTGGCGCGGCCGGCTGCGCCGGTGCGCCGCAGCGACCGGGCCAGCAGCCAGGTGGCGATCGTGGAGAGGCCGGCCGCCGCCGCGATCACCACGAACGAGGGCCGGATGCCGACCGCGGCCACCGTCGTCGCGACCGCCGCCGGCACCAGTGCGTCGGCCATCGCCTCGGTACCGCGCAGCACCGCGTTGGCGCGGGGCAGGGCGGCGCGGTCGACCACCGCCGGAGGCAGCGAGAGCGCGGCGGGCTGGTGGAAGGCGTCGGCCAGCCCTCCGGCCGCGGCGAGCAGCGCGAGCGCGATGAGCGATGGCTGCCCGTGGACGACCAGGGCGGCGAGCACACCGAGGACGGCTGCGTGCAGGCCGCTGGTCACGACGACCACCCGGGAGGCTCCCCAGCGGTCGCTGGCCACGCCGCCCAGCGGCATGAGGAGTGCTTGTGGCACCGAGGCCGCCGCGAGCACCGCGCCGAGCGAGGCGCCGGCGCCCCAGCGCTCGAGCACGAGCAGGGTGAGTGCCACGAAGACCGCCTGGCCGGCGACCGAGCCCAGGCCCTCGGCCAGCACGAGCCAGCCGAACCCCGGCCGTCGCCAGATCCCACCGGACGGCGATCGGGGCTCGGCGGTCGCCGGGGGCGGCACTCCGTTCGATGAAGTGGAACTCGTTAGATCCATTTACAGAGCATAAGTGGAACTTTCAAGACCCGCATCATGATGTCAGGATGAGGTGTGCGAGTCGACGCCCAGCGAAACCGTCAGCGCATCCTCCAGGTCGCGGCCGTCGTGCTCGCCGAGGATCCCGCGGCCACGCTCGACCGCGTCATCGAGCGCACCGGGCTGGGGCGCTCCACGGTGTTCCGGCACTTCCCCACGCGTCAGGACCTCGTGCGGGCGCTGTTCCAGGATGCGTTCGAGTCGGTCGCCGCCGCCCTCGACCGGGCCCGACTCACCGACGACGGTGAGCCACTACCCGAGCTGCTCACGCGAGCGGCGCACGCGCTGGTCGGAGTGAGCAGCCAGCACCACATCCTGCTCGGCGGAGGTGGTGCCGACCTTCGTGACAGCGAGCTCGCCGGGGGCTACCTCCGGGCCATGAGCCGCCTCGCCGCCGTCATGACCGGGGCGCAGCGCCGACGGCAGCTCGACGACGGCGTGCCCGCCTGGTGGCTGGTCGACGCCTTCGTGGCGCTCCTCGTCACCGCCGGCGAAGCGGTCGACGAGGGCCGGCTCCCGGCCGACGACCTGGTGGCCCTGAGCCTGCGCACCTTCCTCGGCGGTGCCCGGCATCTGGATGCTCGGTGACCGACCCTCGGCGACCGACCCTCGGCGACCGACCCGTCGGCGACCGACCCTCGGCGATCGGCGGCGGTGGCGGGAGGTGTGGTCGTTGCCTTCGCGGTACAGCTCGCTGGGCCCTCAGTGGTCGATGCCCTGCCCTCGCTCCAGGGTCTCGAGGAGGTGGTTCGCCGGGTCGAGCGCGACGGGCTGTGGCTGCTGCTGGTGCTCTCGCTGCTGCCGTGGCCGCCGCGGCTCGTCGTGGTCGCCTGCGCTCTGGTCGGCATCTCGCCACTCGCGATCGGCGGTGTCCTGCTGGTCGGGCGGTCGGTGCCGGTGGTCGCCACCGCGGCGCTCTTCGCCCGGGTGCCCGTGAGCACCGGCAGGCTCCTCGCTGAGGGACGGAAGCGTCATCCGGCCGGCTGACCGTCCTCGGTCGTGTCGCGTCGCCCTAGTCGTCACCGATCTGGGCTGAGCAGCTCGACGGCCGGGCTGCGTGCCGCGAGGGCTGCGTCGAACGTGGCGAGCCGTGCATCTCGGCTCTCGGCGAGGGCCAGCAGGTAGCTGTCAGTGACCTGTCGATGGCCGCGGACGCCGGCCAGGTCGACATCCGCGTAGGAGATCGAGTCGGGCCAGAACTCGACCCCGGCGTCCCGGATGGCGGCGATCACCTCCCGCACCGTGTGCCCCCGTTCTCCCGTCCGGACCAGGAACCGGGCCAGCGCTCCTTCGACGACCGGGCAGGTCGCCGTCCGTGCGGTGTCGGCGAACCAGCGCCGGGCCACCGGGGCGAACTCGTGACCGGTCACCACGAGGGGGATGAGCACATTGGCATCGAGGAGCACGGCGGACGGGTTGCCGCGTGAAGCGGTCATCTGCTCACTCGTCGTCGTTCAGAAAGGCCTGAACCTCGGCGTGAGTCACCGGACGACCGACGTCGATCTGGGGCAACCTGGTCTCGGGGTGGAGGTCGAATGGTCGAGCCTCGTCGTCGGAGTCGTCGAGCCCCCGTTGCACGAGCTCGGCCAGCACGCTGGACAGGGACCGACCGCGACGCGTCGCGAGGTCGCTCGCACGACGGTGGGTACTCGAGGGCAGGTCGACGGTGGTGCGCATCGGTGCATCGTATCGTGATGCACCGTGGTGAGGCACGCTTCGCCACCGGCAGGCGGCCGGTGGCTGTGCGAGTGTGGTGCAGATGCAGACCCGGTTGCCGTCCGGGTCGGTGACGACGGTGAACGACGGCGCCTCCGAATCGTCGACGACTGTGCCGCCTGCCGAGACCGCTGCGGCGATGCGGCTCGGCGCGACCGATAAGTCGAGCCAGAGGTCGAGGTGCCAGCGCTGGCGCGGCGTCTCGTGGGCCTCAGTTTCCTGGAACCACACGGCCGGCAGCCCCGGTGGGAGGGTGACGACGGAGCCTTGCGAACCGCCTACCCGGGAGGGCGTGTCCGGTGACTCCCGGGACGGCGGGCGTCGACGAGGTCGTCGATGATCCGCAAGTCCGCGAGGTTGTGGGTGAGCAGCGGTACCTGCTGGACGGCCGCGGTCGCCGCGATGGCGAGGTCGATCTGGCGCCGACGCGGCCGGCCTCCCCGCTGGGCGACGGCCGCTGCGAGGCGCCCCCACGCCCGGGCCACCTCCGGCGTCACCGGGAGCGGGTCGAACGCCGCCTCCACCGCGGCCAATCGATCGGTCCGGCGTGCTCGTTCGTCGTCGTCCGTGGCCAGCAGGACCCCGAAGTGCAGCTCGGTCAACGAGGCGACGCTGATGGCCGCCTCGACATCGGCAGGCGCGTCGTCGCCGATGAGGACAGAGGTGTCGAGGACGGCTCTCACGAGGCGAAGGGGTCGGCGAGGTCGGCACCGAACCGGGCCAGGTCGTCATCCAGGTCACGCGGCGCCGGGCCGTGCCAGACCCGGGCCAGGGTGGCGCCGCTCACCCAGCGCCGCCGCCCGGCCGGATGAAGCTCGGCCACCGGGCGACCTGCAACCGTCACGGTCAGGACCTCACCGGCCTCGACCCGCCGGAGTACCTCGCCGACGTGATTGCGGAGCTCCTTCTGCGGGATGACGTCCATGACATCGACGGTAGCACTTCTGCTACCGCGAGGAGCAGCGCTGTAGACCCCGGAGGTGCGTAGCCACGCGCGGTGCTCGCCGGTAGGCGAAGGGGGGCTTTCGCTGCGGCTGCGGAGCCACCGTAGCCGCCGGCCGCCGGCCCGCGCTGTTCCGTCGGGTGCACCGGGACAGGGGCGCCAGGCGTCAGAATCCGGCTCAGCTCGTGACCAGCGACGACGACCGCGCGCTGAACAGCTCGCACGGCGTCGACGTCGGCGACGTCGGCGACGTACACCTTCATGTCGCGACACTCTCACCATCCGGATGACGGTCGCCGGCAGTCACCCGACCTCGTGGTCCGGATGCGGCACCGGCCGGACGGCCAGTCCGTCGATGCCGTTGAAGTCGCTCGGGTTGCAGGTGTAGAGCGGGACGTCGGCGGCGAGCGCCGTGGCCGCGATGAGGGCGTCGTACGCACGGGCTGCCGGTTTACGTCCGGCAGGGCGTAGCGAGGCGGCGACTCGACCGAAGATGCGTGCGGCGGTGGACGGGCGACCTCGTCAGCGGTGAACCACGCGAGCTGGTCGTGTTTGTCGGGAGCGGCGTTCACGGGATCGCCTAGTGCTGGGCGTCGAGGGCATGGTCGAGGGGCGAGCGCTGCATACCAATCGGTTGACACCTGGAGTACCGTGGCATCTATGACCACCCAGATCGCCATCCGCCTCGACGACGGCGAACTCGCGGCCCTCGACGCCGAGGTCGTCGAAGGCCGAGCCGCGAGCCGCTCGGAGGCAGTCCGCCGGGGGATTGCGCGTCTCCGGCGAGAACAGCGGTACCGGCGCGAGGAGGCCACCCTCATCGAGCTCGCTCGACGAGGCGAGCCGGTCTACCCGGACCTCGACGGCATCCTCGACCTGCCGCCTCCGTCGCTGGACTGATGCGCACCATCGCGTCGGTCCAGCTGGACAAGCGCCGACCGGCCCTGATCCTGACCTCGTCGTCCAGGCTCCATCTGTTGACCTGGGTGACCGTCGCGCCGATCACCAGCACGATCCGCGGCATCACGAGCGAGGTGCCGGTAGGGCCGCGAAACGGGCTGAATCACGACAGTGTCGTCAGCTGCGACAACCTCACCACAGTGCGACGGAGCGCCGTCGGCGACACGATCGGGCTGCTGTTCGACGACCAGGAGCCGGCGCTGGCCCGCGCCATCGCCGACGCCTTCGACCTCGAGCTCCCATAGCCGCTCACTGTCGGCAGATGCGGCCCCGCTGGCTGCACGTCCCGTCGACCGAGCCTCACGGATTCGGCGAGGGTCAGCGGTCGGCGTGCGGTGGGTCAAGACCGGCGAGCCACTCGTCGACGTCCGAGACTCG
>JBOFLG010000019.1:0-2063 GCA_051657745.1 Dermatophilaceae bacterium | reverse complement strand
AGGGGCGTCGTCGGGCGCCGGTTCGCAATCATCGTCGACGAGGCCCACTCCTCCACCAGCGGCGACTCGGTCACGAAACTGAAGCAGGTGCTCACCGGCGAGCAAGCCCTCGCCGAAGACGCACTCGCCGCAGCCGACGGCGCCGACGCCGCAGCCGCCGCAGCGGATGACGCCGACCTAGCCGACGCGCTGCTGCTGGCCAGCGCCCGCCATCGCGGCAAGAAGCAGAACCTGTCGTTCTTCGCGTTCACCGCGACCCCGAAGCCGAAGACCCTCGACACGTTCGGGCAGTTGAGCGCCGACGGGCACCGGCGGCCCTTCCACACGTACTCGATGCGTCAGGCCATCGCCGAGGGCTTCATCCTCGACGTGCTCGCCAGCTACACGACGTACGGCGTGTACTACAAGCTCGCAAACGCCCACCCCCGCAACGACCCCGACCTGGAGACCAGCAAGGGCCGGGCGGCGCTGGCCCGGTTCGCCGCACTGCACCCGTACCAACTCGAAGCCAAGGCCGAGGTGATCGTCGAGCACTTCCGGACCAAGACCGCCGGCAAGATGGACGGCCGGGCCAAGGCGATGGTCGTGACCCGCTCCCGGCTCCATGCCGTGCGGATGAAGCAGGCCCTCGACACATACATCTCCCGCAAGGGCTACGCCGCCGGTGAGCAGCCGTTGCGCACCCTGGTCGCATTCTCCGGATCACTGAACGACCCGGATGCGCCGGAGGCCCCGCCGTGGACCGAGGTCGGCATCAACGGCTTCTCCGAGGCGCAGCTCCCGACGCGGTTCCGCGGCGAGGAGTACCAGGTGCTGGTCGTCGCCGAGAAGTACCAGACCGGGTTCGACGAGCCGCTGCTGCACACCATGTACGTCGACAAGAAGCTGGCCGGGGTTGCCGCGGTGCAGACCCTCTCGCGGCTCAACCGCACCCACCCCGGCAAGGAGGACACGTTCATCCTCGATTTCGCCAACACCACCGAGGAGATCCGGGGGGCGTTCGAGCCGTTCTACGAGGAGTCGTTCGCCACCCCAACCGAACCCAACGTGCTCTACACGATGGAACACGACCTGATGGCGGCCGGGGTGCTGTCCATGCCCGAGATGGAGGCCGCCGTCGCAGCGCTCCTTGCCGGGGATGCCGCGCAACAGTCAGTGCTGTACGCCAACCTCACTCCGGCGGCTGGCCGGTTCGTGTCGCTCGACGAGGATGCGCAGGAGTCGTTTCGCACCACGCTGCAGAGCTTCTGCCGCGCCTATTCCTTTGTCGCCCAGGTGATGCCGTTCACCGACACCGATCTGGAACGGTTGTTCCTCTACGGTCGGCTGCTGCTGCTCGAACTCCCCGGCCGGGACAACGACCCGATGCCGCAGCTCAGCAAGTCGGTCCAGCTCACCCATCTGCGGATCGCGGTCACCTCCGACGAGGCGATCGCCCTGGCCGGCTCCGACCAACCCGGCAGTGCGCTGCCCGGCGAAGGCAAGGGGGCGCTCGCCGAGCCGGTACTCGACAAGCTCTCCGCGCTCATCGCCGCGATGAACGATCAGTACGGTGCCGACCTCGGCGACGCCGACAAGGTGTGGGTCGACCAGCAATGGACCGTCGTGATGGAGGACTCCGAGATGGAGGCGGTTGCGCAGCACAACGACCGCAGCCAATATGAGCTGGTGCTCGAGCAGCGGGTCAAGGACCTCATCCTCGGCCGGCACGAGAAGAACGGGGTGCTGTTCGACCTGTTCTTCGCCAACCCCGACTTCCAGGTGTCGCTGCTGCGCTACCTCTCCGGCACCTACGACGAGTTCCGCCGCGAAGTCACAGGCTAAAGCAAGCGGCAAACGTCGGCAGTGGACTGATCGCGTTGACCTGCAACGAAATCCGCCGAACCCTCACAATCCCGCTCATCGAACCCACCCGCTGCACCGCCTGAACCGCCCCGGCATGTCCGGAGACTCCGTTCCTTGGGAAGGTTGGAGTCATGTCAGAGGCGAAGTCGAGGAGGTACCCGCCGGAGTTGCGGGAGCGGGCGGTGCGGATGGTTGCTGAGGTTCGTGGTGATCATGGG
>JBOFLG010000018.1:0-3705 GCA_051657745.1 Dermatophilaceae bacterium | reverse complement strand
TGTTCCTCGGCGCCTACTACGTGCTTTTCGTTCTGGTCATGCGCGAGGTCGGAGTCGACCTGCGGCTCGACCTGCTGTTCGCGGCCTACGCGATCGGGCGGCTGCTCACCGCGGTCGGCCTGACCCCGGGCGGGTTGGGAGTGACCGAGACCGCGACCGCGACCGCGCTGATCGGGTGGGGCGCCGACCGCTCCGGCGCCACCGCGGGCGTCATCCTGTTCTCGATCTTCACCAACCTGATGGAGTTACCGATCGGCGGGGTCGGCTGGCTCGCCTGGGCCGTCATCCCCCGCACAGCCCCACCACCCGAGACCGGATGACGCTACGCACTCGCCTGGCGAGGTCATACGACGTCCTCACCAGACTGTTCATCACCGGCGCCTGGCTACCACCCGCCGCCCAACCCTGCTGAATAGTCTCCGATCGCCCTGGTCGGGCGGCCCTTCCGGGCTGAAAATGGGGGTCCGGCTGCCCGTTGACGTCGTAGTTGCTTGATCTTGGAGGTCGTTGAATAGTCGGGCGCTGGGAGCTGCGCCGTTGGGCCCTTCCTTGTTGCCACGAGCACGCGAACTAGATTCGCAGTCCCCTTGCAGCTCCCACGGGTGGCCGGCCGACAACGCGTCGAGCCTGGGAGTGAGGATGCTGGAACAGACGCAGGACAACGAGCAGGTCGTCGAACGGATCGCGGCCCTGGACATCGGCAAGGCGGAGCTGGTCTGTTGTGCCCGGGTGCCGGACCCGAAGGCCTCCGGCAAGCGACTGCAGGAGGTGACCACCCATTCCACGATGACCCGTTCGGGTCAAGCCCACTGGGGTGGTGTATGTCAAGGGCCATTGGTTTCTGCCCAGGGGCGGTCGTGGGACCTGCCCGGTGACGGTCACGAGTTCTGCCCGGTGATGGCCATGGGATCTGCCCATTGCTGACCATCGCCGGCCTGGGTGCTCAGTTCAACGGGCTCACTCCTTGACCGGCCAGGGCTTGGGACAGGCGCACGCTCTCGCCGGTGGTCTGGCACACGTGGGCGTGGTGCAGGAGCCGGTCCACGGTCGCGGTCGCGAGGGTCTTGGGCATCAGCTCGTCGAACGCGGCCGGGTGCAGGTTCGAGCTGATCGCGATGGAGCGTTTCTCGTACGCGGCATCGACCAGGCGGTACAAGCCCTCGGCCGCGTCCTGAGCCACGGGGAGCAGCCCGATGTCATCAACGACGACGAGGTCGGCTCGTAGGACCCGGGCGATGGCCTTGGTGACGGTGTCGTCGGCGCGGTGCCGGCGGAGCAGGACGCCGAGGTCTTCGAGGGTGAACCAGGCGACCTTCAGTCCTTGCTCGACGGCGTGCTGCCCGAGGGCCTCGAGCAGGAACGTCTTGCCGGTTCCGGACGGGCCGCACACGACCAGGTTCTCCCGGCGGTGGACCCACTCCAAGGTGCGCAGCGCCTGCTGGGTCGGGGCCGGGATCGAGGACGCCTCCGGGCTCCACGCGTTGAACGTCTTCCCGGTTGGGAACGCGGCGGCGGCGCGCCGGGTGGCCAGCGCGGAGCGTTCCCGACCGGCGGCCTCCTCGGTCAGCAGGGCGCGCAGGACCTCGACCGGTTCCCAGCGTTGGGCCTTCGCGGTCGCCACGACCTCGGGGGCATGGCGGCGAATGTGCGGCAGCCGCAGGCGGCGCAGCAGCGTTTCGAGGTCATCGGGCAGCGGCGGCGCGGCCGGGACACCAAGGACGGGTCTGGTGTTGGCCGCGCTCACTGGCCGACCTCCTGCTCGTCGCGGGCGGGTGCGTCGTGGTGGGCATGTCCTCCGCTTGCGCCGAGGGCGGCCCAGGCGCTGGTGCCCTGGGTCAGGGACTGGTCCTCGCCGGCGCGGTGGGTCGGCCCGCTCAGGGTGGCGGACCTGTGGTGGTCCAGGATCGAGGCAAGGTCGGCCTCGGCGAACCGGGCATGGACCGCGGCGTGCCCCAACGCCCAGTCGACGTCCTTGGCCTCGAACAGCTTCGCGAGCGTCACGGCCTGGGCCATCTTGACCCGGATCTTGACCGTGCCGGCGGCGGCGGCCTCGGCCAGCCACAGCCTCGCGCCGTCGCCGATCGCGAGGAACGCGACCTCGGCAGCGTTACGCGCCAACGGTTTCCGCTCCAACGCGCCAGCTGGTGCGGGCGGGAAGTGCGCGTCGGTGATCTTCGGGGAGCCCGGTGTGGCCCGGTCGTGGCGGGCGACCTCGACCGGCCCGCCCGCGCCGACGTGCACGATGACGACCTGCTCACCGACGCCACGACCGTGGACTCGCACCCACACCGACGCACCGATCAGGGTGTGCGGGACCGAGTACTGGCCGCCCTCGAAGGAGACCATCGGTGTCGTAGCCGGCACCATGCGGGTGACACCGAACGCGACCGTGTGCGGGCTTGCTGGGATCGGGTGCAGCCTGGCCCGTTCCTGCTCGAGCATCTCGTTCGGGGCCCGGCGGGTGACCCGGTGCACCCGGGCGTTGACCTCCTCGCAGAACGCCTCGCACGCGGCCTCGAGCTCCTCGAACGACGCGTACGCCGGCAGCAGGTTCGTCTCCTTGGGACCAGGTCGGCCTTGGCGATCTTCACGCTCTACTCCGACCCACCCTTGGACGCCGGGTCGGCCGGGACACAGGTGTGGATCGTGACCCCGTAATGCCGCGACCAGGCCACCATGGCCGGGTTGCGGACCGGGACCCCGGCGACGTGCTCGATCGTGACCGTCTTCTCGTTGTCGGTCAGCACGTACGTCGGAGCCCCACCGAGACGGCGCAAGGTGACGTCGAGGGCGGCCATCACCGACGGGCCGGTCTTGTCCCGGATCGGCAAGACGACCCGGAAGCGGGACCAAGCCAGCCACGCCACGAACAACGCCGTCCTGACCCCGTCGATGACCGGCCCGTCGCCGAAGTCGTACTGCAGCCACATCCCCGGCTCGCTCACCCACGGCCGATGCACCCGCACTCGCCCCAACCGGTAGTCCCGCTTCACCGACGCCACTGCCCGCCGGGTCGTCCGCTCCGAACCGGTGAACCCGAGCGCGACCAGCTTGCCGTGCGCGACGTCCGCACGGAGCTTGCCGTTCGAGCGCTCGATCCACTTCTCGAGCTTCGGCAGGTGCTCGTCGATCAGCTGCGCCCGCGCCGCGGGCCGGTCCGACAACGCGCCCGCCTCCCGAGCCTTCACATACCTGGCGACGGTGTGGTGCGAGACCCCAGCGAGCTCGCCCGCGTCCCGCAACGACCCGGTCAAATCGAATGCTTCCAACATGTTCATGATCTCCTCGGCAGACTTCACGTAGTTCCTCCTCGGGTGACGGCGCGCTTCAGCACCGCAACCGCACCCGAAGAGGAGCCCCAACCGCGGGACGCGGCAGGGCAAACGAACTCGTGTCGGGCAGATCTCATGACCGCCAGCGGGCAACTCTCGTGTCCGCTACCGGGCAGCTACATGGCCGCCTCCGGGCAGTTTCCCGTGGCCGCTGTCAGTGGACGAGGGTGATCCCTCGTTGGGGGTTGTTCAGGTGGTGAGCTGGCCGATGGGGGCGGGCTCGGGGACCTCCTCTCGTGGGGCGGCCGCGGCGGTGAGGGTCTCGTGGGTGCGGGTGAGTGCGTCGAGGCTGAGGTAGCGGCGTTGTTCTGACCATTCGTCGTGCTGTTCGGCGAGGACAGCCCCGACGAGGCGGATGACGGCGTCGCGGTTG
>JBOFLG010000017.1:0-2265 GCA_051657745.1 Dermatophilaceae bacterium | reverse complement strand
TGACATCACGGCCAGCCTTCCCTGGGGTGGTCCGCGTCAGCGGCCGGTTGGTCGTCCCTGGCGAGCCTCGGTGCGGCTCGGCTCCGGACCAGGCTGGCTCCACCGGCCGTGCTCGCCATCCGGTCGGGCCATTGTGGGCGCGCCGAATCCGCTCGGTCGGGCCGTCGACGGCAGTGTCGGTATCGACGGAATCGTGATGCTCGGGACGGCCCAGATGATCCACGTCAGAGCAGCGATGATCACGATCTTCGCCGGTGATATCGGGATCGCTCGCCGCTTCCGGCCGAACATGCGGACGTTGCCGTTCTCGAGAAGCCCGTCGGTGCGAAGCCCGAGCCCGAGTCCGGGACCGCCCCACGGCAGCGGATGCAGCCGCCCGAAGATGAAGTCGCCGACCAGGTGGGAGGCCCAGCCCGCCAGCAGCGCCCATCCGACCCACTGCACCCGCTCCGGGAGGTGCGAGACACCCCACCCCGCGACGAATGGCAGAAACCACCAGTGCGACAGGCCACTTCGGTGCGACAGCAGGGGCCGTAGCAGCGGCACCACGCCGAGTGACCGCCACGCCTTGGTCTGGTCGACATCGGGGGACGCCCACCCATGGCTGGTCGCGGAGGCGACCAGCGCCGTGATGACGATCATGAGGCGGCCCTCCCCCTGCGCCGCAGCGAGACCGGCGCCAGCCAGGGCGCCAAACAACCGGTGCGTGCTCCCCATCATCGCGCGGAGTCCTGCCCGTGGTCGGCCGGTGCCTGCTCGACGGCGCCCTGGCCGCCGGCGTGGCCCCACCGTGCGGTGGCATGGGTAGTCGTGATGACGGTGATGGTTGCTCCCCTGAGTGGTGGTGAGGTGTTGCAGCGCACTGCAACTGGCGACGCCGCACCGTGGCGGGTCAACTGTGGCGAGTGTGGTGCACGCGCCGTCCGGAGGCCGCCGGGCATCCAGCATGCGGGCCTTCCCGACGCCGCCGCTCGATCACCACGATCACCCTCGACAACCCGACCGGCAGTGGAAGACGCCAACGAGGAGGGCCGTCGCGGTGTCGCACCCTGTCAGTGTGCCGCTAGCATGGTGCGACATGAAGACGCTCTATCTCCGGAACGTGCCCGACGATGTCGTGCACCGGCTCCAGCAACTCGCCGAGCGGCACGGCACCTCAGTGTCGGCGGCTGCGGTGCGAGAACTCGCCGCCGCGTCCCGTCGTGCCGACAACCCGGTGTTGCTCGACCGGCTCCCCGATCTTGGCATCGACGCGCACGAGATCATCGCGGGCGTCGAGCAGGAGCGCGCCGGGCGGTGATCGTGGTCGATGCCTCGGCCGCCCTGTCGGCGCTCCTGAACGCGGGGCCGTCCCGGACCGCCCTGGCCGGTGAGCAACTGCACGCCCCCCACCTCATCGACTCCGAGGTCGCCCACGGCCTGCGGCGCCACGTCGCATCCGGGCGGGTCAGCGCCACCGACGGATGGGCCGCGCTCGACACCTGGCGTCGTCTCGGGCTCACCCGCCACCCTGTGCACGGAGTCCTCGAGCGGGTCTGGGAGCTTCGTGACAACCTCTCCGCGTACGACGCCGGCTATGTCGCCCTCGCCGAGTCGCTCGGCGGCGCACTCGTCACGGCTGACGCACGGATCAGCCGCGCGCCCGGCATCCGCTGCCCCGTCACCGTGGTCCCTCGGTAGGTGGTGGCGATGGCCGGCCGTGCTCCCGAGGTCAGGCGAGCCCGGTGGCGGATGACGTCAGGCGTCCCGACGCGCGGGCGGCCCGGCGGTGACCGCGAAACTTGTCGGCTCGCGAAACCCGCTCTCGGCGAATGCGGCTCGGATGACGCCGCTCACCTTCTCGACGGACGTTGCCGGGATCAGCGCGATCGACGAACCGCCGAAGCCGCCCCCCGTCATCCGGGCACCGAGGGCGCCGGCCGAGCGGGCCGCATCGACCGAGACGTCGAGCTCGGCACAACTGACCTCGAAGTCATCGCGCAGCGAGGTGTGCGAGGTGTCGAACAGCCGCCCCAGTTCGGCCAGGTCGCCGGCTTTCAGCGCCGCCACGGCGTCGGTGACCCGGGCGATCTCGGTGACCACGTGTCGGGTGCGCCGCGCCAGCACCTCGCCGTTGGATTCGCCGGGCTGGCTGGGCTTGCTGGGGCGGCCGGGCTTGCTGAGTTCCTCGGGGTTGCTGGTCGCGGTGAGGTGGGTGGGCGTGCCGAGTTCGTCGAGTTGGTGGGGCCTCCTGGACTGGCCGAACTCGCCGAGTTGGCCGAGTGC
>JBOFLG010000016.1:0-6243 GCA_051657745.1 Dermatophilaceae bacterium | reverse complement strand
CACCGCCCGGTTCAACCACACCGCCCGTCATGACTGCTTCACCAGGAGGGCGACCGGGCGGTCGGCGAGCACATCGGAGAGCCGCAGCCCCGCATCGACCGCTCGATGCACCCGCTCGCCGAACAGGTCGCGCCACTCCCCCGGCGGCACCGCCAGGCGGGCGTCGCCGAACCCCCCGGATGCCGCCAGCAGCCCAGCCGCGCGGGTCACCACCGTCAGGACGCGCGGCCCGGACCCGTCCCCGCGACCGAAGGCCAATGCGTATCGGGTGTCACAGGCCACCGGCAGGTACCGCGCCGACTCGCCGACGAACACCTCCGGTAGTTCACGCCGCAGCCGCAGCGCCAGCGCCGTCACCCGCAACTTGTCGTCATCAAGGTCGAAGGCGGGCTCATCGTCAAGGACCCGGCCCAGGCGCAGCTCGCGGTCGGCCCAATCGACCGGGCGCCGGTTGTCGGGGTCCACCAGGGCCAGCATCCCGATCTCGCAGCCCTGGTAGACATCGGGCACACCAGGCATGGTCAACTGCACCAGCTTCTGCCCGAGGATGTTCGCCCGGACCGACGGCTCGTGCGCCCGGGTCCACTCCTCCAGCAGGTCGTGCACGGCCGGGTCGCGCCCCACGGCGCGAGCGAACGCGACGACCTGCTCTTCGTACCCGCGGTCACCGTCGACCCAGGCGGTGTGCACCTTCGCCTCACGCACCGCCTTGAGCAGGTACTCCTCGAGCCGCGACCCGGTGATCGGCCAGGTGCCCACCAGGGTCTGCCAGACGAGGTACTCGGTGGGTGGGTCGACCCGCTCGCCGCGATGCGCCGCCCCGGCCGCGCGCGCCCGAGCCAGCCAGGCCGCCCATCCGTCGGCGTCCTCAGCGAGCACCATGAGCCGGGCCCGGGTGTCCTCGGACCGCTTCGTGTCGTGCGTGGTGAGCGTGGTCATGGTGACCGGCCAGTCCGCGGCGAGGTGCCCACACCAGGAGTGGAACTCATCGACGTCAATGGACAGGCAGGCCGGGTCGCCACCCACCTCGTTCGCCCCGGCGAGGCGGTACCAGCGGTAGAAGGCGGTGTCCTCGACACCCTTGGCCATGACCGGGCCGCAGGTCTGCTGGAACCGGACCCGGAACTCCTCGGTCCAGCGTTCGGCGTCGCCCAGCGCCGCCCGGGGCAACCGGCGCCCGACCACGAGCGCGACCACGACCTGGAGCGCCTCATGCTCGCTCGGTGGCAGCATCGCCCGGGCCTGCTCGGCCGCACCGTCGACAACCGCCGCCTGCGCGTCATCCATGGTTCGCCCGGACGCGACGTACGCGCGGTACCGGGGCATCGCCACCAGCAACGCCTCCAGCGCGTGTCGCAGCGAGGCCGAGTCGTCCGGGCCGAGCACCTGGCGCACCAGCCGCATCAACCGGTCCACCTCGGCAGCCTGCACGTCATCAACGACGAGCCGCTTGGCATCGGCGACCACCTCAGCGAGCGAATGCAGCTCTGGCGGTGCGATATCCGCCCACAGCCGGTCGAGCGCCGCGGCACCGTCGGGCGGGGTGAGCACCTGCTGCACCCGAAGCAACGCGTCGTAGCCCGTGGTGCCCGAGCACCGCCAGGAGGCCGGCACCGTCTCGTCGCCCTCGAGGATCTTCTCGACCACGACCCAGGCTCCCGCGGAGGTGTCGGCCAGCCGATCGAGGTAGCCCTCGGGGTCGGCCAGACCGTCGGGATGGTCGATCCGGAACCCGTCGATCTCGCCGTGCCCGGCCAGGGCGAGCAGCAGGGCGTGGGTGCCCATGTAGACCACCGGGTTCTCGACTCGCACCGCGACCAGGGAGGTGACGTCGAAGAACCGCCGGTAGTTGAGCGACTCCTGCGCCTCGCGCCAACTGGAGAGCCGGTAGGCCTGCGCCTCGACCAGTTCGGCCAATGGCAGCGTCTCGGTGCCGGGAGCCAGCGGGAACTCGTCGCCGTGATGCCACAGCACCCACTCCCGGCCGGTCGGGCCACCGTCGGGCGCCACCACGAGGTCACCGCGTTCGAGTGCCTGCTCGAGCGTGCTGCCGAGCACCGGCATCAGGATGCGGTCGTCTTCGGCGGCCCAGTCGACGTCGAACCAGCTGGCGTAGGGAGAGCGCCGACCGTCTCGGAGCAGCGACCAGAACGGCGCGTTGAGGTGGGTCGGGCGCGGCACGGTCATGTGATTGGGCACCACGTCGACGATGATGCCCAGGTGGTGTGCCCGGCACGCTGCGACCAACCGCTCGAAACCCGCTCTGCCACCGGCCTCCTCGGTGATCCGGGTGTGGTCGAGCACGTCGTAGCCGTGGGTCGACCCCGGAGCCGGCTGGAGCACCGGGGACAGGTAGAGGTGTGACACCCCGAGATCGGCGAGGTAGGGCACCCGAGCGGCGACGTCGTCGAACCCGAAGCCGCCGTGCACCTGCATCCGGTAGGTCGCGGTCGGCACGACCCGTCCGGGCGCGGGGCGGTGGGATGACGCCACACTCACCGCCACGCCGTGGCGGCCACCCCGACCGTGGACACCGGGTCCTCGCGCGGGCCGCGGAGCACCACGACGGAGCGGGCCGTGACGGTGACCTCGCTCGTGGCGTCGTGCCACTCCGGGTGGACCGCCGCGGATGCCGTGTCGATCTCGACCACCCACCGGTCGCCGTAGTTGAGGCCGGGGAGTCGGAACGCGTGGTCTTCACGCTCGGCGTTGAAGAGCACGAGGAAGTCGTCGTCGATGACCTGGCGCCCGTGGGCGTCCGGGGTCGGGATCGCTTGCCCGTTGAGGAAGACGGTCATCATCCGCGCCTCGCCGTCGGCCCAGTCCCGATCCTCCATCGGACTGCCGGCCGGGTCGAACCAGGCGATGTCACCGACCTCGGACTGGCCGCCGTGGTCAGGGCTGCCGGCGAAGAACCGGCGCCGCCGGAACACCGCGTGGTCTTTGCGCAGCCGCGCCACGGAGGCCGTGAACGCGAAGAGCGCACGCTCCTCGTCGCCGAGCTGCCAGTCCATCCAGGACAGTTCGTTGTCCTGGCAGTAGACGTTGTTGTTGCCGCGTTGGGAGCGCCCGACCTCGTCGCCGTGAGCGATCATCGGCACGCCCTGGCTGAGCAGCAGGGTCACCAGGAGGTTGCGCTGCTGGCGGGCCCGAAGGTGGTTCACCGCCGGGTCGTCGGTGGGACCTTCCACGCCACAGTTCCACGAGCGGTTGTGCGACTCGCCGTCGCGGCCCGCTTCGCCGTTGGTGTCATTGTGTTTCTCGTTGTACGAGACCAGGTCTCGCAGCGTGAATCCGTCGTGTGCGGTCACGAAGTTGATGGATGCGATCGGCTTACGACCGCTGTGCTCGTAGAGATCGCTCGAACCGGTGATCCGGGAGGCAAACTCGCCGAGGGTCCGGGGTTCGCCCCGCCAGAAGTCCCGCACGGTGTCGCGGTACTTGCCGTTCCATTCGGTCCACAGCGGTGGGAAGTTGCCCACCTGGTAGCCGCCGTCACCGACATCCCATGGTTCAGCGATGAGCTTGACCTGAGAGATGACCGGGTCCTGCTGGATGAGGTCGAAGAAGGCCGAGAGCTTGTCCACCTCGTGGAACTGCCGCGCGAGAGTAGCGGCGAGGTCGAACCGAAACCCGTCGACATGCATCTCCAGAACCCAATAGCGCAGCGAGTCCATGATGAGCTGTAGGACGTGCGGGTTGCGCATCAGCAGGCTGTTGCCGGTACCGGTGGTGTCGTAGTAGTGCTCCTTGGCGTCATCGACCAGCCGGTAGTACGAGGCGTTGTCGATGCCCTTGAAACTCAGCGTCGGTCCGAGTTCGTTGCCCTCCCCGGTGTGGTTGTAGACGACGTCGAGGATGACCTCGATGTTGGCGTCATGCAGCGCCTTGACCATCGCCTTGAACTCATTGACCTGCTCACCACCCTGATTACGGGCGTACCCGTTGTGTGGGGCGAGGAAGCCGATGGTGTTGTAGCCCCAGTAGTTGGTGAGGGATCGGTTCTGCAGCGAGGTGTCTTGCACGAACTGGTGCACCGGCATTAGTTCGATCGCGGTGACGCCGAGGCTGGTGAGGTGCTCGATGACCGCCGGGTGCGCGATGGCGGTGTAGGTACCGCGGATCTCCTCGGGCACCTCGGGGTGGGTCATCGTCAGGCCCTTGACGTGTGCCTCGTAGATGACCGTGTCGTGGTACTCGTGGCGTGGCGGGCGGTCATGCCCCCAGTCGAAGTACGGGTTAGCGACCACGCCCACCATGGTGTGGCCCAGGCTGTCGTCGGTGTTGCGCTCCTCCGGCTGCTCGAACCGATACGAGAACAGCGACGGGTCGGTGCTTACCTGCCCTTCGACCGCCTTGGCGTAGGGGTCCAGGAGCAACTTGCTCGGGTCGCAGCGGTGGCCGTGTTCCGGCGCATACGGCCCGTGCACGCGGTAGCCGTAGCGCTGACCGGGCTGGATGCCGGGCAGGTAGCCGTGCCACACAAAGCCATCGACCTCGGGCAACTCGACCCGAGTCTCGGCGCCGTCCTCGTCAATGAGGCAGAGTTCGACCTTCTCGGCCACTTCGCTGAACAGCGCGAAGTTGACGCCGGGCCCGTCGTAGGTGGCGCCGAGCGGGTACGGCTTGCCGGGCCAGGTCTCCACCGTTCACGTCCGTCCTGTCGTCGCGTCGTCATCCCGGCAACGCCGCCAGGCCACGGCCGGTCGGGCCGACGCGCGAATACCCCAACCTACCGGTGCCTGCCAGCACGACCGGTCGCGCCCCACCCCGCCGCGCGACCGCGCAGGTCAGCGAGGCGACACCGGGCCACGCACCAGCGATCGGCCGGCCCGGACCGCTACCGTCAAGGTCGGCGCGGGTAGCCAGATCGGCGTACCTGGCCGGCGCTGACGAGCAGATCGAGATGGAGGCCCGATGACAACGACCAGGGTGGCAGTGGTATCCGGAGCGGCCCGCGGCATCGGTGCCGCCACCGCCGAGCGCCTGGCCCGCGATGGGATGCCGGTGGGCGTGCTCGACCTCGACGAGGGCGCCTGTGCGGCGGTCGCCTCGCGAATCCGCGACGCCGGCGGTCGGGCCGTCGGGGTGGGCGTCGACGTCGGGGATGCCGAGCGGGTCGAGGCCGCCGTGGCCCGGGTGGCGGCCGAGCTGGGGCCGCCGGTGGTGCTGGTCAACAACGCGGGCGTCATCCGGGACAACCTGCTGTTCAAGATGACTGAAGACGACTGGGATTCGGTGATGACCGTGCACCTGCGTGGCGCGTTCCTGATGACGCGCGCGTGTCAGGCGCATATGACCGCCGAACGCTACGGGCGCATCGTCAACCTCTCCTCGTCATCCGCGCTGGGAAACCGCGGGCAGGCCAACTACGCGGCCGCGAAGGCGGGCCTGCAGGGCTTCACCAAGACCCTCGCCATCGAGCTGGGTCGGTTCGGGGTAACCGCCAACGCGGTGGCCCCAGGCTTCATCGAGACCGACATGACCCGGGCGACCGCTGAGCGGATGACGGTGCCCTTCGAGGAGTTCATCGCGCACAGCGCCGCGCAGATCCCGGTCGGCCGGATCGGCCAGCCGCAGGACATCGCCGCCGCCATCGCGTTCCTGGCCTCCGAGGAGGCCGGTTTCGTTTCCGGCCAGGTGCTCTACGTGGCCGGCGGCCCCCTCGACTAGCCCCACACACGCCGCGCCATCCTCGGTAAGGCTTCTCATCCATGTACACCACCGGAACCATCGGATCGTGCCGGCGGGCGTAGACCGCGAGCACGTCTTCCGTTCGAGCCACGAACTCCCCGTTGGTCTTCGGCGGGATCGTCCAGCACTTCTTCAGATGCGGACGAAGCGCCCCCTTTTGGGGATCTTCCCGATCGTGGAGTGGTCCAAGTCGGGGATGTCGTCCACCAGAGCGATGTGCTTCTACACCAACCGCAGCGACCACCGCGCGTGGCCCGCCGGCGGTGCCGAGCACGCCAATGCGGTGACTCGCACCTCGACCTCGCCGGTGACCTTCGGCTCGACCGGCGGCGTGGCCCGCTTCTTCCGGCTGATCGTGGCCCAGACATCACCACCGCGATCCGCGGACGCCTTCAACGTCCTGGCCACCGTGTCTACATGGACCCCGGCACGTTGCGCGACAACCTCCTGAGTCGGCACCGGCCCGTCACGGTCGGGATCGTTCTCGTCGAGTTCCACCAAGATCCGCGCCCGCCGAACCTGCTGCGCCGGCGCGGAACCAGTCCGCAA
>JBOFLG010000015.1:0-16006 GCA_051657745.1 Dermatophilaceae bacterium | reverse complement strand
GTCGCCCTCGACGCCGTGTCGTCGTGGACCGCCGGGGAGGTGCGCCACGCCGCGCGCGGCGCCCGGGTCGAGGTGCTGGGCAACGGCATCGACGCTGCCTGGTGGCGGGATGGAGCGACCCCGGCCGGTCGGGATGGAGCGACCCCGGCCGGTCGGGATGGAGCGACCCCGGCCGGTCGGGCCGGGAGCGAGGATGACGTGCACGTCACCACCGCGATCCGGCTGGCCTCCCGCAAGCGACCGCTGGGCACCCTCGCCGTGCTGCGCCTGGCCCGGATACAGCTCCCGAGCCGAGTCCGGTTGCGGGCCACGGTGGTTGGCGCCGGGCCGCAACACCTTTGCAGGCCACAAGCGGCTCGGCGAACAATGCGGGGACGGTCAGCAACTCGATCGCCGTACGGCGACGCGCATGGCTAGCTGGTGCTTCCGAGGTGGTGATGCGTTCATGCCGTGTAACTCGACGGTGAAGCCACTTGCGCTGGCACCCCGACGACGGTTACCCCGGGCGGGACGTCGCGGGTGACGACCGCGCCCGCGCCGACGCGGGCACCGCGACCGATGCGCAGGCCCTGGCCGTGCGGTGTGATGACGGTGGCGCCGGTGCCGATCATGACGTCGTCCTCGACGGTGATGCGGTGCTCGGGGCGGCTGGGTGCTCGGACGGCGAGGGTGACGTTGTGCCAGATCTTGACCCGGCGGCCGATGGTGACGAGGTCGTGGACGACGGTGCCCATGCCGTGGTGGCCGAGGTAGAGGTCGGGGGAGACGTCGGCGCCGGTGGCGAGGGAGTTGTGGTAGATTGCGGAGTTGAGCTGCTTGACGCGCTTGGCGAGGTGGGGGTGATCGCGGCGGCGGAGCGCGATCGCGAGCAGCCAGAGCCGTTCCGGGGTCATCTGAGCACGTCCGACGGTCCGGCGACGGGGTGGTCGTCGATCGTCTCCGGTGGCCGTTCGAGACCGAGGAGGCGGCGGGTGCGGGTGTCGTGGGCCCAGGGGCCGGGTTCGGGCGGGCCGGCCATGGGGCGGATCCAGCCCTCGACGAAGGACAGGAGGACGGCGGCGCGCGGTGTCGCCGTGGTGTTTTGGCCGGAGCGGTGCCAGGTCGCGGCGGCGAGGACGGTAAGCGTGCCGGCGTCCGCGAGCAGCGGCGGGCCGTCGGCGTCGAGGTCGGGCGGGGGGCGCCGAGGCGGGCGGTGGCTGCGGGGGAGGTGGCAGGTCGCGCCGTTGTCCGGGGTGAAGTCGTCGAGGGCGAGGATGCACTGGACGGCGAGGATCGGGCCGTCGGTGAGGTCGCGCATCTCGTTGTAAGGATAGTCGACGTGCCAGCGGTCGGCCCGGCCGCCGTGGTGGACGACGTTGAGGCTGTGGTCAGACAGCAGGTGCCCGGGGCCGAGGAGGTCGTCGAGGAGGTCTGCGAGGCCGGTGTGGTCGAGCAGTTCCACGAACCGGGGGCCGTGCATGTGGAGATCCCAGACGCGTGTGGAGGTCGGGAAGTGCAGCGCGCCGGGGCCGGTAGCCAGCCGGGCGGCGTCGTCGCGCAGGCCCTCCAGGGCCGCGCCGGTGGCGAAGCCGGGCCACTGGCCCACGCCGTCCTCCCGGACGCGCTCGGCGAGGTCAGCGGGCGGGAGCATCGGGGTCCTCCGCGAGGTCGTGGGCGCGCAGGTCGATCCGGTCGCACCGCTCGTCGTGCCCGGACAGGTCGACGAGCAGCGGCGGCTCCCGCAGGAGGAGGTCGGTGACGCGGGCGGCGAAACCGTCGAGGTCGGCGTCGTGGTGGCGCAGGTGCAGTGAGCCGGTCATAGGGTGCCTCCGTGGAGCAGCCGGGTGGCGGTGTCGGTGATCAGGCGCGCGGCGGGCGCGGTGCTCAGCGGCTGCTCGGCGAGCCAGCGCGTGACCGTGTCGAGCGTTCGGTTCCCGCACGCCGGGTCGCCGCGGCGCAGGTCGAGTACGACGGCGCGGTCCGCGGGGTCGGCGAGAGCCAGGGCGAGCGTCTGCAGGACCCGGCCTGGCGGGTCGTGCGGGCCGGCGACGACCCGGGCGGCCTGCACGACGGGCAGCGCGGGTGTGGGAGGTGCCGCCCGCAGCCATCGCGCGACCGCCGGTGGTGGCGAGCCGGTCGACACGAGCAGCTCGGTCCCGCCGTCGACGGCGTCCTGCGGGGCGAGCCCGGCGGGTGGGGCCTCGACGAACGCGACCGGGCTCGGTGCACCGCCCGTCGCGGGCGGGTGGATCGCTGATGCCCACGACGGGATGCGCAGGCCGGCGCTGGTCGTGAGCACGAGGATGAAGACCTCGCGGGGGCGCACGAGGGGCCGCGTCCGGGCGGTCGCGGTGATGGCGTCCGCCGCGTCCCGGAGGGCGTGCGCCGGGTGGGGTGGGCGTTCCGTGCGCGGCGCGGTGCGGGCCAGCGCGGCCCGGACGGCGCCATCGATGCCGCAGGCGTCGACGACCGTGCCTCCGTAGCGCGCGACGGCGCGCCTGGCGTTGCCGTCGGTGCCCTCCAGGAACGAAGCGTCGGGGACGAGGACGAGATGGGCCGAGCCGTGCAGGGCCTCGGCGAGGGCGTTGTTGCCGGGCTTGATGACGGCGACGTCAGCGGCGGCCAGGAGCGCGGGCAGCGCGGCGGTGAACCGGTGGACGGTCAGGTTCGGTAGCGCGGGGAGGGGTGGTCCTGCGTAGTAGGGGCCGGTGACGGCGACGAACCGGGCGGGGTGCCCGGCGGCGTGCAGGCCAGCCGCCGTGCGGTGGACAGCGGTGAGGAGCCGGTGCCCGTAGCCGTCGTGGAACTGGTCGCCTCCCGCGCCGCCGTTGACGACCACGAGTGGGCCGGGGTGGCGGCGCCGTTCGGATTCGACCTGCTCGGGGGTCGGGACCCGGTGGATGTTGCCGACGGGTAGCACCCGGTCGCTGCGGCGCAGGGCCAGCAGGGACTCCCCGCTGTGGTCCTCGCCGTCGAGGTCCTCGGCGTCCTGGGCGAGGAGGATCCGGTCGTAGGGCGCGAAGGCGCCGCGCGAGCGGAGGGTGTCGAACGAGTCGCCGTCGAGGCGGCGCAGCAGTAGCACCCGCGGGACCCCGTGGAGCGCGGCGAGCGACCCGTACCGCTGGTCGGGGTAGGTGTCCTCGATCGCGACGGCGGGCGCGAGCCGTTCGACGACCCGCTCGAGGACGTCGAGGTAGGCGTCCTCGCCGACCGCCGACGGCACGCGGTGCAGCAGCGGCAGGTTTAGCACCGGGACGGTCGAGGTCCGGAGCAGGTCGAGGGTGCGGGCCTGGCTCACGACGACCGGGCGCAGCTCGCCGCGGCGGGCAAGTTCGCCGGCGACGAGGAGAGCCCGGCGGATGTGGCCGTAGCCGATGCCGTTCTTGACAAGGAACAGGGCGACGGGCTTCACAAGTGGTCTTCCAGCCCTAGCAAGTGCAGCAGCCGGGGGCGCACGGCCTGGTGGGAGTGCCGGGCAGCGGCAACGTGCCAGGCGGCGTCGCCGAGCCGGGCCCGGAGCTCGGGCTGCTCGGCGAGCGCGAGGAGGGTCTTGGCCAGCTGGTCGACGTCGTGCTCAGGAACGACCACCGCGCTCTCGCCGTCCGTGACCGTCTCGGTGATCCCGGCGTGGTCGGTCACGACACACGGCCGCGCGGCGGCCATCGCCTGGAGCACCGCGAGCGGCTGGCCCTCGCAGTCGCCGTCCGGTCCCGTCACCGACGGGTGCACGACGATGTCGGCCTGCGCGGTGCGGGCGAGAACCTCCTCGGCCGGCCGGGCGCCCAGCAGCCGGACCGAGTCCACCAGGTCCAGCGCGCACACCAGGTCGGCGAGGTCGTGCCGCAGCGGTCCGTCGCCGACGATGTCGAGCGTCATGCCGGGCTGGTGCCGACGGGCGTCGGCGAAGGCGCGGAGCAGGCCGGCGTGGCCCTTCTTAGTAACGAGCCGGCCGACCGCCAGGCACCGCACGTCCGTACCGCCGTGCCGGCCCGGCGGCCGGGCGGAAACGTCGACGTGGTTGGGGACGACGTGCACCCGATGGGCGGGCAGCAGGCCGGGGACGAGCCGTGCGGCAGCCGCGAGGGTGGGGACAATGACGCCGGCCAGCCCGGCCAGGCGGGCGTGCCGCGGGTGCAGGCGTGCGGACAGGTCGGCGCCGTGTCCGCGGACCCAGACCGGGATCGAAAGGTGTTCGAGCAGGTCGAACCAGCGGTCGGCGAGGTCGAGGTACTGCACGAGCAGCACCTGCACCTCGTGGTCGCGGAGGAACCGTTCGACGGCGTCCTGAAGCTCGGGCGTCGGCGGTGGGTCCCCGGCTTCCGGTGGTATTTCGAGGAGGGGCCCACGGACCTTCCATGCGGATTCCCCGAGCACGCTCTCCCCGAGCGGCGGTGGATCGGCGACGGCCGCGGTCCGGCCGGGCAGGAGTTGGTTGCAGTCCCACTCGACGAACGTCTCGCTGAGCACGCCGACCTCCGGGACGAGCACGGCCAGAGGGGTCATCATGAGCGGGTCGGCAGTCACGGTGAACCCCGTCCGTCGGTAGTGATCGATCCCCGTTGTTGCTGATGTACCGAACAGAATGGGGATGACCGTCGCCGGTAACCTGTGTCATTGTGACCAGCCTGGAATCCCTCCTGTCCGAACGGCTCGCCGCGGGCTTCGCCGCCGCAGGCGCAAACGGTTCCGCCCCCGCGGTCCGACGGTCGCAGCGCGCGGACTTCCAGGCCGACGGTGCGCTGGCCGCAGCCAAGCGGCTGGGCCGGAACCCTCGTGAACTGGCGGCCGAGGTCGTCGCCCGGTCCGAGCTCGATGACCTGTGCGAGACGGTGGAGATCGCCGGAGCAGGTTTCGTCAACCTGACCGTGCGGTCCGACCTGCTGTCGCGGCTCGCCACCGAGATGGCCGCGGACGACCGGCTGGGCGTGCCGCCGGCATCGCACCCCGACCGGGTCGTGATCGACTACTCCGCCCCGAACGCGGCGAAGGAGATGCATGTCGGCCACCTGCGGTCGACGATCATCGGTGACGCGGTCGTCCGGCTGCTCGAGTGGCGCGGGCACACCGTTGTGCGGCAGAACCACATCGGCGAGTGGGGTACGCCGTTCGGCATGCTCATCGAGCATCTGCTCGACATCGGGGAGGCCGAGGCCGCGAACGAGCTCTCCGTCGGCGACCTCGGAACGTTCTACAAGGCCGCCCGGAAGAAGTTCGATTCGTGGCCGGAGTTCAAGGACAGGTCCCGCAGCCGGGTCGTCCTCCTGCAGAGCGGCGACGCGCAGACCATGCGGCTGTGGACCATCCTCGTCGAGCAGTCGAAGGCTTACTTCCTCGCGGTGTACGACCAGCTGGGCGTGCTTCTCACCGACGGCGACTTTGCCGGCGAGAGCGTGTACAACAACAAGCTCGACGACGTGATTGCCGAGCTCACCCAGCTCGGGCTCATCCAGGTCAGTGACGGCGCCGAGTGCGTCTTCCCCGACGGGTTCAAGAACCGTGACGGCGACCCGCTCCCGCTGATCGTCCGCAAGCGCGACGGCGGCTTCGGCTACGACGTCACAGACCTGGCAGCGATCCGGCACCGGCTGCGTGACCTCAAGGGCACCCGGCTGCTCTACGTCGTCGGCCTTCCGCAGCAGACGCACCTCCAGATGGTGTTCCAGAGCGCCCGCGACGCGGGGTGGGTCGAGGACACAACACGGATCGAGCACATCGGCCACGGATCGATCCTCGGCGAGGACGGCAAGATCCTGCGCAGCCGGGAGGGGGTGTCGGTCAAGCTGATCGACCTTCTCACCGAGGCCGTGACCAGGGCCGGGCAGCAGGTGGCCGAGAGGAACCGCGAGTTGCCCGCGGACGAGGCCGCTGCCGTGGCACGGGCGGTGGGCATCGGTGCGGTGAAGTACGCGGACCTGTCGACCGACCGGGGAAAGGACTACGTCTTCAGCCTGCACCGCATGCTGGCCTTCGAGGGCGACACCGCGCCGTACCTGCAGTACGCGAACGCCCGGATCAACGCCCTGTTCCGCAAGGTCGGGAAGGACCTCCACAGGGCGGACGGGGCCGTCGCCGTGGCGGAGCCGGCCGAGCGCACACTGGTGCTCGCCCTCGTCGGCTTTGGGGACCTCGTCGTGTCGGTCGAACGTTCGCTGGAGTTCCACCGTTTGTGCGGGTATCTGCTCGCGCTGGCGTCGGCGTTCACCACGTTCTACGAGCACTGCCCGGTTCTCCGGGCCGAGAACGAGCAGGTCCGGGACAGCAGGCTGCGGTTGAGCGCGATCACCTCGCAGGTACTGACCGTCGGCTTGGGCCTGCTGGGGATCGAGTCGCCCGAGCGGATGTAGCCGCCGGCGTCGTGTCCTCATCCGGTCGCTCCGGCCGGTTGCCAGCGCACAAGGTCGCCGGGGGCGGTGCGCAAGCCAGGCCAGTTGTCGAACCCGACGATATCGCGGATGCCGTCATCGACGACAGCGCGGTACACGTCGAGGGAGATGCCATTGTGCCGCCGGGCGGCCAGGGCCTCCTTGATCGCGAGGATCGCCGCCCTGCTGGACGGGGTGAGCGCTCGGCGCAGCGGTTCCACCAGGTCGACAGCCCTCGGACCGGCGTAGCCGGGCGGAAGGAGCCACATCTGGACGGTCCAGTCCTGGCCCCCGTACCGGTAGTTGAGTTGCCAGCCCAGGCCGCCTCCAGGCCCGCCGAGTTCGTCCAGGAAGAGAACTCGGTTGACAGAGGGCCGCGAAGCCCATTCGGCGATCAGGGCGAACCCCCGGCGGACGTCGGGATCGCCGACTATCTCGACGTCGATGTCCGGGGCGACGACCAAGCTGTGTGCGACCGCTCCGCACAGCACGGCCTCACCGAGGTCGGCCCAGCGCGCGATGACGTCGAGGTCCTCCAGCACCCACAGGGCGTCCCGCCTGCGATGGGCCTGCCGTTGCAGGAGCGCTGCGGGATTCATGCCGTCGGGTAACCCCAACGGCGGGTCGCGGCGCGGAACTGGTCGGGGATGGTGGCCGGGTCGATCCCGGCCTCTCCGTCGAGGACGCGCCCGCTGCGTATACCGGATCCGAAGTCGCCTATCCCGAACACGAACGGGCCGTGGTCGGACCGGCCGTATTCCAGCATCCCTGGCTCGAAACCGACGCCGATCTGCTCGCATAGCTCGGCCACCACCTTGGCGGGGTCGCGGACGAGTGACTCATAGGTGACCTGGTGGCCAGGCAACTCTTGGGCGGCCTCGTCCATGAGTTCGAGATACCGCAACACCAGGTTGGTCACGTGGTCGGCTGTCTGATCGCCGCTGCGACCGGCGAGCGCAGAGGCGAGTATCCGGGCCGGGTGACGCCGGAGGAAGACGAATCGGGCCTCTGGCCAGCAGTCGCGCAGCCGGCGCCACAGGAGCAGGTTGCCGGGCGTCTTGTCGACGACGACGTCCTTGCCGCTCGTCCGGAGTTGCTGATGAAGAACTCGGTCCCAAAGCAGGTGTTCCAACCCGGCACCGGACAGACCCGCGGTGGTCATCCCCAGCTGCACCCGGGTGGTGGTGAGGTCGACCTCGAGGTCGGCAACATGCAACTCGTGCGGTGCGCAGATGCGGGAGTGGGAGTTCAGGATGCACCGGAGGAGGGTCGAGCCGGAACGGATCGGGCACAGCACGAACACTGGCGACGGTACGAGGCGATTCATGCGCGCCTCCAGAAGTCCAACTGGTCGAGACCTGGTCCGAACCCGGCGGTTCGAGCCAGGGCCGTTGCCCGGTCGAAGTCCTTGCCGACGTCAGACGGTTCGTGGGCGTCGGCGCCGAATGACAGGGCTGCGCCGCCCTCCTCGTGCCACCATGACAGGACATGTTGCGCTGGCCACGGACCGGCCGTGTTGATCTCGAGGGCCCGCTCACTGCGCGCGAGTTCTCGAAGGACCGCCCGGTAGTCATCCTCGAAGGACGTCGGATCGAACGGTGGGGCCGACCGGGGCCAGGCTCGCATGGGGTAGTCGATATGGGCGAGCACCTGGAAGACGGTCGACTGTTCGACCATTCGCAGGACCTCGGCCAGGTACATGCGCATGACATCGTGCGGAGGGTACGAGCGGAACAGCGTCGGCGCGTAGACGAGGCCCTCCCCCATCTCGATGGAGTGCACGGAACCAAGGACGCGCTCGAAGGAGCCGGCGTCAAGAACGGTGGTGATCTCCTTCTCGAATAGGTGCGGCTCGCCAGCCTCAATGCCGGCGATGATGCGCAGCTCGGGGAACTGCTCCCGGCACTGGTCGAGGCACTTCATGTAACCGTCGACGTTCAGTACCCCGCCAGCGGAGTGCGGTCCGATTACGCGGAGCGTGGGGGTGTCTCGAGCGCCGGTCGACGGGTAGGACCACGGCGTGAAGTCAGCGTGGTCGGTGAACGCGATCGCGGGCAAGCCTGCGCGTATTGCCGCCTCGCAGCTGCCGGCCATGTCGCCGTCCGTGGCGTCCCACGACCACTGCGAGTGCGAGTGGTTGTCGACGGGCAGCGCCTTCATCGGTGCGCCCCGATGTATCCCCAGGCATGGGCTGCGGGGAGCAGGGCTTCGGGGAGATCGCAGGCGTTGGGGGTGGCGGGCTCCGGGATCACCCGGCTGGAGCGGATCTCGACGGTGAAGTCGCCGATGCCCGCCAGGAACGGGCCGTAGTCGTGGGCGCCGTAGTCGAGCATGGCGGGTTCCCACTCGACACCGGCGAACTCGCACACCTGCCGGGTTACGGCGACGGGGTCGCGGGTGAGGTCCTCGTACCGAACGGTCAGCCCGTCGAGGTGGGCCATCGCGTCCTGCATGGCGCCGAGGAAGTCCTCGACCACCGCCTGGACCTCGTCGACAGTCTTGTCCGGTGCCCGGACCCTGAGGGTGGAGTCGAGGATGCGCGCGGGGTGCCGGAGCAGGAAGACGTAGCGGGCGTCGGGCCAGCACGCGTCGATCCGGCGCCAGATCAGGACGTTGCTCGGGGTCTTGTCGACAATCACGTCCTTCCCGGACGCGGTCAGCTGCTGGTGCAGGACGCGGTCCCACAGGAGGTGGTTCAGGTCGTCGCGGTCGAGCCCGGCGACATCCATCGCGAGGCGGACGTAGCGAGTGGGTAGCTCGACCGCGAGTTCGGCGACGTGCAACTCGTGCGGAGCGCAGATCTGCGGGTGCGAGTTGAGCAGGCGGCCCAGCAGAGTCGAACCCGAGCGGGTCGAGCTGAGCACGAAGGCGGGCGAGCGGACCAGGCGATCGGTCGACCGGACGGTGGTCACGGCATGTCCTCCTGGGTCGGAACGGGTGCGGGCGTAGCGTTGTTGGATCTGCGACCGATACCGGTCAGTACCTGTCGGTCGAACACGTTGAGTCGGCGGGCCGCGTCGGTGACCTGGCGGCCGGCGAGTGCGGTGAGGCCGTCGACGACCGGCGAGTGGCGGACGACCAGCCGTCGGTCCTGCAGGGCACGGAGGATCTCGAGGTCGTCGCTGTTGAGGGCGATCTGGTCGATGGGCCTGCCGTCAGCGACCAGGTGGTTCGCGCGGAGCACCAGGGGTCCGGCGAGCGCGTCGGCGCATTGAGCCGCCGAGAATACCTCGACGACGTGGACGGGATCGGGCCGGTAGCCAAGCCCGCGTTGCAGCTGTTCGACGGCGGAGTGGAGATGGGCACGGACCTCGGGACCGAGGTCGGCGACGGTGACGACGAACAGGTCGATGTCGCTGCCCGGTCGTGCCGTTCCGTGCGCGACTGAGCCGTAGACGAACGCTCCCTCGATGCCGTCGAACCGGGTGAGCATCTGCTGTACGGCCCCGACGACGTGGCCCGCTGTGGCGATCATGCGTCGCTCCATCCCGCGGGACCGGCGAGCGGTCTGGGGGGTTCGGGTGTCGAGCCCGTCAACGCGTCGAGGAGCGGTGAAGTGAGATCCCGGGCGGTGTCGATGAGTTCGCCGACCGCCGCCTCGATCTGGTCGACGGTGGTCAGGGGGTTGCCGGGGCAGGCCGCCATCACAGTGAAGGTCCGATCCGGACCGAGTCCCACCCGGTCGTCGAGGTCGCGCAGGGTGTGCTCGTCGAAGCACACCCGGCCCGCTTGGTAGAGCGCCTCGTTCAACCGCGAGGTGTAGGCGCCGATGGTCGCGACGGCCGCCTCACGGCGTTCCGCAGGCAGCTTGCGGAGCACCGCACGTGCCGCGGGTGGGCAGAGGACGAACGCGAGGCGGTAGAAGTCGACATCGTTGAGCTGGACGAACAGGCCCGAGTCCGTGAGCAGCCGGGACAGCAGCCGGACCAGTTCGGTGCGGGCGGCGACGATCTCGCCGAGCCGGCGGGTGCCGACGTTCTTGAGGAGCATCCAGGTCGGCAGCGCCTGAAAGGCGCTGGAGCCGACGAACGGGGTGACGAGCCCGAGGTCCCAGCAGCCGTCCGCGAGTACGGCGTCGGTGTGCCGGCTGAACTGGACCAGCCGGCCCCGGTCGCGGAAGAGCACGTAGGACGACGGGTACGGGCTGAACAGGCCCTTGTGCGGGTCGAGCGAGATCGAGTCGGCCCGTTCGATCCCGGCGAGGCAGCGGCTCCGCTGCTTGGGGTCGAAGATGAGGCTGCCGCCGTGGCAGGCGTCGGCGTGGAACCAGACACCGTGGCGGGCGCAGACGTCGGCCAGCGCGGTCAGGTCGTCCAGGCCCGTGGTGCGGCAGTTGCCGGCGACGCCGACGACCATGAACGGGGTCGTCCCCTCGGGCGGGTCGGCGAGCACCCGTTCGACGGCCGTCGGGTCGGTGGTGAATCCGGGCAGCGCGGGGACGGTGACGACCGAGTCCCAGCCGAGCCCGAGGTGGAAGGCGGCGTCGCTGTGCGAGTAGTGCGCGATCGGCCCGGCCATGACGACGACCGGGCGCGTGGGCAGCGCCTGCAGCCCCTTCGCCCGTGCCTCCGGGAAGGCCGTCCCCAGTGCTGCCAGCATCGCGATGTGGTTGGACATGTGCCCGCCGCTGGTCGGCAGCCCGGCGACGTCGCGCACGCCGCGCAGTTCGTCGAGCGGCCGCGACCCGTATCCGACGAGTTCGCGCAGCCACTCCAGCACCTGCACGGTGACGAACGTGGCCGCGGGCGCGCTTCGGTCGACGGCGATCAGGTTCTGGTTGAGCATCGGGGCTAGCACGGCGCCGGCCAGGGCTGCGACTGCGTTGCCCGAGTCGGGGAAGGCGAGGTAGCCCGGGTGCGACTGGGCGACGCTGTAGTGGGTGATCCGCTCGCGGACCTCGTCGAGCAGGCAGGTGAGATCGGCTCCGCTCTCCGGCAGGTTTTCCCCGATCGCGGACACCAACTCCTCGACGTCGGCGTGCACGACGAACCGGTCGTCCCTCCCGTCGGCGTGCAGGAACCCAAGCCCCAGCTCGACGGCCGCCACGAGTCCGGCCTGGTGCCGGTCGTGGTGGTCCTTGCGACCCACCAGCAACTCGGCGATATCGGTGCCGAGCGCGTCCAGGGTCAGGCAGGCGATCGCCCGATCCGCGACGCCCGCCGGGTGCCGCAGGACGGTGTCGGCCCAGCCCACCCAGGACTGCCTGAAGTCGAGGAGCCGCTGGGCGGAGTCCGTCCCCAGCGCTCTGGCGAGGGCGATGGTGCGGACCGGCTCCGCTACAGCATCACCGTGGGCCTCGGCGAGTAGCACGGCGTCGATGTCGGCCTCCATCGCGACCTCGAACACCTCCATCACGGCGGCGAGGTCCTGCGCGCCGGTCATGCCGTCGAGGCAGCGGAAGATCTCCGCCTCGATCTCGTCGGGGACGAAGTCGCCCCAGAAGTGCCCGAGCGCGTGCCCGGACAGCCATTCGCCGTTCGGCCGCGAGTGCCGGCCCTCGATCCGGGCGGAGCGGGCGAGCAGGTCCACCCGTTCCACCCAGCGCAACTCCTCCCTGCCGAGCACCGCGGACTCGAAGGCGTCGGCGGCCAGCACGTGCTCTGGCTCGATGTCCGGGGTCTTCGGATGCTCGACGAAGACCCGGGTCGCTTCGTCGGCGGTGAGGGAGTCGGCGAAGAACAGCTCGTGCCAGATGAGGCACTCCGCCGCGCGGACCGGGTCGGCGTCAATGTCAACGCACTCCTCGAAGTCGATGAGCACTAGGCCCGCGGCGGTGAGGAACATGTTCCGTGGGGCGAAGCCCTGCCACACCCAGCCCTCGTCAAGGAAGCCGCGCCGTAGCTCGGCGAGGGTCTCGACGAGGGCCTGGCGAGTCGCGGTGTCCACGGGGCCTTCGCGCAGCAGGTCCTCGACCGTCGTGCCGTGGTGGGGGGCGAGCACCCACGGGTCGCCGCTGTCGACGTGCAGGACCGTCGCCACCGCGGGCGCGCTCACCGCCATGACATCGCGCGTCAGTGCGGTTGCCAGGGCGGCGAGCCGCTCCCGGTTCGCCTCGCGCACCGGGAGCGACCCCGCGGGCCAGCAAATGGCGACTAGGTCGCCGGCGGGATCGGGCACGACCACGGCTCGCCGGTCGGGGTGGATCGGTACGGCACAGCTGTGCAGCGGTGGGAACCCCGCGAGGACGGCGAGGACGTCCCCGAGGTTCTGCAGTCCCTCGCGGACGGCCACAGGCAATGGGACACCCTCGACGCGATACCCGCGCGGCACGCCCGCACTGTGCTGCGGCGCCGACCCGGCGAGCAGGCGGCAGGCGCCTCGCGGGTCCTCCGCCGCGATCGCGCGCGCCGCGCTCGCGCGGGCCGGGGTGGCTCCGGGTTCGAGCGCGGCCAGGACCCGGGCGTGCCGCCGCCGGAACGCCGGCGAGAGGTGAACGGCCGGCTCGAGCAGGGCCGCCCACGTCGCGCGCCTCACCGCGCGACCCCGAGCAGGTGATCGAGCACGGCCTGCTTGACCCGCGTGTCCTGGGTGTTGTGCATCGAGCCCGCCGCGATCTTGCGGTCGCAGTGGTATGCCCGCAGCGGCCAGCCCTCGGGGCTGGCGATCCGTCGCCCGCCGGTGGTCCCCACGTGCGACACCAGGTCCTCCCAGTTGTAACTCAGGTCCTCGCGGTCGACGAAGACGTCCAGGTCGAACGCGCCGAACCGCGCGGCCGCGGGCAGGAACCGCGTCCGGTCGTACGCGACGAGATGCGTGGCGACGCGGTTCACCGACCGCAGGCCGGGTGCGACGGGTGGTGCGACGTCGTCGAGGGCCCAGGCCCAGTCGCCGTGGTCGGCCATCGCACAGGCCGCGACGATCTCGGTGTGCGCCTCGAACAGGTCTCGCCACGCCGTCAACGGGTCGAACGACGCGTCGATCCGCTCGACGAGCACGTCGTCCTCGACCACCACGACGTAGCGGCTGCGGCCGCCGAACAGCCGCCGGTGCCCGTTGTTGGACCGGTCCCCGCTCGCCGTGAACCGCTGCCGCGACCGGAACCGGATCTCGTCGACACCCCACCGCTCCTGCCGGTCCAGCAACTCACGGGCAACCTCCACCGGCGTGCCGTCGCAGTGGAGGACGACCTCGTAGGTCTGCCGCGTGCCCGCCGTCAGCGCGTCGAGGAACCGGGGGAGCGTCCGTTCGAGAACGGGGAGGTCGGCGTGAAACAGGATGACCAGTTGGAACAGCGGGTCGTCACCGACATCGCCGGCTCGATCCAGTTCTGACAACTCCAACTCCCGGACGCTAGCGGTGGCAACGTGATTGGTTGCAGAACGTATCCACGAGGTTCCGTGGCCGGAGCCGAACGGATCGGCGTCACCTGAACGGAGCAGCGCGCTGGCGGAGGATCGGCGTGGGCCGGGCACGCTCACCACTGTCGTAGCGCCGCTCGTGCCGCCCGGTAGTACCTGCCCTCGGGCGCGTCCGGTTCCGCGTACTGCGCGGCGAAGTGGACCACCGCAGGCGCGACGCGCCGCCCGTTCTTGACGAAGGTCGCCCGGCCCCTGGTGATGTCAAGGTCGGGTTCGCCCTGTAGCCCGAGCAGACTCACCGAGGTGTCACCGTCCCTCGGGTCGGCCGTCACGCCGTGGCGGGCGAGCGCGACGGCCAGCAGCGGCTCGTCGGCGATGCCGCCGTTGAACCGGTCGAGGCCGAGTTCGGCGTAGCGGCTCGCGAGTTCGCGAGCGGACTCGAATACCGCCCGCGTGACGTGGGCGTCGGCGAAGTAGAGGACACCGCCGTTGAACTGCGGGATGCTCGCGCAGCCGGCGAGGCGGCAGAGCGCGGGAACGTCGCCGTACCAGTGGCCCTTCGTGATCTGCCGCCCGAGGACGACGACTTCGCGGCTCCGATATCGTTCGAGGACGAAGCTGACGTCGCGGAACACCAGGCTGTCCGAGTCCAGGTACAGGGTCCGCTCGAACGGCGAGTGCAGGTCGAGGTCGAGTTTCGCCCGGCCGTCGGCCGGAAGGCCCGGCGGGAGCGGGGCGACGTGGTCGAACAGAGCGTCGAGGAATGGGTCCGCAGGCCGGTCGGTAACGACCGCGAGTGGGAGCGACGGGCTATGCAGCCGCAGCGACCGGGCGAGGTCGGCGGCCTGGGCGTGGTAGCGGGCTGCTCCATAGGCCATAACCGTGACGCCGTTCTCAGCGATCTGCTCTCGCCGGGTCCTCGTCGCCGACGGGACCCCGTCACGCTCGTCCACGGAAGTCCCCCTCCTCTGCGGGCCGCCCTCGCGACCGTCTGCTTCAGCACGCGACACTCTAGGCCTGGAATGCGCCTGGAATGCGCCTGGAATGCGCCTGGAATGCGCCTGGAATGCGCCTGGAATGCGCCTGGAATGTTCTCAGGCGTGTACCCACTTTAACGCAGAGAGACCTCCGCGCCGCGCGGTCCCCACCAGCACACCGGATGCGCCCTGGTTGCCCACAGGTCAAGCACCCGCGCCCACGAGAACCCCATCTCGGTGAGCCAGGTCGGACTGGAGTACTAACACGGTCCGGGCCTGGGTGGGCAGATCAGGTCGGGATGTTGCTCAGCGACCGCGGTCAGCTTACAGATACAGGTGTGCCCCGCACAGGGCGTGGGTCGCGGGGTAGGTGTCATAGACGGAGGGGTGTCACGGACCAGGGTCCCGGCATACGTCGGGAGGATCGCGAAATCGTTGACCGCGACCCGACCCCGGGAGGAGTGGAGGTGGAACGCGGTGAGGAGGTCGTAGCTAGTTCGAAAATCAAAGGTGAGTGGGCAGGCGACAGCTCCCGGCGGAGCGCAGCGGAGCCGGGAAGGGTCTGATGGTGAGTCAGGCGGCGGGGTGCAGGGTGACCTGGTAGCCGAGGGCTTCGAGGTGACGGACGTGGTTGCGGATGGCGCGTTAAGGTCCGCCGCGGGTGTCGTAGAAGTCTGGGCCGAGGTCGATGAAGTCGGTCTCGGGGTCTGATAGGAGGTGCCAGACGATGACCAGGATGGAGCGACCGACAGCGACGATCGCCCTCTTCTTGCCTCGGCGTCTGGCGATGCGTCGGTACCTCTCGCCGAGGAAGGTGTCGGTCTTGCTGGCCGCGATCGCAGCCTCGCCCAGGGCGCGGGCGAGGTAGGAGTGGTTGAGTCCGGCAGGGTGGTGTACGGGCGCCTGGTGAGCGTGTCGCTACCGAGGTAGGTGACGGTCACCGCGTGATCCTTCGAGTGAACCTTCCAAGCACTCTCGAATGGAGCCATCACGATGACCGCCGGACCCAGTATCGATCCTGCCCGCTTCCTGCACGACGAGCTCGCCCAGGCCAGCCCTGACTTGATGCGCGAGATGCTCACCACGTTCGTCAACGCGCTGCTATCAGCGCAGGCCGACAGCGTGTGTGGGGCGGAGTACGGCACCCGCAGCCAGGAGCGGACCAACCGCCGCAACGGGTACCGGCACCGGGACCTGGACACCCGCGCCGGCACCATCGACGTCGCGATCCCGAAACTGCGCGAGGGGTCGTTCTTCCCGGACTGGTTGCTGACCCGCCGCCGGCGAGCGGAGGCGGCACTGACCACGGTGGTCGCGACCTGCTACCTGCTCGGGGTGTCCACCCGCCGGATGGACAAACTGGTGCGCACCCTGGGGATCACCGGCCTGT
>JBOFLG010000014.1:0-2055 GCA_051657745.1 Dermatophilaceae bacterium | reverse complement strand
GTTGCGCGCGGGCGCCGCCACCGCACGCTTCAGCCAAGCCAAGTCGGATGCCGCCGCCAACCTGCTCGCGAAGGCGCACCGGGCCCTGCACGCTGCGGATGACGACCGTGCCCGCGCGATGGTGGAGCGCGCCGTCGCACTCCCCTACGACGAGCACGAGGAGTCCGCCCCGGCGGCGTGGATGGTGCATCTGGAGATGTTCACCGCCATCGCGGACTCCGCCGAGAGCGACCTGGACGGCGAGGACTGGCTTGACGCGGCCCTCGACACCCTCGCCTCCGCGCCCGGCGAGGCCAGATTCGTCATCCGTGACTGCCTGGTCGATATCGCGCAGGACTACCACCTGACCGGACGGGAGCAGCAGCGGCTCCGCGCCGCCGTCGCAGACGTGCCCGAGCGGGCCGAGCTGCGCGACCTCGACCTGCCGCCGGGCCAACTCACTGCGGCCGTCCTCGAGGTGCTGCGGGGCGTCATCCACTACGAGGACGCCTACCGGCGGCTGATCGGCGACGCGCAGGACTGACCGGCACCGCCGACGATGATCGGCGGGTGGACCCGGCGAGTACGCAGCCACCCCCGCGCCCGGCGTGGTGACGTGCCACCCGGCCGACCACCACCCACCCTCGCCTGGTCTTGTCATCGCGACGTCATGGGCCGAGCACCTCGTCTTCGACTGTTCTCAGGTCTGCGCCGCACCGCATGGTTACGGTTGTCGCGTACCGATCACGGCACGCTTGGCGCTGCCCACGGGTCTGCAATGCCAAACCGGTGCGCCGGGACTTTCGGGAGGGAGCACTGATGGACGTCGCCGAGATCAAGGTCCGCCGACTTCGCTACGCCGCCACCTGCGCATGCGGCACCATCCTCGCGCAGGGCGAGCGCGCCGCCTACGACCGCGGCTCCACGAGCGTGATCTGCCTGGCCTGCTTCGATCAACTCGGGAACGAGCCGGCGGCCCACAACTCGACCGGGCCCGGATCCCCTCCGGCTGCCCACCGGCCGCGTGAGCTCAGGGCCGCCACACCGGCTGCCCACCAGCCGAGCGAGCCGCTGGTGCTCGACGTCGGGGTGGCCGGCGCCAGCGCCTGGCGCGAGTTTGCCCGACGCACAGCCACGGACGACGCGAATCGGGCCGCGCACTCCTGGCTCTGGCGGGCGGTCGACACCATCCGCCATCCGCACGGCCCGCAGAGCACCCAGGCGTGGAAGATCGGCGCCATCGGGGAGGAGAAGGCCGGCGCCGCCCTCGACGCACTCGTCGATGCTGGCGCTGGCTACGCGCTGCATGACCGACGCGTGCCGGGCAAGCGCTCGAACGTCGACCACCTCTTCATCGGAGCCGCCGGCGTGTTCGTGATCGACACCAAGCACTACTCCCGCGCCACGATCTCGGTGGAGCACCCCCGCCGGGCCAGCCTCCCCGACGAGATACTGAAGGTCCGCGGCCGGCATCAGGACGGACTGCTGCACGCTGTGCACCGGCAATGCGCCCTGGTTCGCGAGGCGTTGGGCGACACCGGCTACGCCAGCGTCCCCGTCATCCCCGCACTGTGTTTCGTCGGCGCCCGCCTGCCACGCCAGCGGAAGAACCGGGTCGCCCAGGGAGTCCACCTCTGCCAGCGCCGGATGCTCCGCCGAGTCCTGGGAGCCGACGGCCCGTACACCGACGAGCAGCGCCACGCCATCGCGATGGCGGTGGCGTCCCGGTTGCGCTCCGCCGCCTGACCACCACCCGGCATCCTGCGATCCGCCCGAGCACCACACCCGGAGTAGCCGATTCGGCCACGTCGGGCGCCATCGCCCGGGGCCACCGGATCGGATTCGATCACACCGGATGCGCAGCGCGGCCCGGTCGTCATCAATGAACCGTGCATCCAGGGCACCGAGTACGTCGTCCACGCGGGCGATGGCCGCGCTGTGCTCGCTCTCGAGTTCGCGCAGGTAGCGTTCTAGAGCGCTCTCGACCGCCCTGGTCTGCGAGGTGCCCGCCAACTCTGCTGTGCGACGGGCGAGTTCGTGTGCCCGGGCACTCGTGATGTTCATGCTCACGGAGCA
>JBOFLG010000013.1:0-7052 GCA_051657745.1 Dermatophilaceae bacterium | reverse complement strand
GAGCTGCAGGAGAACGGTCGCTTCGTCCGGATCACCTCGGCGTCACTCACCGAGTCGCACCCGCACGGCGTACAGATGACCGCGGAGTCTCCCAACTACAGCGGTCGCTGACCCCGACCCGGCAGTTGTCTGGCCAGATCGCCGGCGTGTCGAAGGAGAACTGCCGGGTCGACACTGCCGCTGCCGACCGCATGGTCAGCGGGGAGTCCTCCGCAGAGAGCCGCCAGCCGGGGGCTGCTTGTCACTATCGGGCCGCCGTAGTCCAAGGCGAGGGGCAGCAGCCATAAGCCGACTTGTGCCCAGCCAGCGGCGAAGGCGGCCGTGAACAGCGGGCCGACGCCGAGCGCGGTGCTCATCGCCAGGTCGACCACCGACCGGCGCGTGCCGGCGTCCTGGCCGCTGGCGAACCAGAAGAGCGCAAGCTGTCCGAGTCGCACCACCGTGTAGGCGATGGCGGAGCCCAAAGCGTCCGCGCCCGAAGGCCTGTGGCACCGCGAGCGCGGTGATCAGCATGGCGGCCATCGAAACGAAGATCGCGATCCGGACGCCACCCTCCTCCGGGTCGACCACGCTCGTCAGCCAGGCATAGCCGACCCATGCCCACCAGAGCACGGCAAGGATCATCAATCCCTTGACAAGAAGCCCCTACATATCAGCAACCCGGGGCCCGTGGGCCCGTCGTGGTGGAACGAAGATCGGCGGGGCCGCTCGTGGTCGTGAGGCGATGGTGTTCACCACCCGAGTGGGATGAGAATCGTGGGATGTGCGTCGGGGCTGAACGCCGAATTGACTGTAGTGCCAGAGCGCCTGGATATCGGCATGGTGATGGAGGGCTTCCACGGGAATCGTGGACTGTCGCCGTCGAGCACGAGCGTCAGACTCCTGAATTGATCCCTGCTCTCCCCGCGACGCACCACCCCAACAACAACGAGCAGGTGGGAGTGATCGGTCATGGATGTGATGCACCCGCGATGCGCGGGCCTGGATATCTCGAAGAAGGACGCCAAGGTCTGCGTGCGTATCGCCGGTCGTGGTCGTGGTCGTGGTCGTGGTCGTGGTCGTGGTCGTGAGAAGATAGCCGAGGATGTGACCACGTGGGGGTCGACGACCAATCAGATCCTTGCGCTGCGCGAGCAACTCGCGGCCGCGCAAGTGACCTGTGTGGTGATGGAGGCGACCGGCGACTACTGGAAACCCTTCTACTACCTGCTTGAGGACCTGGGCGGGGTGGAGGTGATGCTGGTCAACGCCGTGACGCCAAGAACCTGCCCGGCGCAAGACCGACATCTCCGATGCGACTTGGCTGGCCCAGTTCGGCGCCCACGGCCTGGTGCGTGCCTCGTTCGTACCACCGCAACCGATCCGAGAATTGCGGGATCTGACCCGCACCCGGACCGCGACCACCCGGGAACGGTCTCGTGAGGTGCAACGGTTGGAGAAAGTTGCTCAAGGACGCCGGGATCAAGCTCTCATCGGTGGAAACCGACATCGTTGGTGTCTCCGGGCGGGCGATGATGCAAGCCCTAGCCGCAGGCGAACGCGACCCCCACGTGCTGGCCGACCTGGCACACAAGAGCCTGCGTAAGAAGACACCGCAGCTGGTCGAGGCGCTAGCCGGGCGCTTCACCGAGCACCACGCGTTCATGGTCCGCCTCCACTTGGGCCTGATTGACCAGCACACCGCGCCGATCGCCGAGTTGACCGCACGGATCGAGGTGGTCACCGAGCCCTTTCATGGATTCTGCGACCTGATCTGCTCTATCCCGGGCATCGGTGCCACCGCCGCACAGGTCATCACCGCCGAGACCGGCGCCGACATGACAAGGTTCCCCACCGCCGGCCGGACTAAAGCACCCACACCCGTCCTGGGAACCCCTACCTCAAGGCCGTGCTGGGCACCGCGGCGATGAACGCTGCCCGCCACAAGGACAGCTTCCTCGGAGCCCGCTACCGACGTCTCGCTAGCCGGCGAGGCAAATCCAAGGCCATCGTCGCCACCCAGCACAGCATCCTTGTGGCGATCTGGAGCATGGCGCAGACCGGGGCGCTCTACAACGAGCTCGGCGCCGACCACTACCACCGCATCCAGCCCATCCACACCAAGCGCCATGCGATCCGCCAACTCCAGCAACTGGGATACGCAGTGACCCTCCAACCCGCAAGCTGAACTGCCACTCAAGGAATCTTCGAGTCAGCGGCCATAAACGCCGTGCATTGCGTGAGCGCCAGCACGAAGATCGGATCGGAGAAACAGCTCCAGGAGGGTGTCCTTGGCCTCCTCGCTGACCAGAGCCCGCTGGTCCCTGGGTAGCAATACCCATTCCGCCCGCCGTCGATTTCACGCGACCGGCCTTCGGTCGGGTGACCGGCCGTTGCCCGTGCACTACGTTCCTTGACACTCGATCTGAAGGGAACTCCATGTTTTCTCGCGTGCCGAAACGCCGTCGGTGGTTGCTCGATGTCCTGATGGCATGTGTCACTCTCGCCGGCACGTATGCCGTCGACCAGCCCGCACCGGAGAGGCCGGACTCCGCTGTCTCAGCAGACGGTGAGGTGGCCACCGCTCCTGTAGCCACGGCGACCGAGCCTGAAGCGTCGACCACAGAGCCTGAACCCACGGCGACCGAACCCGCGGAGAAAAAGCTGATCGAGTTGAGCTGGTCGGCACCCGATGCTGCCACCTTCCGCGAAAAGGTGTCGGAAGTCGAGAAGCTCGGGTTGTTCTCGGGTACTCACCTCCAACTCTCGACGCTGGACAACTCTCGGGTGTTCGGTGCCGCGGTGCCGGAGGCGAACTTCACCGCGGAGCGAGAGGAACTCCAGGCGGCGAAGCCCGAGACCATGGTCGACAACTTCATCCGAGTGAACTCGGCGACCGACGAGAACTGGGACTGGTTCGATGACGACGTTTGGGCAGGTGGTCTGAGCAATGTCCGCAATGTGGCTCGCACGGCCGCGGCCGGCCCGATCCGGGGCATCACGTTGGACCCCGAGGCGTATGGCAAGTCCCCGTGGCTCTACAGCGAGCAGGTCGGTGCCGGGTCCCACACCTTCGAGGAATACGAGGCAAAGGTGCGGGCTCGCGGTGCCGAGTTCGCCCGCGCCGTGGTCGCCGAGGACCCGGACCTACAGATCTACAGTCTCGGTCTGTACACCTGGGTGAAAGACGTCTACCACAGCTACAGCACCGAGGCCGAGCAGCGGGACGCCCTACGCGAACACGGCTACGGTCTCCTGCCGGCGTTCATCAACGGGCTCCTGGAGGGGGCCGGCCCGGAGACGATGATCACTGATGGCAACGAGATGTCCTACTACGCCACGACGGCCGACCATTTCAGCATGGTCAAGCCACTGCTCGACGACTCCGCCACCTCGGCGCTGCTCGATCCGGCGTTGAGAGCCCGGTACGACGAGGCGTACCGTGTGGACCATGCGGTCTACGTCGATCTGATGTTGGACCTGTTCGACGAGAAGCAGAATCCGGGCTACTACGGTGCCCGGCCGCCGCACTTCATGTCGGAGGCGGACAGAATGCGGTTGCTGGAGCACAACACGTACCACGCGTTGAAGAACTCCTATCAGTACACCTGGATCTACAGCGAGGACATCGCCAACGACCGGAACTTCGACTACGGCTGGGGCACCACCGACGTGCCGGACGGCGTCGTTGAAACCCTGAAGAGGGCGAAGTCGAAGGTCAATGCCGGCGAGCCGCTCGGCTTCGATATGACCGCGCAGATCGACGGTGCGAAGAAGGCATGCGAAGAAGCCGTCGGTGCTGAGTACCCGTGGAACTGTCAGTAGAGGGCATCACCGATAGCGCCTCGTCTCGGCGACTCGACCCCACTTGGGCCGTCGGGTGAGGCTATCGGGCCCGGGCACTTAGCACGGTGGCCGACAGGTCGCCTGCCGAATCGCCCGGCATGCAGGCTAGCTGGCGTGCGACGTTGCGGTGCTCGGCCGGACTCGGTGAGGTCGGGGAGTCGGGTGGTGGTCAGCCTGGATCCGTGGATGATCTGCTGGTGACCGGGAGGGCTGGTGTGGCGGGGCGGACGTGAGGTGCCTTCTGGTTCTGGGGCGGAAGAGTCGGAGTGTCGAGATCCTGATATCTGTCCGCACCCACGAAGGCGCTGGAAGTGAAACTGATCGCATCCGTGGTCCATGACACGCCCATGTTCGATGGCGAGCACTTGGTGTCGGATGCGGGCTTGGTCCCCGTGATGGCTTTGGCCGAGCAAGCCGGGCTCTCACCGCTGATCGGCCAGCGGGTGAAGCTGGCCGCGACATGGGTGGTCTCGGCCGGCGTCAATCCCGTTGGGAGATCACCTCGATCGTCGCTGGATGGCCTCGGTGGCCGGGCGCATCTGGTGATCCGCGCCGAGCGGACCGAGCTGCTGCCCGGGATCAGACAGCAGGCGTTCATCGACACGCTGCTGAGGCCAGTCTTCGGACATGTCAAGCAGGGCGCCAGCTTCGGGCATACCAAATCGCTGTCAACAAGTGCTCCGCAGAGGGCTCTCGTCGTTGGCGACCACGATCAACACCTACCAAGCGGTCCGCGGTCGGTTTGACCCTCCTGCCACGGGAGGGGTCAGACTCCCGGCATGAGCACGTCGCTGACCATCGGGGAGTTCTCCCGACTGACACACCTCGGCGTGAAGGCGCTGCGGCACTATCACGACATCGAGCTTCTGGTGCCGACCGCGGTGGATCCGGCGTCCGGCTATCGTCTCTACTCGACCGAGCAGGTAGCGGCGGCTCACGTGATTCGCCGATTCCGCGATCTCGATATGCCGCTGAAAGAGATCCGGATCGTACTCGACGCTCCCGATCCTGTGACGCGGAACCGAGCGGTGATGGCTCATCTCGACCGTCTCGAGCGTACGCTCGATCAAACCCACGCCGCCGTCGAGTCGTTGCGATCTCTGCTCACCGACCCGGCAGCGCCGCTGTCGGTCGAGGTCCGAAACATCCCCGCGCAGCGGGCGTACGCCATCACGGAGTCGGTCCGACGGCGCGACATAGATCAATGGTGCGCCGAGGTGTTTCCCGAGCTGTACGAGGTAGTCGCTCAGGGCGAGTTGGTCCCGCGTGGCCCAAGCGGGGGCCTCTACTCCGACGACTTCTTCACTCAAGGGGCGGCCGAGGTGTCGGCTTTCGTACCGACGAACGGTGTGGGCACGCCGGGGGGCCGAGTGCAGTGCATCGAGGTGCCGGCGGCCCGGGTGGCTGCGGCGCTCCACATCGGGGCTTTCAGCGAGCTGGACCGTACGTACGGCGCCCTCGGTGCCCATGTGGCAGAGCGTTCACTGGGTAGTGCGGGGCCGATCCGCGAGCACTACTTGGTAACGCCGGCCGACACCGCTGACCCAGCTCGGCTGCGCACCGAAGTGTGCTGGCCGATCAATTCCACCCAACCCCTTGAAGGAGTACGACCATGACCCTGTCCATGGCCGCAGTGACGTTCGACTGTCGCAACGCTGCCGAACTCGCCCAGTTCTGGTCGAAGGTGCTGGAGCGACCGGTCGACGACGGAGCGAGTGAGTTCTTCGCGTCCATCGGGCTCGTCCACGGCCAGGACCGGGACCAGGCAGGGCGAACCAGCCCGGCCCTCATGTTCATTCAAGTGCCCGAGTCCAAGCAGGTGAAGAACCGAGTGCACCTGGACTTTCACACCGCCGACCGGAAGGCCGAGATAGATCGGGTGGTGACACTCGGGGCGGTCCATGTGGCCGACTTCGAGGAGCACGGGTTCGCCTGGGCGTGCTTGCGCGACCCTGCCGGCAACGAGTTCGACATCGGCAAGGGCCCGAGCTGAAGTTGAGATTGCTCGCAAGCGAGTCTGAGTGGCCGCTCCATTGGATGCGCTCCGGCCTTGGCGCGTCCCTCAGAAGGTGCGTGCCATTGAACGTTGCGCACTAAATTCAAAGGTATGGCTCGATGGCGCATCGCCGAGATCGCAACCGATTCTTGCTCCGTTCGTGTGGGAACGCTGGACACGGGACCAGAGCGCCGCGCGACGGTGTTGTTTATTCCGGGACGCGGAGACAGCCTGGAACTCCGCCTCCCGGTCGCCCGGCATCTTGCGGGTCTTGGCCTCCGCACTGTGATGGCCGAGCACCGCGGGCAGGGTGCATCTGGTCGACTCGGTGACCACCCGGACGCCGTACACAGGCACCCACGGAATTGGTCGACTTCGCCACACGCCAACCAGAGCTCGTGCGCGGTGGATCGACGTGGGGTTGGGTCGTGGCCGCATCGGTTCTCATCGACCGCCTTCGCCACCTGCCACTCGAGAACGTGAGCTGCCCCGTGATGATCGCAACCTGCGGTCGTGATCGCACCGTATCTCGACGTGCACACCACCGCACCGGCGAAAGGCTCCGTGCCGGATGGCTCATCGAACTCGATGCTGGTCACGACCCGTACTTCGCGGATCCGAGCGTTAGGCAACGGTGGTGGCACGAACTCAATCGGTTTTTGAACGCTGGCTGACCGACGTCGCCTCGTCGGATCTCGGCCGTCGGGCACTCCGCCCAACACGGTCGATGTCGACTGGCCAGGCGATGTGGATATGTACAGCCTGCAAACGGATTGTGTGCTGTCTCGCACTGGAGCGTCGCCTGGTCTACGTGGTCCTGTCGAGCATCATCATGAAGCCCTGGGAGTCGGCGGTGAGATAGGGCGGCGGCTCGCAGGACACGTGTGCGAACGGAGCGGTCGGCGGATGCGGCGGCGCTCGGTCGTGGGGTGTGTCGGTCCGGGGCCGCAGCGGGCTCCGAGCTTCTCGGTTTCGAGCCCTTTCCCACTCGCAGCGGTAGGCCCGTCGTCAGCGACGGCCCTGTGCTGTTCACGACGTCGTGCCGCTGGTGCCCTGGTCCAAACATCCGCGCAGCGCAGTGACATGCGAGCCTGCATGTTAAGGTGCAGATATGCCGAAGACGATTCAGATTCGCGACATCGATGACGATGTGTACGACGCTCTTGCGCGGCGTGCGGCGGAGCTAGGGCTTTCGGTTCCCGAACTGCTCCGCAAGGAGGCCGAGCGCCTG
>JBOFLG010000012.1:0-10561 GCA_051657745.1 Dermatophilaceae bacterium | reverse complement strand
CTCGACGACCCGTTCGCCGCCGTCGAGTCGGCCGGCCCGTGACGGTCGCGCCCAGGCTCGGACCGGCGGCTGACCGTCAGCCGCACCGCCGTCATCCGTCGAGCCGTCGGTGCCGCGGCGCTCAGAGCTGCAGGTGGAGGCGGAGGGCGTCGTCCAGTCGCGTCATGAGGCGCGCCGGGACGTGCCCGAGGGTAGGACCCACCCGCCCCAGCGATATCGACCGGACCTGCTCGGCCTGCGCCTTCGAGTCGACGCGCAGCCCAGTCTCCTCGGCGGACAGGGCCACCTGGAACGGGTACACGTGGGTCAGGTTGCTGGTGACCGGGACCACGGTGACCACCCCGCGGCCGAGCCGTGCGGCGGTCGCGTTGGCGCGATCGTTGCTCACGACCACCGCGGGCCTCCGCTTGTTTGCCTCGGCGTCGCGGGCAGGGTCGAGGTCGACCAGCCGGATCTCACCGCGGAGCATCGGTGAGCCCGTCCCCCTCGGTCTCTTCCCACGCGGCGGCCTCACCGGATGCCGCCCACTCGTCCCAGGCCGCGGCGTAGGCGTCATCGAGTTCTGGGTGGCTTAGTTGGCGGATCGCTTGCCGGATCGCCGCCGACCGGCTGGTGACGCCGGCGGCCTCGGCGTAGCGGTCCAGCGCCGCCAGGTCCTCCGGCGGAAGGCTGATGCTGAGCTTCACCCCGCCATCCTACCGCGGTAGCACTTTGTGGCTACCGCGACGCATCGCCGCCATGCAGGTCGGATGACGTTCGCGCCGGAGCCTGGGCGCCTCACGCTGTACGGCCTCGGCCAGGGTGAACTCCTCGCCCGCCAGGACGACTTCGCCACTGCCGCAACCAACCTGGACACGTTCGTCGACCAGCGGGTCCGCTGTCGCGGGCGCTCGCGGGCACGTGGTCCGGCGAGCTGGTCAAGGCCACGCTGGCCGGGGTGACGGAGATCCCGGTAGCGACCCATCACCTCCTACGTCGACCCGTTGACCGATGTCGGACTGGTTGGGGTGACCCGTGGTGGCAGTGCGATGTACGCCGAGATCGTGGCCTGGCGGATCGCTGACCTGGTCACGGGTGAGGTGCCGGTGTTGGCGTGGATCGGGGTGGACCGACGCTGTGGCGGCTCGCCTCCGGCTGGTACGCCGGCCGACTCGACCGCGGCTACGTGCGGCGCGAGATCGGTGCCGTGGTCTCACCCCTGTCAGCGACAGCTACTCGAGCAGGTGGTGGTACTTCCGGCGGGCCTTCATCGCATGGATGACGAGCTGATGACCGCTGTCGAATGTCACGATGGCGAGTTCGAGGAGCCGACCGCTGCCGTCGAACCCCGGCACGAACTGCTTGGCCGGCATGTCGTCATCCGGATCGCTGGCGTAGGCCCAGTTCTCGGCCGCATGCAGGATGTCGATCGCGTCGATGCCGTGTGTGAGCGCGCAAGTCCGCCGGCGCCCTCGCGTCCCCGACCCTTCGCCACGATATCGCCGATGACCGTGCCCGCCCGCTCGACGACCGGCGTCGGCGACGCGCGGGCCCGGTCGCCGATGACGCCACGGGCTCGGGTCGCTCGTCGATCGCAGTCGCCATCCTTGAACGCTGCGACAGTCGGTGCGTACTCAGCCGGCGGTGCTGAGTCGGCGGACGATGAGTTGGTTGATGCTGATCCTCTCCTGGGCGGCTTCGATGGCCAGGCGTCGGTGAAGTGCCTCACCGACTCGGAGGTTGAACTTGCCCGAGTAGGTTCGCTCGGCGAGCGGCTCCGGAACGGCCTCGCCGTCGGACTCCATGTCCTGGACAATCTCGGCGATGAGGTTCTCGAGCCCGGCGAGGGCGTCGCGCTGAGTGGCTGCTAACCAGGACAGCGAGGGGAACTCGAGGCAGGTCGCGAGGAACTCCTGGTCGTCGACGGACCAGGTGACGCGGTAGGTGTAGTGCGAGATGTCGGCGGTCGGCGCGGTCGGCATCAGGTGGCCTCCTTTGTGTCGATCGCGGCGAGGACCTGTCGCACCTGGTACGGCTTGGCCTTGCCGTGGTCGTTCTGGATGTTCACGCGAGGGTCGCCGGGTCACGGGGTGCGGAACACCGCGTGAGATCCTCCGCTGGTTCGCGACGGCCCGAAGTACTGCTCACAGATCCTGTGCAGATCGGCGTACCGGACGTTCTTCGGGCTGGCCCTCAGGACGGCGAGGATCTTCTCGATGGACGCCACGGCCTGATGGTACTACTGACGGTACCGAACTGTGAGCATGTCGATCATGACGAGAGCGGTGGGATGACGCGGCAAGCCGGGAGTCCGGCGGGCCGTGCTCGCTCGGTAGCCGAGGCATGTCGACGGCCCAGCGTTTCAACGAGTTGGGTGCAGCGTTTCAACGAGTTGGGTGCAGCGTTTCAACGAGTTGGCGGCTAGCCTGAACGTATGACGGAGCTCGTTGGACGCCATGCCGAGCCCGTCGCACGGGAGATGCTCGACCACTTCCCGGGGCTGGTGATCGAGGGGGCACGCCAAGTTGGCAAGAGCACGCTGGCGCGCCAGCTCGTCGAGGCAGCGGACTCGCTCTACGTCACTCTCGATGACGATGCCGTGCGGGATGCGGCCGTCGCCGACCCGGCCGGGTTCATGGCCCGCGGGAAGGGCCGGGTCATGGTCATCGACGAGATCCAGCGGCACCCGGAACTGACGCTGGCGGTGAAGGCCAGCATCGACCGCGACCGCCGGCCGGGACGGTTCATCCTCACCGGGTCGGCGTCGCTGCTGCGGGTCCGTGGCCTTGCGGACAGCCTGGCGGGACGAGTCGGACGCCTCACGCTGTACGGCCTCAGCCAAGGCGAGATCCTCGCCCGCCACGACGACTTCGTCACTGCGGCAACCGACCTGGGCGCGTTCGTCGACCAGTGGGTTCCCACCGAGGTCGACTACGCAGCCTGCATCGCCCGTGGCTCATATCCAGAAGGTGTCAGGTTGCCCGACCGGATGCGGCGGCGCTGGTTCGACGGCTACCTGTCCGGCGTCGTGCGACGCGACCTGGGCGAGTTGCGTCGCGAGGTCAGCCCACCCCGGGTTGAGGCGCTGCTGCGAGCGCTCGCGGGCACGCAGTCCGGCGAGCTGGTCAAGGCCACGCTGGCCGGGTCGACGGAGATCCCGGCGGCGACCATCGCCTCCTACGTCGACCTGTTAACCGATGTCGGGCTCGTAACCACGCTCGCGCCGTGGACCCCGAACCTGCGCACACGCGAGGTCGGTCGCCGCAAGGCGTTGGTCACGGACTCCGGTCTCGCTCTCCACCTGACCCGGCTGACCCAGGAACAGCTCGGCACTATCGCCTACCGGGAGGCGTATGGTGCGATGCTCGAAGGGCTCGTCACCGCGGAACTGCTCAAGCAGCAGACCTGGACGGCCACCGAGTTCGACCTCTACCACTTCCGGGATCGCAACGGCCTCGAAGTCGATCTCGTCCTCGAACTCACCGGCGGTCGAGTCCTGGCGATCGAGGTGAAGGCGTCGACGTCGTTCACGGGGGGCCAGTTCACCGCTCTGCGGACCCTGCGCGACGCGCTCGGCGACCGGTTCATCGGCGGCGTCGTACTCAACACCGGCGACAGTTCCTACCGGTATGCCGACCGCCTGTACGGGCTCCCCGTCTCGAGCCTCTGGATGTCGGCCGCCCCCGGCTGATCCCGGCTGGTGCGCTACGGCACGTCGAGCGTCAGCGATAGATTTCACCGCTCTCGATCGAATTATCAAGCGGCGGAATAGAATTGCCGGCATGGCCGACACGACGCCGATTCGGATCAGCCGGGACATTCGCGCGGGGGTGACTCGACTGGCCACCGAACGCCACGAGACGATCGACGAGACGGTGAGTCGGGCGATCCGTGCGCTTCGTCAGGACGCGATGGCTCGGGACCTCGCCGCGGAACTCACCGACGACGAGATGGCCTGGCTCGATGCTGACGCCCGGTGACGTCGTCGACCTCGACCTCGGGATACCGGCTGGCAACGAGGCCGGGCTACGTCGACCGGCGGTCGTGGTGACGGCGGCGCGGGTTCTGAAAAGTGGGCCGAACGTCATCCAGGTTGTCCCGCTGACGACAGCGATCCGCAGCAGCGGTGCCGAGGTGGTCATCGACCCAGACGACGACAACCGGCTCGGCGCGCGGTCGTCGGCTCAGTGCCAGCACGTGCGGTCCGTCGCCACGACTCGGATCCATAGTCGCCAGGGCACTGTCGGCCCGGTGGTCCTCGGCGAGGTGCGCGAGACGCTGGCGCTCCTCCTGGATCTGTAGCCGCCCGAAGCAGCTCAGGCGGAGAGGCGGCGGAGCGGCGGGAGCGCGGCCGGGCGTCATCCAGGTAGGTCATGAGGCGGGGCGGGGTTCAGGCCGGTCGACGAGCGCTCCGACGGCACCGGGCGATTCGGTGCGCTGCCCACCCCACCCCACCGAGCGTCGGGCGAGCGGGCCCGGACGGACTGGTCCTCTGCGGTGATGGACAACGTCATCGGGAACCACGCACCGAGCCCGTCGTCATCAGAGGTCGGCAAGTCGGGCGGCGAGCTGCCGCTCGACCGTGCGCAGTTGCGTTCGCGCCACCGCGAGGCCGAACGCCTTTCCGGCCAGCGCGGCCCCCGCAAGGTAGCCGGCGATGTGCCACGGCCCGAACGCCCCGCCGAGTCCGGTGGTCAGCGCCCCGGACACGCATACGAGGAGCGTCATCCCGACGGCGACCGACCCGGTGTCGCAGCCGCACGCGAAGTACGCACGGTTGAGCCGCTTCTCGAGGCTGGCGTCGGCGAGTGGCCCGCCCAGCCGTACCCGCCGGATGACGGCGCGCCGGCCGGGGGAGCGCAGGCCGCGAAGGGTCTCGGCGCTGTCGACCACGTAGTCCATCGCGGCCGCCCTCACGGGAAGAAGTCGGCGAGCGCGTCGGGCGTGGTGGTGATCCACTCCCAGACGTCGGCCGCGTCCTGGTTGGTGAAGCCCGGCTCGCCCGAGCCGAGCAGGTACGTGAGCAGGGCCTGCCCCACGTCGTTGCCGAGCGCCGGCTTCCACATGATCTGCCCGGCGTGCGTGTGCCCGTCATGGCCGAGGCCGAGGTAGTGCCCGACCTCGTGGATCGGCACGTACTCAAAGATGACCTCGGGCCACCGCGATCGAAACGTCGTACCCGACGGTCCGACCGTCGGCGGTCGGAACCACGACGCCAGCCCGTGCAGCGACGCTTCGACATAGCCGAACACCGCAACGACCGGCACGACGGTGAGATCCTCGTCATGCGCCGACCGCCCGACCATGGCAAGCAGCGACTGCTGGGCGGCGGCGCCGCCCTCGCCGGCGTCGAGTGGCACGAATTGGGCGTCGTCGATGACGAGCTCGCGCAGTGCCTTCCAGGCGAACGTCACACCGATCGTGCGCGCCTTGCGTTGGGCGGTCTCCAGATAGCGGATGAAGGGGTCGCGCGCCACCGCGTAGGCCGTGAACGACGGCACTGCCTCCGGCCCGAGGGTGAGGAAGTCGTCGATGTCGGTCTTGCTCACCGTGGTCCGTGTGCCGGTATAGACGAGCTCGCCGTCGAAGGCCCCGTAGGTGAACTTGCCCTGGCAGTCGGTGAACCGGCCGGCGAGCGCGTACAGATCGAGCGCCCCGCTGCGGTGCAGCTCGCGGAGGAACTCGGTTGAGCGCACGGCCAGCCGCCACGGGTCAAGGGTCGCCGGCACGCCGAGCGGCGCCCCGCCGATCCTGGCCTTGATGCGTGATCGCTCGAGCCGCTCGGTGTCGTCGCGGAGGGCGGCGACCAGCGCTTCATCCATGATCCGCTCCAGACCGCGTCGGTCGACCTGCTCCCGCGGGCCGACGTAGAAGGCCTGCCCGAGCAGTCGGGTGACGCTCGTGATGACGCGGAGCACGTTGAAGACGCCGAGTCCCTTCTGGATGCGACACCAGTCGAGCGAGAGGATGCCGCCGATGAGGTCGCGCACCCCCTGCACCGTGTCCCGCACCCAGTCGACGATGTCGGCGACCCAGTCGACCACGCCCTTGAGAAACCCGAAGATCGCGCCGAAGAACGCGCAGGGGCCGTCGCCGTAGATGCAGAACGAGCGGCCGAGACCCTCCAGAAGCCGGGAGACATCGTGGAGGATCTCCTTGACGATGTCGATGAGGTCGACGACGAGTTCCAGGACGTCGTCGATGGCGTCCACGACGTCGTTCCACAGATCCCACAGCGCGCTGAGCGCCTTGAGCGGGTCGGTGAAGAGGCATACGAAGAACGTCACCAGCCTGGTGATCACCGTGAGCACCAACTCGACGACGATCCCGATGACCGCGACGACAACGGTGCAGACGATCGTCGCCACCCACGTACCGACGGTGATGACGACCCACGTGACCACCCGAACGACGACAGTCACCAGCCAGCAGAACCACTTGTTGCAGCACAAGCACCACCAGTTGCAGTCCTGCTCGCGACACCGTCGTTCGGTCTGGCTGATCCAGCTCTCGACGGGTTGGCGAACCTGCTCCTCGAACCAGGTACGCACCTCGCGGCATGCCTGCCGTGCCTCGGTGATGAACCGTTCGACCGGCGTGAGTACGTTCTCCTGCACCCAGGTCGGCACCTCTCGACACGCTGTCATCCCACTCACCTCCTCACGGAGAGGAGTGCCGGCGTGGCGTTGGTGATACGCGCCCCGTCGGGCGATCCGCGCGCTCCGTCAGGACGCGATGGCTCGGGACCTCGCCGCGGAGCTCACCGACGACGAGATGGCCTGGCGTGATGCTGACGCCGGGTGACGTCGTCGACCTCGGGGTCCCGGCCGGCAGCGACGCCGGATTCCGCCGGCCGGGGGTCGTGGTGACGGCGGCGCGGGCAGTTCAGGCGGCGGAGCGGCGGGCGCGGCCGGGCGTCATCCCCATGACCCGGCTGAAGGCGCGGCTGAAGGCGGCCTCGGACCCGTAGCCCAGCGCGGAGGCGACCGCGGCCACCGACGACCCGCCGACCAGCATCTCCCGCGCCCGGCGCATCCGCGCGGCCGCGACGTACGTCATCGGCGGCGTTCCGACCACCTCAGCGAAACGGGTGGCGAACGACGAGCGCGACATCGCCGCGACGTCGGCGAGCACGGCGAGCGTCCACGGGTGCCCGGGGTCGCGGTGCACCGCGGCCACCGCCGGCCCGAGCCGGGGGTCGCGCAGTGCAGCGAGCCAGCCTCCGGCGGAGTCGGGTTCGTCGGCCAGCCAGGCGCGCACCGTCTCGATCACCAGCACGTCGGCGAGCCGGGTGGCCACGGCATCCCCGCCCGGCCGTGGCACCCGTAGTTCCTCGGCGAGCAGCGGTACCAGCGAGGCCATCACCGGATGCCGAGCCGAGTCCACCCGGACGATCGGGGGTAGCACGGCCAACAGGTCGTGCACGGCGGGGGAGTCGAACGCGACCACGCCACAGAGGATTGCGAGCAGCTCGGGGCTGCCGGGCGCACCGAAGGTCATCAGCGAGAACGCGTCGCCGAGCATCGTCTGCGGCAGCTCGTCGGCACGACCCAGGACCGGGGCGCCCGGCGAGGTGCAGACCCGGTGCCCGATGCCCCGCGGGACCAGGGCGAGGTGCCCGGCATCCAGTTGAACCGTCTCGCCGCCCTCGACCTCGATGACGGCACGCCCGCGGGCGACGACGTGGAAGTTCAGGGTGCCGGGGAACCGCGGCATCTCCAACGACCCCTCGGCGCGGGCCTCGGTCCACGCGTAGAACGCTCCGCGCATCCGCACGCGGTAGAGGGCCTGGGTGAGCGGATCCTCGTGGTCCCACGGCATCGACGCAGTCATCGCACTCCGGACGATCGATCAAGAATCAGCGACGGATGACGATAGATCATCCGTCGTTGCCCGGCCAGCATAGGAGATCCGATCACCGAACGATCTCCCAAGGAGAGCACTATGCGAATTCTCGTCATCGGCGCCACCGGCGGCTCCGGCCGCGCCGTCTGCCAGGCCCTGCTTGAGCGTGGCCACCAGGTCACCGCGTTCGCGCGCTCCGCGACGACTGCGAACCTGCTGGCCGCCGACCATCTCACCTGTGTCGACGGCGATGCCACCGACTCCGCCCAGCTCCAGCGAGTGATGCCCGGTCACGATGCCGTTGTCGTGACTCTCGGAATCTCCGAACCCGCCTGGCGAGTGCGGGCTTTCGGCGCGAAGGGCACGGCGAGCGACATCCGCTCGCGCGGCACGGATGCCGTGCTTCGTGCGGCTCGCGCGGCCGGGGTGAGTCGGGTGGTTGTGCAGACGTCGTACGGCGTCGGCCCGACCCGGCCGCTGCTGGGTCTGGTGAACCGGCTGATCTTCGCCGCCCTGCTCAAGCCGCAGATCGAGGACACCGAGCGGCAGGAGCAGATGGTGCGTTCCTCTGGGCTCGACTGGACTCTCGTGCAGCCGGTTCACCTCACCGACGCCGGCGCGGACACCCACATGAGGTCGACCGACGGGCGGATCGGCCGCGTCAGCGTGTCCCGGCGTGGTGTCGCGGTCGTGCATGCCGACCTGATCGAGAGCGGCGGCCACCTGCGCACCACGGTGTCCGTCTCCGGGTGAGGGCCCGGCCCGCCTCGTTGCACCACCGCGGCTCGGGTGGCTCACCGTCCGCCGGCTCGTCGGCGACGGATGGCGAGACCGGCCCACGAGACGAGGCCCTGGCCCAGCCGCGAGCGTCCGGGCCAGGGCCTCGTGCTCCTGCGGGTAGACGATGCCGGTGAGGTAGTGGTCGATGAATCCGGTTCTGGCGAGGGTCGACTCGCCGGCGCGCGCTCGGCCCCAGTCCTCGAGGGCGCGCAGGAGAGTTCGTTCGCGGAGATCGCCGGCTCGGCGATTGCATCGAGGTGTTGCGACGGCCAGTTGAATCCCGCCGCTACAAAGTCTGACCCACCAAGGGCGTGGCGCCCGGGTCAGTTCCGTGTTCGAGGTACTCGGTCCGATGGCTCGCGGCTGCGGCGAGAGCGACGACTAGGCGCCGGACGAGCCGATCAGGGGTGCCGTGAGGGACATCGGTCAGTGAAATGAACTCGGCGCACTCGATCTCGTGGCCGTCGGGGCGGAGTCCGGCAAGTAGTGCGGTATCGCTGACGCCGCCGTCGAAGATCAGTAGCAGCTTGTCGCCTTCGCCGTCGCGGGGTGCCCAGTCGACGACGAGGATGCGTCCTGGCGACATCGTGACGCCGAGTTCTTCGCGGATCTCGCGCGAGCACGCGGCGGCCGGGCTCTCGCCGGGTTCGACATAGCCACCGGGGATGTCCCATCCCGACTTGTAGGTCGGCTTGACCATGAGGACGTCGTCGTTCTGGTCCCGGACGAGTATGCCCGCAGCCACACGAGGGGTAGCTACGGGTGGATGGGCCTGGTCTGTCACCCGCCCGACGGTACTGGTCAGGCGACTCGGAGTCTGTGTGCGAGGTCGATGAGTTCGGGGCGCGGCGTGCCGCGTCGACGCATCCAGAACAAGACCAGTTCGCGTGCGAGGTAGTGGTATCGGACCTGCTCGGGGGCTTCACGTTCGGAGGCGAGGATGACGTCCAACGCTTCGGTCTCCCGGTTGGTCATCGCGTAGACCCTCGCAACCTCCAGACCGTGACGGACGCGACGTTCGACCGGCAAGGCCCGGACGTCAACCCGTGGCGCGATTGCCAGCGCGGTCTGCATGTCGCCCAGCGCGACAGCTACCGATAGATCGTGGACCGCGACGTTGGTTGGACCGAATGCGGTCCACCCGTGGTTGCCATCGTGACCCAGGTGTGCAGCGGCCTGACGCGCCCTCGCGAGGAAGGATCGGGCATCAGCCGGGGTGCCTGTGCGGGCTGCGGCCATCGCGCCGACGAGATGGAGGCTGCCGAGCAGTGACCATCGCAGGTCGCGGTCGTTGAATGGCTTGCCCTCGAGGCGGTCGGTGGCACGGGACACGACGTCCGCGGCGGCCGTGTAGCGGCCGTTAGACAACAGTGCGTGGGCCACGGATCGCAGTAGTGACCCCTGCACGGGCAGGTCTTGGCTCATCTCGGCGGCGTTCAGGCCACGGTCGGAAGCGATCCACGACAGGTCAGCCTCACCGACCTTCGTCAGGGTGGCTGCTGCCGCGTGGTAGGCCAGGGCGAGCATCCGGAACGCTTGCTGACGTTCGACATCGCCATCTGCGGTGTCGACGGCTCGGCGGGCGGTTGCGATGACCTTCGGCAGCCGGGTGGTGGTGTACCCGAACCGGGACGCTTGGTAGGCGCCCCAAACGTCGGCGATCTCGGCGTGCAGATTGAGGTTGTGATCCGCAGTCGCGGCGCCGAGAGTGCCGGTAAGGGACGGGTAGTCCATCAACGCCTCGCGCAGCAGGCTCACCGTGCGGGCGCCGCTGTCTGCTGTCCAGTCGACGATGGCCGGCTCGCCGAGCAAGTCCCCGACGGTGACGTCCAGGGCGTCGGCGAGGCACTTGATGACGCTCAGGCGTTCCAAGTTCGCGCGACCGTTCTCGATTTTGCTCAGCCAGTCGGTAGTGCGCCCAACGAGGCCGGCCAGCACCTCCTGGGAGAGCTGGCGG
>JBOFLG010000011.1:0-4865 GCA_051657745.1 Dermatophilaceae bacterium | reverse complement strand
CGCCGCGGCACCGGCATCCGCCGCGGCACCGGCATCCGCCGCGGGCCCGGCCGGGTCCGGGCGAGTCAGCAGCGGGGTGAGGGCGCGGGCGGCATCCGGCCAGCCCTCAGGGAGCGCGGCGGAGGCCCGGTCGGGGTCGTGGATTGCGTCCAGCAGGCGCAGCACGTCGGCCGCCCGGAGCCCGAGCCGGAAGTGGCGGCCATCGACGGTGGTCAGCAGGGTTCGGTCGCCGGGCAGGGCGCGCAGTTCGACGTCGAGACGCGTCGGCGCGGGAATCCTCGGCGCGACGGACGTGGCCGGGTCAGCAGTCATCAGGGGTCCTCGGGCGCGATCGAGCGGATGGAAGGATGCCAGAGCCGGGCTCGCCGCCGGTTGCGTCGACGGCGAGCCCGGCCTGCGACCGATTCGCGAAGGGTCAGACTCCCCAGGCGAAAACGGTCGAGGTGTGGCCGTGGTGATGCGAGTTCGGTGCGAGGATTGCTTCCTCCTCGACCTGGTCGACGACCTCTGAGATTTCGATGCTCATGCGATTCACCTCCCTTCGGGACTGGTGTGTGCCGCGGGCCCGGGCAGGCCTGCGGACTCCTCGTCGACCAGGCGCCGGTACTCCGGCGACCTGGCCAGCAGTTCGTCGTGCGTGCCGTCGCCGACGACTCGACCGGCGTGCAGGAGCAGCACCCGGTCGGCGGCGCGGATGGTCGACACCCGATGCGCGACAACGACGGTGGTGCGACCGCGCCGGGTCTGCCGCAGTGCGGCGTTCAGCTCGTGCTCGGCGAGCGCGTCGAGGTGCGCGACCGGCTCATCGAGCACGAGCACGGCCGGGTCGAGCAGCAGCGCACGGGCGACCGCGAGCCGCTGCAGTTGCCCGCCCGAGAGCGTGCCGCCACCCTCGCCGACCCGTGCGTCGAGTCCACCGTCGAGGGTGTCGGTGAGCGTGCCCAGCGCCGCCGCGCGCAGCGCGTCCAGCAGCTGCTCGTCGGTGGCGTCCGGGCGGGCGAGCAGGAGGTTCTCGCGCAGCGACGCGCGCAGCGCGTACGACGTCTGCGGCACAAGCACCACTCGCTCGCGCACCCGGTCGGCGGCGACGGTGCGCAGGTCCCGCCCGCCGACGAGCACCGACCCGGCGTCGGGGTCGGCGAAGCGGACCAGCAGGTGGGCGAGGGTGGTCTTGCCGGCGCCGCTGGCGCCGACGAGCGCGACGAACTGCCCCTGCGGTACGCACAGGTCGAGGCCGTCGAGCACCGGTCGACTGCCGTACCCGGCGCGGACGTCCCGGAGGTGGATGTCGCCGCCCCCGCCGAAGGGCTCCGCGGTCGCGTCGGTGTCGGTGACCGGTGAGGTGGCGAGCGCGACGTCATCGACGCGGCGGGCCGCCGCGGCCACCTCGCCGAGCCGCTGCCACATCGAGAACACTCCCGTCACCGGCGCAAAGGTGGCGAACGCAAGGGTCACCGCGAGGGGCACCACCACCGGGTCGACCTGGCCACTACGCACCCCCGACCCGAGCGCGGCGAGCATCCCGATACTGACCGCAGCCAGCGCACCGTCGGCCACGGCCGACTCAGCCCCGGCCCGCAGGGTGAAGACCAGCCGGGCCCGTTGGACCTCACGGGTGCGCTCGACGACGAGGTCGGTACGGGCGCCGGCGGCATCCAGGGTGAGCAGGTCGCGCAGGCCCTGGGCGCCTTCGAGCGTGTCCGCCTTGAGTGCGGTGAGGCCGGCGCGCACCTGTTCTCCCTGTCGGGCCTGCACCGGGCCGAGGAACCACAGCGGCACGAGCAACACGATCAGTCCGAGCGCGGGCACCGCACCCACCGGGCCGACGAGCGCGACTGCGGCACCGACCACGACGAGCGGGCTGAGCAATGAGGCGACGGTCGCGCCAGCGGTATGGGCGTAGAACCACTCGAGCTGCTCCACGTCGTTGACTGCGGCGCCGGCGACCTCGCCGGTCCGTCGGCCGGCGAGCCCCCGGGGGGCGATCCGACCGATCGCCGCGTGCACGACGAGCCGCATCGCTGACAGCACCCGGTAGGCGAGAACGTGGGACCACCACGACTCCAGCCAGGTCAGCGCACCCATGAGGCACACCGCGATCGCGATCAGCGCGAGCCAGAGAGCCACGCCGTCGAGGTGGTCGGCGGCCACCTGTGCGGTGGTCCACGCGGTGAGCCCGGACACCGTGGCCGAGCAGAGCTGCATCGCCACCACGAGCCCGGCCGAGAGCAGAAACAGCCGACGCTGGTCCCGCAGCATGCCGCGCAGCCGCAGCACGTCGGCGACCAGGCCGGCGGATGACGTCGGCGTCGCTCCGGCCGGGGCTGCCTCGGGCTCGCCCGGCAGGTCGGATGACGCGGGCACGTCGGTCGTCGCGAGGGCGCTGGTCACGCGAGTGCCCCCTCGGCGAGGCCCTGACGGTGGGCCATCGCGGCGTACCGCCCGCCCAGGGTCATCAGGGCGCGGTGGTCACCCACCTCGGTGACGCGTCCGTCATCCATAACCATGATGCGCGGCACCGCGCGGACGGCGGCAAGCCGATGGGCGATGACGATGCGGGTCTGCTCCGGACGGGCCTGCTCGAGAGCATCCAGGAGCTGGCGTTCGGCATGCACGTCGAGCGCCGAGGTTGCCTCGTCGAGCACCAGAACCGGGTTGCGGCGCAACAGGATCCGGGCGACTGCCACCCGTTGCCGTTGGCCGCCGGAGAGTAGCGCGCCGCGCTCGCCGACTGACCGGTCGAGCGCGGCGAGCGGGTCGCCATCGCCGAGTTGGTCGAGGCCGGTGACCTCGACGACCTGACGCAGGTCGGCGTCGGTGGCGTGTGGGTCGCCGTCGAGGAGGTTCGCTCGCAGTGTGCCGTGGAAGAGCACCGGCGTCTGCGGAACGACCCCGACGACGGACACGCAGGCCGGCTGGTCGAGCTCGGTGGTCGGCACTCCGCCAAGGAGTACCTGACCGTCGTCGGGCAGCGCGAATCGCGCCAGCAGGGCGGCGATCGTGGACTTGCCCGAGCCGCTCGCACCGACCACGGCGACGGTCGCTCCGGCCGGCACCTCGAGAACGATGCCGTCGAGCGCGGGGCGAGACGAGCCGGGGTAGGTGTAGCGCACCTGGTCGAGCCGAACGGCGACGCCCGGATCGTCGCGGCCGGCAGGTGGGCGGGCCGACCCGACCGGCCGCGGCAGACGCGGCTGCGAGAGGACCTCGAGCACCTGTTGCCCCGCGAACACGCCCAGGTAGCCGGCGTGCCAGAAACTCGCCAGTTCGCGGAACGGCCGGAACAGCTCGACGGTGAGGAGGGTGACGAGGAACATGTCGCTGGGCGCCAGTGCGCCCTGGTCGATTCGCCAGACCGACACCCCGACGGCAACCAGTGGGCCGAGGACGAGCGCGAAGGCCGAGATGCCGGACTCCACGAGCGAGATGCGCAGCTGGGTCATCGTGCGGGCGAGGAGTGTCTCGGATGCCGCGCGCAGCGACTCCTGCCGTCGCTGCACGGCTCCCAGCGCCTTGATCGTCGTCATCGCCTGCACGGAGTCGACGAAATCGGCGTGCAGTGCCGAGTAGGCCGACCAGTGCGACGACCCGCGGTCGGCGAGCAGCCGGTCCCAGAGGCGCGGCAGCAGCGGCACCAACGCGGCGCATCCACCGACCGCGAGCGCCACCACGGGGTCGACGGCCGTGAGCAGGGCGACGACAACCACGGTGTTCACCACGACGATGCCGACCTGCGGGACATATCGGCTGTAGTAAGGGTCGAGGTTCTCGACCCCATCGACGAGGAGCGACTGCACGTGCCCGGAGCGCTCCCGGGTCAGCGGGACCGGTCCGCGAGCCGCGAGGTGGTCGAGCACCCGGCGGCGCAGGTCGATCTTGACTGCGGTCATCGCCGAGATCGCCAGGCGTTCGCGAAGCAGCGCGACCAGGGGCCGGACGATCAGGAAGGCGAGGAGCAGGGCGAGCCACGTCGCGATCTCACCGACTGGGTCGGCGAACAGGGCCACGAACACCTGTGCTGTCGTGGCGGCTTGGGCCAGGAGTAGGAGGGAGACCAGGATGCCGAGCGCCAGTGGGGCCAGGAGCGCCCGTCGTAACGGGCCGAGCAGACCGAGCAGCCGCAGATGGATCGAGCTGGACGAACCCATGTCGTCTCCTCCCTGCCTGATTTCCTCGACCGTAGCGAGAATGAGTATCATCTGCAACTGTGGCCACCGCAACGCTCGATCAACCCGCCCCGACGGCCGCGTCCACCGGCCGGCTCCGACCGATCGCCATCGGCACCGCGGTGGCGTCACTGCTCCTCGGGACCGCCGTGGCCGGAATCGCCGCCGGGTCGGTGACGATCGATCCCAGGCAGGTGATCGGGGTGCTCGCCTGGCGAACCGGCATCCTCGCCCCCGACTCACCCGGGTGGACCGCGTCGGAGGAGAACATCGTCTGGCTCCTGCGGGTCCCGCGCGTCCTGGCTGGGGTCGCCGTCGGCGCGGCCCTCGCGGTAGCCGGCGCCGTCATCCAGGCCCTCGTGCGCAACCCGCTCGCCGACCCGTACCTACTTGGCGTCTCCTCGGGCGCCTCAGCAGGCGCCGCTGGGCACATCCTGTTCGGACTCGGCGCCGCGGCCGGCGCCGGCGCCCTCGTCGGGAGCGCCTTCGCCGGCTCGGTACTCGCCATCATCCTGGTCTTCGCCGTGGCCCGGATCGGCGGCCGGCTCGTGCCGTCCCGGCTGGTGTTCGCGGGCATCGCGGTCGGGTTCGCCCTCGGCGCGCTCACCAACCTCCTCGTCTTCGTGGCGAACTCGCGCGATGGAGTGCGGGCCGTGCTGTTCTGGATGCTCGGGTCACTCGGCCAGAGCCGCTGGGACG
>JBOFLG010000010.1:0-2637 GCA_051657745.1 Dermatophilaceae bacterium | reverse complement strand
TGCCCGCTCGTCAGCACCGAACCTGGCATCACCCGAAGGCTCCGAGGGGACAGCCGCAGGATCCCGAAGGTCGGCGACCGGGCGTCATCCCAGCCGGGAATGACCGCCGGGTCGTAGCCCACCGGCGCGGGGGCGTGCGCGAACCGGTCCCAGCCAGCGGCCCGCTCCTCGGGCGAGTCCTCCCAGGTGGTGTCGCAGTCGGCGGTGCAGGTGTCGTGGGTGGCGTCCCAGTAGGTCAGCGACAGCGAGGGGCGGGCAGCGAGGTGGCGAGCCTTGGGCGAGGTGGGCGAGGTAGCGATCCACCCGGTGAGGCGGTGCCCGTCCCATTCCCACAGCGGGTGGAGGACCCGGGTGGTCGGCTGGCCTGCACTGTCGGTGGTGGCCACCACCGACCAGACGATCCGGTGGGCGACGGCGACGAAGGCGGGAGCGACCTGTTCCAGTGGATGCATGTCGATCACCGTAGAGGAGTGACGCCCACCAACTCGGTCGGCGCTGCGCCCAGGTTCCGACCATCCACGGCGGAGGTTCACCCCGCCGGCGGAACCAGCACCGTGCACGGCGGTGCGGCAGCGGCGAGGCGCCGGTCGGTCGTGACCAGGGGGCAGCCCAACTCCTCGGTGAGTGCGACGTAGAGACCGTCCAGCACCCGGATCCGCTCACGACGCACCGACACCCGGCGCCATCGGTCGACTCGGTCAGGTCGCCAGGCCCAGCGCACGAGCCGGCGTCACGCTCGCGGCGCGGCACGCGTCATCCGCGTTCACCCCGGCGACCTCGATGGCCCACCGCACACAGTCGGCGAGGGTCGAGGTACTGCCGGCGATGGACCCGGTGTCGGCGGTCCGAGCGACGCCGTGTTCGACCTTGACGCGGAGCGACCCGAGCACATAGTGGCCGTCGCCGAGACCGGTGCCGGTGGTGGCATCAGAGACCAACGCAACCGCGTCGGGGCCCACCGTCTCGAACACCATCCGCACCACGTCGGCCGAGACATGGGTGCCGTCGGCGACCAGCTCGACCACCGCGTCACCGCGCCCGGCCGCCGCGAGCGCCGCAGCCACCGGCCCGCCGCTGCGGTGGTGGAATCCCGCCATTCCGTTGAACAGATGGGTGACCAGCGCCGGAGCGCCCTGCCGCTGCGCAATGTCAGCGAGGGACCGGGCCACGGTGCCGGCGTCGGCATCGGTATGACCAACCGCAGGCCGGATGCCGTGCGCCACACACGCCTGCACCAGAGCCTGAGCGCCCGGCAACTCGGGCGCGAAGGTCAACTGACGGATGCCGCCGGGCGCGCCATTTGACGCGGCGACGTCAGCGAGCAGCGACACCAGCGCGGGGTCCGGGTCGCGCAGCACTCGCGCATCGTGGGCCCCCCGGCGCAGGTACGAGATGAACGGGCCTTCGAGGTGGATACCGGCGAGGGAGCGGTCCACGATCAGTGGCGCGAGCACACCGATCTGGCGCGTGAGATCCCACGGAGCGGCCGACACCAAGCTGGCGACGACGCGGTCGACACCGGCGCGCTTGTGGTGCGCGGACGCCATTCTGCTGGCGGCGTCGGTAGTTCCGAACTCGCCGCCGAAGGCACCGTGGCAGTGGATGTCGACCAGACCCCGCACGAAGGGTGACGCTACCGTGCGACGTTGGCGTCCTGGTATCGACCAACGAGATAGCTTCTCGTGGTGGTGGACTGATCGACGAAGGGCGGAACCAGGCTCTTCTCAGGGTGGTGGTCGCGCGGCGTCACGTTAGGGTGATCTGGCGATGCTGGGGTGACACGAGAGCGGAGTGAGATGGCGCGCCTTCAGGCGGTGTTCTTCGATGTTGGCGAGACGATCGTCGATGAGACGCGCGAGTACGGCACGTGGGCTGACTGGCTCGGCATCCCACGGCACACTTTCGCGGCCGTGTTCGGTGCCGTGATCGCACGGGGTGGCGACTACCGGGAGACGTTCCAGTCCTTCACACCTGGCTTTGACCTCGCCGTGGAGCGGGAACGGCGTACGGCGGCGGGGAAGCCCGAGTCGTTCACCGAAGCGGACCTGTACACCGACGCACGTCCCTGCCTGGCGGCCCTCCGCGAGTGTGGCCTGCTGGTCGGGCTCGCCGGGAACCAGACCTCGCGGGCCGAGGGCATTCTGCGCTCCATGGACCTGCCAGTCGACGTGATCGGAACCTCGGACGGCTGGGGTGCGGAGAAGCCTGGCGCGGCGTTCTTCGAGCGGCTGATCGTCGAGGCCAACTGCCCGGCGGAAGCGATCCTGTACGTCGGCGATCGCCTGGACAACGACGTGCGGCCTGCGCAGGCGCTGGGTATTCCGACGGCGGTGCTGCGGCGCGGCCCGTGGGGCTACATCCTCGACGATCAGGACGTCCTCGACCGGTGCCTGTTCCAGTTGGACTCGCTCGCCGAACTGCCGGACCTGGTCGCGAAGCACAACGCCGGAGTGGTCTGAGCTACCAGGCACCGGGCGGTGCCGCCGGAGCCAAGGCTCGGATCCGCTCGACCACACGAACCTTGTCCGAACCGTCCGGTAGTTGGCGCGCCGCCTCGCCGATCCGCTGGTGGCCGGTGGCGTACCAGCCCGCGGTGAGCGCATCGAGCGCCTCATCAATCAGCGCCGAGGACTGGGA
>JBOFLG010000009.1:0-7459 GCA_051657745.1 Dermatophilaceae bacterium | reverse complement strand
CGGGCCTGGCGCCAGGCCCGCGCGAAGCGGGTCTGCGGCGCGAGCGCGGCCACGGCGTGCGCGTCATCGGGGACGTCGACATCGCGCAACGTCACCGTGAGTTCGGGAGGACTGCCGGCGGCGGTGAGCGCAGCGACCGTAAGTCGGCCGGTGTCGGGCCGGCTCATCGGCACGTCGGCGAGCGCCTCGGCCTGGTGGGGGTCGCAGGTGACGAGCACCCACCAGCCGCCGTCCTCGGCCAGGCCCAGCACCGGCCGGCCCGACCGGCGGGCCCGCGCGGGCAACGAGCCCACCAGCCCAGGGTCGACATGCGGGGTGTCCATGCCGATCTGGGCCACCGGGCCGCGCGTCATCCGGTGGGCCTGGGCATGCGCGTCGGCCAGGCGCTCGCCGAAGGTGCTGCCGCGCTGGTCGACCACGGCCCAGCCGCTCACGGCGCTGCGCAGCGCTGACTCTCGACACGCCCCGGCCAGGTCGCCAGCCAGCGCGAGCACTCGTCGGCCAACCGGGAACACCGCAGCCGCGACGTCGAGGGTGTCGAGGAGGGCGGCCGCGGCGAGGTCGGCGGCCGCCGCCGGGTCGACCGCCGCCGCCAGCCGCGTCTTCGCCTCACCGGGCCGGGGCGGCTTGGCCACCACGAGAACGCTGCCGATGACGTCACTCTCCGCGCCGTGCCGGGCCGTCGCAGGCCGCGGAAACGACTCTCGCGCACCGCCATCCATCACTTCCTGGCCTGATCTGGCATCCGCCGACGCGCGGCCGGCGCGCGCCTCGTGGGCCGTCATGGCAGCACCCGAGCGAAGTCGCGGGCAGCGCGGAGCGAGCCACGCATCGACCCGCTGACTTTCGACCGCGTGCCGGCGGCCCGCGGGTGGTACGGCAGGTCGTGCTCGGTGACCACCCAGCCGGCCCGCCGCGCCCGCACCAGCAACTCGACCGGGTAGCCGAAGCGGCGGTCGTGCACACCGAGTGCCAGCAGGTCAGCACGGCGGCACACCCGAGCCGGAGCGATGTCATGCACGGCCAGGCCGGTGCGCCACCGCAGCCAGGTCAGCACCGCGCGGTTACCGAGCCGGGCGTGCCAGGGCCAGACGCCGCGAGCGGATGGGCGGCGCCGCCCACACGCCATCGTCGCGCGCCCCTCGCGCACGTCACCGAGCAGCGGCACCAGGTCGCGCGGGTCCATCGAACCGTCGCCGTCGAGCACCGCAACGAACTCGGCAGTGCTGGCCTCGACCCCGGCATGGACCGCAGCCCCGTACCCCGGCATCGGCTCGTGCACCACCAGCGCCCCCAGCGACCGGGCCACGTCGGCGGTGCCGTCGGAGGAGCCGTTGTCGACCACGATGACGCGCATCCCGTCGGGCACCTGGCGGAGTAGCGCGGGCAAGGCAGCGGCTTCGTCGCGGCACGGCAGTACGAGGTCGCAGTCCAGGGGCATGGGGACGAACTTAGCCGTGGGCCGCGGTTCGGATGTAGCGGTCCGGCTTACGAACCGATGACGGATGACGACCGCGCACCGTCCTCCGGCGGCCCCCCGGCGCGCGCGACGCCCGCGCCTTACGAGGTGGTGACGGTCGATGAGCGCACTCCGCGATGCCTGCTCACGACGGAGCGACGAGCGGCATCCTGGCCTGGTGACGTCGACCGCACCCGCCAGCACCGCCGAGGCGACACCCCACCCCGGGGGGCTCGGCGCTGGCCGGCGGGCGCGGCGCGGCCTCGCAGTCGGGCTGGCCGTGGTGGTCGCGTCCGCTGCCCTGCCTGCCCTGCTCGGGGTCGATGTGCGGGTCGGGTCGGCGCCGCTCGCGGCGGACTGGGACTGGCGCGCCGGCCCGGCCAGCCTGGTGGCGTTGTTCGTGGTGGTGGCCGTGGCCTGGCCGGGCGGAGCGGCACTCATCGACCGGATGTCGTGGGGTCGCCTGCTGCTGCTGTCGTGGGCTGCGGCGTTGGCATGGATGGTGGTGCTCGCGCTGACCGACGGGCCGTCCGGGCTGGGCCAGGTACTCGACGGTGACACGGAGTATCTGCGCAGCGCTCGTGCGGTCGACGACGTCGGCGAGTTGCTGCGCACCTACGTGGCCCGCATCCCGCTCGACGCGCCCGACAACTGGCCGGTGCACCTCGCTGGCCATCCGCCGGGGGCGGTGCTGTTCTTCGTGGGGCTCGACCGGGTGGGCCTCGGCTCCTGGCAGGCCGCAGGTCTGGTGGTCATGGCAGTCGCGGCCACCGTGCCGGCCGCGGTCGCGGTGGCCCTCGACCGGCTCGGCGCTCGGCCAGCGGCCCGGGTCGCGCTCCCGTTTCTGGTGGTCGGTCCGTCCGCGATCTGGATGGCGGTCTCCGCCGACGCTGTCTTCGCTGCCACCGCCGCCTGGGCAATTGCGGCGCTGGCGGGCGCGGTCGGCACCGCAGGCGCGGTCGGCACCGCAGGCGCGGTCGGTATGGCAGGCGCACCCGGCACCGCCGGCGCGGTACGGCGATGGCCGAGGTGGGGTGCGGCCGTCGTTTCGGGGGTGCTGTTCGGATGGTGCCTGGTGCAGTCCTACGGCTTGGTGCTGCTCGTACTGCTCGCGCTCGCGGTGCTCATCGCCGCTCGTCGCCCGGTCTCCGAGAGGGTATGGATCGGCGGCACGGTGGCCACGATCGCGTGCGGCGTGGTCGTCGCGTTCGCGGCGGGTGGCTTTGCCTGGTGGGAGGCGTATCCCGTGCTGCACGAACGGTATTGGGCCGGGCTGGCTCAGGCACGACCCGGCTGGTATTGGGTTGTCGGCAACCTGGCAGCGGTGGTGCTGTGCGCGGGTCCGCTCCTCCCCGCGGCACTGTCCGCAGGCCTATCTGGTGCGTTCCGGGCGCCGACCGCGCCGGGCAGCGCGGTGCGCACACCGGTGCTCGCCCGCACGCGGGCCCGGGCGGCAGCGGTCCTGCGGGACCCGGTTTCCGCGCTGGTGGTCGGCGCTCTCGGCATGGTGCTGGTCGCCGACCTGTCCCTGATGAGCAAGGCGGAGGTCGAGCGAATCTGGCTGCCGTTCGTGCCGTGGCTGCTGCTGTCGGTGGCGTGGTTGCCACCGGCATGGCGACGGTGGGGCCTGGTCGGCCAGGCGCTGGCCGCCATCATCGTGCAGCACGTCGTGCGCTCGGCGTGGTGAGCCGCACCGTCATCCGCCCGGTCGACCCACTGCCATCCGAGGTCCCACGTCCGTTCGGGCGCGCGGTCAGGGGCGCAACGGTGCGGTGGCGAAGTGGGCAAGCCCGTCGGCGGGGGACACGCTGGCCGCGAATCCGAGCTCTTGGCACGCCCGAGCTGGGGAGGCAACGACGTGTCGCACGTCGCCGGGCCGGTACCGACCGGTGACCGTGGGGGCCCGGCCACGCGATACCCCCTCGGCCACATGACGGGCGGCATCGACGATCGAGACCGGGTACCCGGAGCACACGTTGTATGCCCGGTGCGACCCGTCAGGGTTGGACATCACCGCCTCGGCGGCAACGAGATTGGCTCGAGCAACGTCATCGACGTGCACGAAGTCGCGCATCTGTCGGCCATCCTCGAAGACCACCGGTGACTCGCCGCGCTCGAGCGATGACCGGAAGCGCGCCGCGACACCGGAGTAGGGGGTGTCGCGCGGCATCCCCGGCCCGTAGACGTTGTGGTAGCGCAGCGAGACTGCGGCGCCGGGCGACTGGCGGGCCCATGCGGCGGCGTAGTGCTCCTGCGCGACCTTGCTCGCGGCGTAGGCGCTGCGCGGGTCGAGCGGGGCCGACTCGTCGACCAGGGACCAGTCGAGGCGCCCGCCACAGGACAGGCACACCGGGTCGAAGCGGCCCGCGTCGAGGTCGTGCGGATGCCGCGGCGGCGGTATCTGGATGCCGTGGACCGCGCAGGTGTACCGGCCCTCGCCGTAGACGACCATCGACGATGCCTGCACGATGCGGCGGACTCCACGCTGGTGCATCGCGGCGAGCACCGCCGCGGTGCCGAGGTCGTTGTGCCCGGCGTAGCGCGGCAGATCGGCAGCGGTCGCACCGGCACCCACCATCGCGGCGAGGTGGATGACGACATCCGCCCCCTCGATCAGGTGGCCCCAGGCCTGCGCGGAACGGGTGTCGAGCACGTGCACCTCGACCGGCGGCACCTCCCGAGTCACCGCCCCGTGCGCGGCAGGAATGAGCAGGTCGACCGCCACGACGTCGTGGCCTGCGGTGGCCAGTTCGCGCCAGGTGGCTCTGCCGATGAAGCCGGCTGCGCCGGTAAGCACGATGCGCACGCCGCCGAGTGTGGTCGAGTCAGCCAGCCGCCGCCGCCACTTCGCCGAAATCGAAAGACCTTCGCAACCACTGCCTCGCCGGGCCTGGTCGCGGGGCGGGGCGCTGAGGCGGCAGCGGGCCTGGTCGCGGGGCGGGGCGCCGGGTTCGGTTGAACGCCGCTGGTTCGGCCGAACCCGACCGGGCGCACGGCGCGGCGGGCCGCGTCGGCGAGTGACACGGCATCCTGTGCGGGTGACCGCAACGACTGCGCTCGGCGACGCCGACACCATCGAGCAGGATGACGACGACCGCGCGGGGCGGCGCGGCTGGTGGTGCCTGGCCGTGGCCGGACTGCTGGTCGTGGTCGCTGGAGCGGTGCCGCAGGTGTTCGGTGTCGATGTGCTGGTCGGGCGAGCGCCGCCGCTGCTGGCCGACTGGGCCTGGCGGGTCGGCTGGGCCAGCGTGATCGTCGTGGCGCTCGTCGCCGCAACCGCCTGGCCCGGATGGCGGCCCCACGTCGAGCGGATGCCGTGGGGCCGGCTCCTGGTCGCCTCGTGGGTCGTCGCCGCGCTATGGATGGTGGGCCTGGCGTTGGTCCGCGGGCCGGAGGGGCTGGGGTTCGTCCTCGACCACGAAAGCGAGTACCTGGACAGCGCCCGGGCCGTCAATGACGTGAGCGTGCTGGTGCGGGACTACATCGCCCGCATCCCCGGTGATGTGCGCGGCGCGTGGCCGACCCATCTCGCCGGCCATCCGCCGGGTGCGGTGCTGTTCTTTGTCGGGCTCGACCGGCTGGGGCTCGGGTCGTGGCAGGCGTCCGGGGTCGCGGTCGTCGCGGTGGGCGCGACCCTGCCGGCCGCGGTCGCGGTGACCCTCGACCGGCTCGGTGCCCGAGCAGCGGCCCGGCGAGCGCTGCCGTTCCTGGTGATCGGCCCATCGGCGGTGCTGATGGCCGTGTCGGCGGATGCCGTGTTCGCCGCGACCGGGGCCTGGGCGGCGGCGGCCCTCGCGGCGGCGCTGGCGGCGCCCACGGGCAGCCGCGGCACGGCCCGGGCCGGTGCGCTCGCGGCCCTGTCTGGGGTGGCGTTCGGATGGTGTGTCATGCAGTCGTACGGGATGGTGCTGCTCGGCGCGCTCGCGCTGGGGGTGCTGGTCGGGGCGCCGCGGGTGGTCGCCGTCAACCGCCGGGTGGCCGTGTGCGCGGTCGCCGTGGCCGCGGCAGCCGGGGTGGTGCTCGCCTTCGCTCTCTGGGGCTTTGCCTGGTGGGAGGCGTACCCTCCACTGCGGGAACGGTATTGGGAAGGCATCGCAGGGAAGCGGCCGTCCTGGTACTGGGTTGGCGGCAACCTCGCGGCGTTGCTGCTGGCCGCCGGCCCGATGCTCGCTGCCGGGCTCGGCGCGGGGTGGCCTCGGCTGCGCCGGCCGCTGGCGGCGTTCGGCGACCCGGTGCGGGCACTGGTGCTGGCCGGGGTGGTGATGGTCGCGGTGGCGAATCTGTCGCTGATGAGTAAGTCCGAGGTGGAGCGCATCTGGTTGCCGTTCATGCCCTGGCTGCTGCTGTCGGTGCTGTGGCTCCCGGCGCGGTGGCAGCGATGGGGGTTGGTGGCGCAGGGCGTGGCCGGGCTCGCCCTCGAACATCTGGTGCGCACCTACTGGTGACAGCCAGCCAGCGTCCCGCCCCCAGTGGGAGCCTTCCGCGTCATCCGGAACATCCCAGGGGTGACGTGGAAGGTTCTCACCGGACGCACCCACCGGTGCTGCGGCCGTCCTCGAACACCGACCGGCAGTTACCATGCACCGTGGCACGAACCCCACCCCTCGATCAGGCCACGGAGTTCCTTCGTCGCCACTACGTCAGCGAGTACGCCGAGGCGGACCGGCTGACGGCGACCATCCGGGGGCGACTGGAATTCCAACGAGTCCGCGAACTCGTCCTTCGGTACCTTCCTGCGGCACCAGCGGTGATTGCCGACGTTGGCGCAGGCCCCGGAGCGCACGCCGAGTGGATGCAAGCCCACGGGTACCAGGTCGAGCTCGTGGACCCGATCGTCGAGCACGTCGCCCAGGCGCGGCAGGCGGGCCTGTCTGCGCAGGTCGGAGACGCGAGGCTGCTTCCCTGGCCAGATGACCGGTTCGACCTCGCCCTGCTCGCCGGTCCGCTTTACCACCTCGTCACCGCTCGTGACCGGGCCCAGGCGCTCGGTGAGGCCATCCGGGTCACCAAGCCCGGCGGGTACGTCGCGGCAATCGGGCTGAACCGACACGCCAACCTGATCGGCGCCACCATCGCCGGGCAGTTGCTGGAGCGGGAGCACATCGTGGCCGAGATCGAACAGTCCGGGTGGAGCGAGAGCAACGACCGCTGGCCAGCGCCGACCTACTATCACGCTGCCGACGAACTTCGGGACGAACTGACGGGTGCTGGCCTTGACGCAGTCACGCTGCATGGCGTGTCCGGGCCGGGGGGATGGCTGGCCGTTGCCGTCGATAGGTACGGCCTCCCGGACAACGATCACACCTACCAGACTGCGCTAGCCGGCGCACGGCTCGCCGACGCATATCCCGACATGCACCACGCAAGCGCCAACCTGATGGCAGTCGGTCGTGTCTAGATACGACGCGCGGCTGGACCGAGTCGCCGCGACCTACACCGAGCACGGCTGGCCCGTGCAACGCACCGACTGGGGCCTGGCATTCGTGACAACCGAGTTTGATGTCCTCGAGGCCCCTCCTGGGATCGGCGCGGCCCTGCACAGCGAATTCAGCACCCGATGCCCAACCGCAACGGTGCGTACGTACCGCTTCGGCGTCATCCCCTCAGAGTCGATGTGCTGGCATCTGTACCTTGCGCCCGGATCGGTCGACCCGGAGGCGGCCGCCCGTGTGGGTGGAGTCCTCTACTCCGGGCCTGATGGCCTGGTGCCTGCCCCACCCAGCCGCCTGCTCGACGGTAGGCGTGCCCGATGGATCGTGCCCCCGTACCAGGTGCGGTGGCGCCCTTACCAGCCCTCCACCATCGTGGACCGACTCGGGCTGACCAAGCGGGACCCGGAGCAGTAGTCACGGCCCCGGCACGTGGCACGTCGTGGTGGAGTTCCTCGGCCTGGAGGACCACGGCATCAGCCTCGGAACGGGATTCGACTCCGACGACGACGGAACCTACCCCGGACTGGCGAACCCGACCGACGAGGAATGGGCCAGAGCCGTCCAGTCT
>JBOFLG010000008.1:0-20504 GCA_051657745.1 Dermatophilaceae bacterium | reverse complement strand
CTAGGGCGCGAACCGCTACCGGCGTCGCCGGTCATCTGGACGAACCTCGCTGCGGGCGGCGACACCGACTAACGGCGTTTGAGGAGTTCCTCGGCGATCTGCACTGCGTTGAGCGCGGCGCCTTTGCGGAGGTTGTCACCGACGACGAACAGGTTGAGCCCCGTGCGCGCGGGTGCGGACTGGTCACTTCGCACGCGCCCGACGAACACTTCGTCACGGCCCGCAGCCTGGAGCGGGTTGGGCACATCAGTGACAACGACGCCGGGCGCCTTCGTCAAGAGGGCGAGGGCGTCATCCGGGGTGATGTCACGCTCGAACTCGGCGCTGATGGCCAGGCTGTGGCCGGCGAAGACGGGCACCCGCACGCACGTGCCCGAGACACGAAGGTCGGGGAGGTGAAGGATTTTGCGCGACTCGTAGCGCAGTTTCTGCTCCTCATCGGTCTCGAGTGAGCCGTCGTCGACCACCGACCCGGCGAGCGGAATAACGTTGAACGCCACCGGAACTGCGTAGATCTGGGGGGCCGGTAGGGCCAGCGCGGCGCCGTCGTGCGCGAGGGCCTTGGGGTCGCCGGCGGCGTAGCCTGCGGTGAGCTGGGAGTCGAGTTCGGTGAGGCCCTTCGCGCCGGAGCCAGACACCGCTTGGTAACTGCTGACCTGCAGACGCACCAGGCCGGCAGCGTCGTGCAGCGGCTTCAGCACCGGCATCCCGGCCATCGTGGTGCAGTTCGGATTGGCGACGATGCCTGCCTGGAGGTCGTCAAGGTCGTCGGGGTTGACCTCAGACACGACCAGCGGCACCAGCGGGTCGCGTCGCCAGGCACTGGAGTTGTCGATCACGACCGCCCCGGCGGCGGCAACCTTCGGCGCCCACTCTCGGCTCGCAGCGCCACCTGCCGAGAACAGGGCAAGGTCGAGGCCGGTGAAGTCGGAGGCGGCGATGTCCTCGACGGTGACGTCGGCGTCGCCCCATGGCAGGGTCGTGCCCGCCGAGCGCGCTGACGCGAAATAGCGGATCTGCTCGACCGGGAAGTTGCGCGCGAACAGCAGGGACCGCATGACCCCGCCAACCTGACCGGTGGCACCGAAGACTCCGACTCGCATGGGCGAAGTCTAGGGACCGGACGGGTGGTACCAGGGGTGGCGTTCGCCATCCGGGCGGCTGCCGAACTATCGGCGCCGCACGGGCCCACGATGCGCTCGCAGCCGTCGTGCTCGGTGCCGTCGCGCTGGCCTCTCGGGGAGCCGCCCGACGCGACAACAGCCCGGTCCGCAGATGGACCGGGCTGTTGTCATCAGTAGCCCCGACGGGATTCGAACCCGCGCTACCGCCTTGAGAGGGCGGCGTGCTAGGCCACTACACAACGGGGCCGTGGCCATTGACCGGCTTTCGACATCAGATGATGCCGGGAGAGGACCTTACCGGTCCTGCCGGTCATTCTCCGAATCGCTGGCGACCAGAACGGTCGTTGGGATTCAGCTGGGGTACCAGGACTCGAACCTAGAACGGATGAACCAGAATCACCAGTGTTGCCAATTACACCATACCCCAAGGGGGTACTCCGCCTGAGATCACGCGCGGCGTTCAGGCGGTGAACCGAGGGCCGATATTACCGGCCCACCCGCCCGACCCCAAACTCACCTCTGGCCCACTGCGCCCCACCGGCGCATGGACACGCGAAGACGGCGCTTCACCAGGGTTGTCAACCCGTGCGAACCGCCAGGAACCCGGATGGGGCGGAAAAGCAGCGGCCGAGGTGGCGGGTCGGGTGGCGTGGCGGGTCGGTCTGGGTGGCGGGTCGGCGGGCGGGGGTCACACCGTGGCGCGCAGACCCCTCAGCCGAGTGAGGGTCGCGTCGCAGCCGAGAATCTCCATCGACTCGAACAGCGGCGGCGACACCCGCCGCCCGGACACCGCCGTACGCAGCGGGCCGAAGGCGAATTTCGGCTTCAGGCCGAGGCCGTCGACCAGCGCCACGCGCAGAGCCGCCTCGATGGCCGCAGCCTTCCAGGTCGTCTCCGAGTCGAGCACACCCGACCGCGTATCGCCGAGCGCCGCCAGGGCGGCGAGAGCAGCATCGAGGGTGCGCGCGGCATCCCCCGGGAGCTGGGCCCGGGCGTCATCGGAGATGTCGACCGCGTCATCGTCCACGTAGAACGGTGCCACCAAGCCAGTGGCCTCGGTGAGATGGGCGATCCGACTCTGGATCAGCGCAGCGACCTGCTTCAGCCGGGCCAGGTCGCCCAGCGACGGATTCTCGCCGAGCACCCCGTCAGCGACGAGAAACGGCAACAACCGCGAGGTGAAGTCACCGAGCTCGAGCCCGCGGAGGTGAACTCCGTTGAGCCAGTCGAGCTTCTTGAGGTCGAACACCGGCCCGGACGGGTTCACCTGTGCCCAGTCGAAGCGCGCCGAGAACTCCTCCGGCGCAAAGACCTCGACGTCCTCGCCGTCCGGCCCCACCGCCGGCGGGTACGCGAGCAGCGCAAGGAAGTTGACCAGCGCCTCGGGCAGGTACCCCTGCTCACGGAACCAGGCCAGCCGCGCGGCGGGGTTCTTGCGCTTGGAAATTTTCGACTTGTCGGCGTTGCGCAACAGCGGCAGGTGCGCGAAGTACGGCACGTCGAGCCCAAGCCACCGGTAGAGCAGCAGGTGCTTGGGCGTCGAGGAGATCCACTCTTCCCCGCGCACGACATGAGTGATCCCCATCTCGACATCGTCAACGACCACCGCGAGGTGGTATGTGGGGAAGCCGTCGGCCTTGAGCAGCACCTGATCGTCGGGGCGCGGCGCCGACACCCGGCCACGCACGAGGTCGTCGAACTCCAGCGGTACGTCCGGCGGCACGAGCATCCGCACCACTGGCGTCTGTGTGAACCCCGGCAGCGCGGCCCGCTCGTCACGAGTCTTTCCGACACAGAGTCGGTCGTAGCCGGTGGGCTGTTTCGTCTTCTGCTGGATCTCGCGCATCTCGGCGAGCCGCTCCGTGGAGCACCAACACTGATACGCGTGCCCGGCGACCAGCAGCCGGTCGACGTACGGCCGGTAGATCTCGAGCCGCTCGCTCTGCCGGTAGGGCGCACACGGGCCGCCCACATCGGGGCCCTCGTCCCAACCGAGCCCGAGCCACCGCAGGGTGTCGAACACCTGCTGCTCGGAGTCCTCGCGGAGCCGGGCCCGGTCGGTGTCCTCGATCCGCAGCACGAACTGCCCACCATGCCGGCGGGCGAAGGCCAGGTTGAACAGGCTCATGTACGCCGTGCCCACGTGCGGGTCGCCGGTCGGTGACGGCGCAACGCGCAGGCGCACCGTGGCCGGGTCCGCACCACCGGCGGATTGCACTGCACCGGAGCGGGTTTCGGTGGGAACGGCGGATGTCGGTTCGGCTGAGGCGTCGGTCAGCTCGGCTGGAGTATCGGTCATTGTGAGCCCAGCCTAGTGACGCACGAACGGGTTGCTCAGCACACCGATGCCCTCGACCTCGACCTCGACCCGCTGCCCTGCGGTGACCGGTCCCACTCCCGCGGGCGTTCCGGTGAGGATGACGTCGCCGGGCAGCAGCGTGAACGCCGCTGACACGTGGGCCACTAGGGCGGCCACACCGCGCACCATGTCGGCGGTACTGCCGTCCTGCACCACCTCGCCGTCGAGCCGGGTGGTCAGTCGCAGCGCCCCGGGGTCGAGGTCGGTCTCCACCCAGGGGCCGAGCGGGCAGAAGGTGTCGAAACCCTTGGCGCGGGCCCATTGGCCATCCGTGCGCTGCAGGTCGCGAGCGGTCACGTCGTTGGCGACGGTGTACCCGAAGATCACCGACGACACGTCATCCGGCGCGACGTTCTTGCAGAGTCGACCGATGACCACCGCGAGTTCGCCCTCATAATGCACCTCGGTGCTCTGCGGCGGGATGACGACCGGGTCACCCGGACCGACCACCGCGGTGTTGGGCACCAGGAACAGCAGCGGCTCCGCGGGTACCTCCCCGCTCATCTCGGCAGCATGATCGGCATAGTTGCGGCCCACCCCGACCACTTTGCTCCGCGGGATGACGGGCGCAAGGAGCCGCACGTCATCCACCAGGTGGGTGGCACCGGTGAGTTCGATGCGTTGGTAGAGCGGGTCGCCGGTGATCTCGGCGATCTTCTCGCCAACGCCGTCAACCAGCCCGTAGACCGGGTCCTCGCCGGTGGTGAACCTCGCGATCCGCATGCCGCCAAGGGTAGGCCGACACCGGATGACGCCATGCAGGGCATCGGCGCCGCGCGACGCGGCGACGCGCGACGCGGCGACGCGCGGAAATCCTCGCTGGCCTGCTCCACAGGCCGCGACTCAGCCCACGCCCGCCTTCGTCGCAGCGTCGGCGACCTCCCGCGCGACGGTGGCCGCGCCCTCCTCACTGAGGTGAATGTCGCGGGCGGTGCACACGAAGGTCAGCGCGCACACCTGCGCCACGTTGCGTGGCACCTCACGGCCGGCGAACGTCGTCGGGGTGGTGTCATCGAGCGCGAATGCGTCGTCGAGCGAGACGTAGGTGGCGCCGGCGCCTCGGGCAGCCTGCTCGATCGCGGCATCCAGTGCGGCGAACGCCTTCGCGGCCGGCGCGATCTGCGCGTCGCCGAACCCGAGGAAGCCGGCAGCGAGCCACGGGTTGTAATACCCGATGACGAGCACCGGAACGTCCGTGCCTGCGGCCGCGCGAAGTCGCTGCAGCGTGGTGGGCAACGCCGACCGCACGCTCGCCAGTCCCGTCGCGACGCACGCCTGGTCGACGGAGACCCCACGGGCACAGCGGAGCAGATCGTTGCCACCGATGTCGATGGTGACCAGTTCGACGTCGGCGTCGCGGTCCCCGCCGCGGTCGCGCAGCACCGTCTCGGCCTGGGCCAACTGGCTCCCACCGGGGTAGTCGCACCGCCCGCCGCGCACCAGGCTCGCCGCGGTCTCGCCGCTGCACGCAAGGTTCTGGACGTCGAGGCGGCCGCCATCGCGGCCAAGCCGGCTCGCCGCAAGCGCCGGATAGGCCGTGTCGCGCAGCTCGGTGCCGCCCGGCTGATAGCCGGCCGCGAGCGAGTCACCCAGGGCGAGGTAGATCCCGCCAGCCGCAGGGTCGGATGCCGATGGGCTCGGGGCCGTCGTCGTCGAGGACGGGCGGGCGGTCGCGGAGCCCCGCTCGGCGTCGCTGCCCGACGATCCGTCGCCGCACGCCGAGAGCACCAGCGCTCCAGCGAGCGCGGTCGCGCCGACGACATGGCCCATGCGTCCGGTGCGGGCAGAGGGGGTGCGCATAGGTACCTCGTCGGGATGAGGAGTGAAGGTGGTCATTCTCCAGGACGAACGGCCGCCTGGCCGGGTTCCGCCAGAGCGTGCGGAGGTCGCCGGCGGCAGGGGTTGTCGATGGGGTTGCCGACGGGCCGCATCCTGGCCAGCCGAGACAGGGTTGTGGGCGGCGGACGGGGAAACCGCCGCCCACGCGCCGAGTTCACCGCCCAGGTCGGGGCTGGGGACGGCGGGAATAGTCTGGGCCGGTGGTCGACATCCTGTCCCCGACGCAGTGGCACGCGGCGGAGGCTGCTCATGAGTCTCGAGTCGATGCCGCAACCGCCGGCCACCGCGCCCGCCGGGCCGACGGGCGCGCCCACCCGGTCGAGGACTTCCTGTTCACGTACTACCAGCATTCCCCCGCGCAGCTGCGCCGCTGGCACCCCGGCGCCGGGGTGGTGCTGTCCGGCGGCGCCGGTTCGGCGCGCGCCGGCTGGCGCCACTACCGCGCGGACGGCGAGGACGTGCTGGTCGACCTGGTGTCGTTCGCCGCCGCCCGGCACGGGACGATGCGCTTCGTCCACGACCTGCTCACCGCGACCCTCTCGCGGCCCGCGTTCCTCGGCTGCGCCGGCCTGCACGAGTGGGCCATGGTCTACCGGCTCGACACCGGCGACGTGCGCCATCCGGGCTGGCCACTGAGGCTGGGACGCGCGGGCACCGATGAGGTCGTCGAGCGCCACGTCATCCGGTGTACGCATGTCGATGCCTACCGGTTCTTCACGGATGACGCCCGGCCTCGAAACACGGTGTCCCCCAGTCGTGCAACGCAGGGCGCGTTCGAGCAGCCGGGCTGCCTGCATGCCGCGATGGACGTGTACAAGTGGTGTACCAAGCTGACGCCGCTGGTCCCGAGCGTCCTGGTCGCCGACGCCTTCGACCTGGCCCGAGAGGTGCGCGTGCTCGACATGCAGGCGTCCCCCTACGACCTGCGCGAACTCGGCCACGACCCGGTGCGGATCGAGACGGCGACCGGCCGGGCCGAGTACCGCGAGCGGCAGCGGGTGTTCGCCGAGCGGTCCAATGCCCTACGCCGCCGCCTGCTCACTGTGCTCGACGCGGTGCCCAGCGGGATCGACGCGGTGCCCAGCGGGATCGACGCGGTGCCCAGCGGGATCGACGCGGTGCCCACCGAGCCGGGTGCCGGCACCTCGGGCGCCCGGACCGACCGGCCGGCTCAGTCAGGAGCGGCGACGAACCAGCCGCCGACCAGGAGCGGCACCACCTCATCCGCCCCATGATCCGCAGCGATACTCGGCGAAGTCATACCGGCGCACCCCACCGTCGCCGCGCACGCCATCCTGCGCGCGCCGACGGCAGCGCGCCGACCCCACACCGCAGCGCGACGCGCGCTCCCGGTACAGATCAGAGGTGTGGGTCAGCGCGGCTGGACGCCGGTGTGGGTCAGCGCGGCCGGACGCCGGCCCGCACCAGGCCGTAGGTCACCGACTCGAGCAGCGCCTGCCAGCTCGCCTCGAGGATGTTGGCGGCGACCCCGATCGTGGTCCAGGACGTCGAGCCATCGGAGGTCTCGATGAGCACCCGGGTGACGGCGTCAGTGCCGTGCGCGGCATCGAGGATGCGCACCTTGTAGTCGATCAGCTCGAGCTCGCCGATCTCGGGATAGACCGCGGCGAGCGCCGCCCGCAAGGCGTGGTCGAGGGCGTTGACCGGGCCGTTGCCCTCGCCGGTCTCGACGTGCCGCTCCCCCGCGGCACGAAGCTTGACGGTGGCCTCCGACACCGCGTCGTCGGCGCCGCGACCGTCGGTGATGACCCGCCAGGACTCGACGTCGAAGAACACCGGCAGCCCGCCGTCGATCTCGCGCCGGAGCAGCAGTTCGAAGCTGGCGTCAGCGGCATCGAAGGTGTACCCCTGCAACTCGCGGTCCTTGACGGTGGCAAGCACCCGGCGGAGGGTTGCGGCATCCGCGTCGGAACTCGCGTCCAGGTCGAACCCGAGTTCACGCGACTTCAGCTCGATCGACGCGCGACCGGCCATGTCCGACACCAGCATCCGCATGTCGTTGCCGACCTGGGTGGGGTCAAGATGCTGGTAGAGGTCGGGGTCGACCTTGATGGCGCTCGCGTGCAGCCCGGCTTTGTGCGCGAACGCGCTCGAGCCTACGTACGGCTGGCGCGAGTAGGCCGGCACGTTGGTGACCTCGGCGATGGCGTGCGCAATGCGGGTGGCGTCCTGCAGTCGCTGCGGCTCGAGGAGCGGGAGCCCAGTCTTGAGTTGGAGGTTGGCTACCACGGTGACCAGGTCGGCGTTCCCGGTGCGTTCGCCGTAGCCGTTGACCGTGCCCTGGACGTGGGTCGCACCGGCCTCCACCGCGGCCATCGAGTTCGCTACCGCGCAGCCGGTGTCGTTGTGGCAGTGGATGCCGACCCGGGCACCGGTAGCCGACACCACGGCGTGCACGACCTCGGCCACCTGGCCCGGCAGCATCCCACCGTTGGTGTCGCACAGCGCCACGACCTCGGCGCCGGCCTCGGCGGCCGTGCGCAGCACCTCCAGCGCGTAGTCGCGGTCGAGGCGATAGCCGTCAAAGAAGTGCTCCGCGTCGAGGAACACCCGGCGCCCCTCGCCGTGCAGGAACGACACCGTGTCGCGGACCATGGCGAGGTTCTCCTGAGGGGTGGTGCGCAGTGCCCGCTCGACGTGCCCGGTGTGCGACTTCGCGACGAGCGTGACCACCGGCGCCCGGCTGGCGAGCAGGGCGAGCACCAGCGGGTCGGCGTCGGCCCGCCCGTCAGCCCGCCGGGTCGCGCCGAAGGCGGCCAGGGTGGCGTGCTTCAGATCGAGCTCGTCGGCCGCACGCGCGAAAAACTCGGTGTCCTTGGGGTTCGCGCCGGGCCAGCCGCCTTCGATGTACCCGACCCCCAGGTCGTCGAGGTGGGCCGCGATGGCGAGCTTGTCGTGCACCGAGAGGTTGAGCCCCTCTTGCTGCGCACCGTCGCGCAAGGTGGTGTCGTACACATGCAGGTCGGTCATCGTCTCGTTCCCGTCAGCTCGGATGCCGGTCGCTCGGCAGGGGGCGTGGCACCGGTCACCCGGCGCGGTGGCGTCACCCCGACCGAGCCGAAGCCTAGGCCGGGGCAGCACCACGAGTGGCGTCCCGCCACGGTCGGCCGGCGCTGCTCCGTCGGCCCGAGGGGTGGGGGCCGACGGTCTTGTCATCCGGCGGCGCCCGACGTGCGACGCTCCCGAACCAACAAAAAGACCCCCCGGGTACGGGAGGTCTGCGCGACGAGAAGGTCTCGTCGCGCTAGCCGATAATGGTCGCCGCGGTGGCGGCAGGGCACGTCACGAGGCCAGGGTGCCACGACATCGCGGGTCCTGCCGAGGCAGTGTCCACATACCGGCCACTCGGCTCGTGGTCCCGCGACCGACAACGCGCCCGCGCCGTGGCGTCGACCCCGGCTGATGGGTCGGGGGTCAGGCGCGCCACCACGACGTCACGCCGGGTGGCGCCGAGATGTCGACCCGTTCGCCGGGCCGTGGCACCGCCACCGGCATCGCGCTGGTCGCCGCCGCCGCGAGCAGCCGCTCGACGGGTTCGGCCCACGGGTGCGGGGCGAGCGTGAACGTGCACCAGTGGATCGGCAGGACGAGCCCGCCCCGGAGTAGCCGGGCCGCCTCGACCGCCTCCTCGGGAGTGAGGTGGATATCGGGCCAGGCGGGGTCGTAGGCACCGACGGCCATCAGCGACGCATCGAACGGGCCGTACCGCTCCCCGAGGCCCGCATACCCCTCGAAGAAGCCGGTATCACCGCTGAAGAACACCCGCCCGGCGGGACCCTCGATCACCCAGGACGCCCACAGCGTGCCGTCACGCCGCAGCCCGCGACCCGAGAAGTGCTGGGCCTCGACCGCGGTCAACCGCACATCCACCACCTCGACCGTGTCGCCCCAGTCGCACTCCCGCACTCGCCGCGGCGACACACCCCAGGCGTCGAGGTGGGCGCCGACTCCGAGCGGCACGACGAACAGCGGGTCACCGGATGCCGCGAGGGCGCGGACGGTTGCCTGGTCGAGGTGGTCGTAGTGATCGTGCGAGATCACCACCGCGTCGATCCGGCCCAACGCCGCCAGCGACGCCGGCACCGCATGGAGACGGCGAGGCCCGACGTGCCGGCTCGGGGAGCACCGCTCCGACCACACCGGGTCAAGCAGAATGCGCGCCCCGTCGAGCTCGACAAGAGCGGATGCATGCCCGAACCAGGTCACGTGCAGCCCGGTCGTGGCGGGCTCCCGCCGGGCGCTGACCACCGGAATCGCGATCGGCGGCCGGCGCAGTTCGGCGCCCCGCACGAACCGCCGCGCGATGTCGCGCTGGTCGACCGGCACGGATGCCGCCGGGATCACCGTGTTGTGGAACGTGCCGTGGCGGTACCGCGGCGACTGCTGCATCCGTCGGAGCCGGTCCCCGGTGGGCCTGCCGCCCGTCGCCATGGTGAGGTCGCGAGCCGCAACCGCGACGGCGCCGAGTGCGCTCGCCGCGCCGACAGCGACAGCGATTCGGTTGAGTTTGGCCATGGCCCCATTCTGGCTGCTCAGACCGCGCCGACCGGATCAGGGTGGCCGGATTGCTGCCCGGTTGGCTCCGGCCCTGGACCGAACCGGGCCCGGCGCCGGCACGAGGTCCGGCCCCGGGGCTGAAGCGACAGCTCGGACCCAGGCGCCAGGGCTCGTGGCGCCGGGGTCAGCGATCCTGCATCCCCCATGGTGAGCCGTAGCCCAGAGGTTTCGGAGCCGCGAGCAGGTCGAGAAACGGCACCGCGTCGAATGCCTCCGGGCCGAGCACGCCAGCCCCAGACCAGACTCCGGTGGCCAGCAACTCCAGCGCCACCACCGGGTTGACCGCGGTCTGCCAGACCACGCACTGCGCCTCGTAGTCGCGCATCGAGTCGGCGTTGTCGACCACGTGGTAGAGGTAGGTACGCCGCGGCTGGCCGTCGGTGCCGGTTCCGGTGACCCACACACCCGCACAGGTCTTCCCCGTCATCCGCGGGCCGACGCTGATCGGGTCGGGCAGCACTGCGGCCACGACGTCGCGCGGGCTCACCGGTACGCCCTTCACCGTCACCGGGTCGGTGCGGTCCAGCCCGAGGGTGTGCAGGGTCCGGAGGATGCCGATCATCTCCTCGCCGAGGCCGTACTTGAAGGTGACCCGCTGCGCGTCGACCCAGCGCGGCATCAGGAGCACCTCCTCGTGCTCGACATGCACGCACTCCACCGGCCCGATGCCGTCGGGGAACTCGAACACCTCGGGCTCACTGAACGGCGGCAGTGTGAACCACCCGCCGTCGGCGTCACCGGCGCGGCTCTTCTCCCAGACGACCGGAGGGTTGAGGCACTCCTCGATGATTGTCCACATCGAGAAGCCTGGCGCGAACATCTCGTTCCCGTCGTCGTCGCGGATGACGAGGTTCGCGCCATCCCGGGTCCCGAGTTCGTCGATCTCGCTGAACAGGTGGTCGGCGGCGTAGCGGGCGAACACGTCGGACAGCCCGGGCTCGACACCGATGCCGACCAGCGCCAGCCGACCCGCGGCCTCCCACTCCGGCGCCTGGGCGAACTGCTCGTCGCCAAGCTTCACCCCGACCTTCGCGTACGGCTCGGTGGGATGCCGCCGCGACAGGCTCATCGCCATATCGAGATAGTCGGCACCGGCCGCCCGGGCGCCGTCGAACAGCGGCATGACGAACCGCGGGTCGACCGCGTTGAACACGTGGGTGGCGCCGACCTGCCGGGCCAGCGCCGCCACCGCTGCGGCATCCGAGGCGTCCACGCGAGCGCTCGAGAAACGCTCGTCATCCGGATGCCGGGAGGTCACTGCCGCGACGGTGCGTTCGGCCCGGGCTAGGTCGTAGTCGGCGACGACCCAGGCCTCGAAGAAGCCGCGCTCGGCGGCGATCCGCGCGGCGGCGTCACCGACTCCGCCGGCTCCGACCATGAGGACACGCATGGGAGTGGGTGGTCCTTTCTGATGACGATGAGTCGGGGAGCGCCTGCACAATCGTCCAATTGGGCGATTGTGCAGGGGTCGGTGGTGGGTGGTCAGGTGGTCGAGTGGTTACGCCGTGCGGGCGCGCTCGCGCCGGGTGGCGAGCACCTGACCGATGATGACCGCGGTGAGGGCGAGCAGGAACATCAGCGTGCCGATGACGTTGACCTGCACCGGCGCGCCGCGCTGAGCCGCACCCCAGACGTACATCGGAAAGGTGATCGAACTGGGGCTGGAGTTGAAGTTGGTGATGATGTAGTCGTCGAAACTGAGCGAGAAGGCGAGCAACGCCCCCGCCACGATGCCCGGGAGGGCCAGCGGAAAGGTCACCCGCAGGAATGTCTGAAACGGGTTCGCACCGAGGTCGGCGGCGGCTTCCTCGAGGCGCGGGTCGAGGGTGGCGACGCGCGCCTTGACCGCGACGACCACGAAGGACACACAGAACATGATGTGCGCGATGGTGATCGCCAGCCCACCGGTCGGCACGCCGAGCATCAGGAACAGCGTGAGCAGGCTGGACCCCATGACCACCTCCGGGGTGGCCATCGGCATGAAGATCAGCAGGTTCGTCCCCGACCGCCCGCGGAACCGATAGCGGCCCAGGGCGAAGGCGATCGCGGTGCCGAGCGCGGTGGCCACCAGCGAGGCGACGACACCGATACGCACGGAGAGCCCGAGCGACTCACAGATTCCCGGAGCGCCGCACGGGTTGGTCCACGCCTCGGTGGAGAACTCGGTCCAGGTGTAGTTGAACCGCCCAACCGGGTTGTTGAACGAGAACACCGCGACGACGAGGTTGGGGATGAGCATGTACGCGAGCACGCCCATCGACGCGAACAGCAACAGGTGGCGGCGCAGCCAGGCCATGTCAGACCAGCTCCTCGGTGCCCGAACGGCGCACGTAGGCGGTGACCAGCACCAGGATCATCACCAGCAGGATGAACGAGAGGGCCGCGGCGAGCGAGTAATCGAGCACCTGGAGGAACTGCCGGTCGACCACCTGGCCGATCATCACGGTCTGGGTGTTGCCGAGCAGTCGAGAGTTGATGAAGTCACCGGTGGCCGGGATGAAGGTCAGCAGCGTTCCGGCGACTACCCCGGGGAGCGAGATCGGCCAGGTGACCCGCCGGAACGTCTGCCACGGCGAGGCGTACAGGTCACTCGCGGCCTCGACGAGCCGCGGGTCGAGGCGTTCCAACGACGTATAGAGCGGCAGGATCATGAACGGCAGGAAGTTGTAGGTGAGCCCGGCGATCACCGCGAACCTCGACGACAACAGGGTGTCGTTGTTGGTGAGCGTCAGCACTTGGAGCAGATCGGTGAGGCCGATGGCCTGGGCAATGTCGGTGACCGGCCCGGTGTCGGAGAGGATGGTGCGCCAGGCCAACGTGCGGATGAGGAAGCTGGTGAAGAACGGTGCAATCACCAGCACGAGCATGACGTTCTTCCACCGCCCGGCTTTCTGCGCCATGTAGTAGGCCAACGGGTACGCCAGCAGGAGCGCGATGACGGTGGCGGAGGCCGCGTAGGTGACCGACCGCAGCAACTGTGGCCAGTACTTGCCGAGAGCGTCAGCGTAGATACCGACGTTGCCGGTGAAGGTGTACCCCGCCTCGACCGAGCCCTCCTGCAACGACTGCGAACCCAGGGTGATCATCGGCACCACAAAGAAGACAGCCAGCCACAGCAGGCCGGGCGCGAGCAGCGCGTACGGCACCCAATTCGTACGCCGGGGCGGCGCGGCGGCGGGTGCCGCACCCGCGGGTGCGGCCGTGGTCGTCATCCGAGCACCTCGGCGGCCTCCTTGGCGGCCTCCTCGTCGGGGTCCACCGCGAACGCATGCGCCGGGTCCCAGGCGAGCCAGACCACGTCGCCGGGGCGGGTGCTCTCCGGCTGCACATCAAGATTCTGCTCGTAGACCGCCCAGGTGGCCCCGCTCTCGGTGGTGACCAGGTATTGGGTGGCCACGCCGGTGAACGACACATCGACCACGGTGGCTTTGAGGTCGTTGCCGGCGCCGGTCGGTTGGGTAGCGTGGATGCGCACCTTCTCCGGGCGGATGCCGAAAAAGATCCGACCGTCGGTGCGGGTGCTGCGCGCCACCGGTACCCGCACCCGGGTGCCGCTCACCTCGGCCACCAGGTCGTCACCGGCCCGGTCGACCACTCGTCCGAGGCCCATATTGGACTGGCCGACGAAGTTGGCGACGAACGCCGAGCGGGGCAGGTCGTAGAGCACCTCGGGCGCGCCCAGTTGCTCGATCCGCCCGTGGTTCATCACCGCCACGGTGTCGGCCATGGTCATGGCCTCTTCCTGATCGTGGGTGACGTGGATGAAGGTCAGCCCCACCTCGGACTGGATCCGCTTGAGCTCGATCTGCATCTGCCGCCGCAGCTTCAGGTCGAGCGCGCCCAAGGGTTCGTCGAGGAGCAGCACATCGGGGCGGTTGACGACCGCGCGAGCCAGGGCGACGCGCTGCTGCATCCCACCCGAGAGCTGATTCGGCCGCTTCGCGGCGACCGCTGCGAGCTGGACGAGTTCGAGAGCCGCCTGCGCTTTCACCACGGCTTCCTTGTCGCCGCGCCGGCGCACGCCGAATGCCACGTTGTCGAGCACGCTCAGGTGCGGGAACAGCGCGTACGACTGGAACACGGTATTGACGTCGCGCTGATGGGCGCGGGTGCCGGTGATGTCCCGCTCGCCGATCAGGATGCTTCCCGCGGTGGGCGGCTCAAGCCCGGCGACCATGCGCAACGTCGTGGTCTTGCCACACCCGGACGGGCCGAGCAACGCGAAGAACGACCCCTGCCCGATGGTCAGGTCGAGCGGGTGTACGGCGGTGAAATCGCCGAACGTCTTGGCAAGCCCGACGAGCCGGAGGTCGCCACTGGCCCCGCGCGCACCCATCAGCTGGTGCTGAGGTCGGTGAAGGCACGGGCGTACTTGGTCTCCTCGTCCTCACTGAGCCCGCGGAACACGCGAGCTCTCGAGAGCACCTCATCGGTGGGGACGATTAACGGGTTCTTGGCCAAGGCAGGGTCGATCTTGACCAGTTCCGCGGCCACCCCGGCCACCGGTGGGATGTAGTTGACGAAGGCCTCCACCTGGGCCATCACCGCGGGACGGTAGTAGTAGTCGATGAGCTTCTCGGCATTTTTCTTGTGCTGAGCCAGCGCCGGGATGACGAAGTTGTCGGACCAGATCGTGAAGCCCTTCTCGGGCAGCGTGTACTGAATCTTGTCGTTCTCGAGCTGCAACTGCACGACATCGCCAGTCCAGGCGACGCACGCCGCGATGTCTCCCTTGGCAAGGCCCTCGGTGTAGTCGTTCCCGGTGAAGGCCTTGATCTGGCCGGCATCCTTGGCTTTCTGGACCATCGCGATTGCCGCGTCGAAATCGGCGTCGGTGAAGTCGGAGGGATCCTTGCCCATCTCCATGAGCACCAGCCCGATCGTGTCGCGCATCTCGGTGAGCAGGGTGACCTTGCCCTTGAGCTTGGGGTCGGTCAGCAACTGGGTCATCGTCTCAATCTTCGTGCCACCGGTGGCGTCGAGGTTGGTGGCGATGCCGGCGAAACCGCTCTGGTACGGCAGGGAGAACTTGCGACCGGGGTCGTACTCGACGTTCTTCAGCGACTCGACGACATTCGCCTGCCCGTTGGGGATGTTCGCGTAGTCCAGCGGCAGCACGTAGCCCTGGCGGATCAGGCGGGCCACCATCCAGTCGGTGCTGCACCAGACGTCACGGCCGGTGTCCTGGCCGCCGACGAGCAGCGGGCGCACTTTGCCGTAGAAGTCGTCATTGTCGTTGTAATCCTCGGTGTAGTTGACCTTGATCCCGGTCTCCTTGGTGAAAGAGACCAGGCTGGGCCGGGTCTTCCCATCCTCGGAGACGTCCATGTACCCGGGCCAGTTTGACCAGTTGACGACCTTCTCGGTGTCACTCAGGTCCGTGGCGGCCTTCGCGGTGGGGGCGGTGCTGCCATTCGCTCGGCTGGCAGTGCCGTCGCTGCCGCAGCCCGCCAGGGTCAGCGCACCGAGCCCGACGGCGCCGACCATGACCGAGCGGCGGGTCGTGAGGCCACGCACCAGAGCGGCCCTGGTGGCGGCTGAACTCAGGTCGGGGATGCTGGAGTCGGTCATCGGGGTCTCCTTGAGTGGTCCGTTCCGGGGCAATGTGGTCGATCGGTGCTCGCTGCATGCTACGAGCGGAGGTTCGTTCACGGCGAGGCGGCCGTCGGGTGGTCAAGATTCGATGTTGGCCATCACGTGTTTGATTCGGGTGTAGTCCTCGAACCCATACATCGACAGGTCCTTTCCGTAGCCGGATTTCTTGTACCCACCGTGCGGCATCTCGGCCACCAGTGGGATATGCGTGTTGATCCAGACGCATCCGAAGTCGAGTGCCCGGCTCATTCGCATCGCCCGGCCGAAGTCCGTGGTCCACACCGATGAGGCCAGGCCGTAGTCGACCCCGTTCGCCCAGCGCAGCGCCTCGTCCTCGTCGGTGAAGCGCTGCACGGTGATGACCGGACCAAAGATCTCGTTCTGGATCGCCTCGTCATCCTGTCGCAGGCCGGAGAGCACGGTCGGCTCGAGGAAGAAGCCGTCGCCGAGCGAGGCCACCCGGTTGCCACCCGCAGCGACGTTCGCGTGCGCGGGCAACCGCTCGATGAACCCGCCGATTCGCTCGAGTTGGGTCGCGCTGTTGACCGGGCCGAAGAGGGCGTCGGCGTCGTCGGGGAGGCCGACCGGCGCTGAGTTCGCGGCGTACTCGGCCAGCGCTGCGACGAAGTCGTCATGGATGCCGGGCGCGGCCAGGACCCGGGTAGCGGCGGTGCAGTCCTGGCCGGCGTTGAAGTACCCGGCGACTGCGATGCCCTCGACGGCGGCCTCGAGGTCCGCGTCGTCGAACACCACGACCGGCGCCTTGCCGCCGAGCTCCAGATGCACCCTCTTGACCTGTGCCGCCGCACTGGCAGCCACCTCGGCGCCGGCGCGTACCGAGCCCGTGATCGCGACCATCGCGGCGGTCGGGTGCTCGACGAGCAGGCGACCGGTCTGACGGTCGCCGGTCACCACGTTGAGCGTGCCCGGAGGCAGGTACTCCGCGGCGATCTCGGCGAGGAGCAGTGTGGTCTCGGGGGTGGTGTCACTGGGCTTGAGCACGACCGTGTTGCCGGCGGCGAGTGCAGGCGCGATCTTCCATACCGCCATCAACAGAGGGTAGTTCCACGGCGTGACCTGCCCGACGACACCGACCGGCTCGCGGCGGATCCACGAGGTGTGCCCCGCCAGGTACTCGCCAGCCGCCTTGCCCTCGAGGACTCGTGCGGCGCCGGCAAAGAAGCGCAACTGATCGACCATCGGGGGAATCTCCTCGCTCGTCGTGAGCGCCTCGATCTTTCCGGTGTTCTCCGACTCGAGCCGCACCAGCTCGTCGGCTCGCGCCTCGATGGCGTCGGCAATCTTCAGCAACGCGTGCTGACGCTCTGCCGGGGTGGTGCGGCGCCATTCGCCGAACGCCTGCTCGGCCGCTGCGTAGGCGGCATCGACATCGTCGGGGCCACTCACCGGTACCGAGGCGACCACCTGGCCGGTGGCCGGGTTGACGACCTCGCTCCGGGAGTCGGAGCGCGCATCGACGTGCTGGCCGCCGACGAAGTTGCGAAGGGTTCGGAGTGGAATCATGGCCGAGGGACTCCCTGGTGTCGTGCGCGTTCACGGACGGTGGGACTCTAGCCCGCACCGTGGCGGAATCACTAGGGCTTCACGGTCGACTCGCGCCGAAAGTAACGAAACTGTGGCCTGTTCCGACGGATTCAGTACACCTCACTACTTGCGCTCGACGAGTCTGGGCAGCGACCATGGCGCGATGCCACGCCAGACCGCCACCGGTCGTTCCAGCCCGGAGACACGGCTCGACGACATCGCCAAACGGATCATCGAACTCCTTCAAGAGGACGGTCGGCAGTCGTATGCGGCCATCGCCAAGATTGTCGGGCTGTCGGAAGCCGCTGTCCGCCAACGAGTTCAGCGCCTGCTCGATGCCGAGGTGATGCAGATCGTCGCCGTGACCGACCCGCTCCAGGTGGGCTTCAGTCGACAGGCGATGATCGGCATCCGCGCCGAAGGCGACCTCATCGACCTCGGTCAGGCGCTCAGCAGCATGTCGGAAGTGTCATATGTCGTCACGACCGCGGGTAGCGTCGACCTCCTCGTCGAGGTGGTCTGCGAAAACGACGACCACCTCCTCGAGTTGGTGTCCCGCAGGATCCGCGCGCTTCCGGGCGTCCGCACCACCGAGACGTTCGTCTACCTCAAACTCAACAAGCAGCACTACAACTGGGGAACGCGATGACCATCGAACCCGCCAGTGCCGCAGGCCCATCGTCGGACCGGCTCACCCCCACTGGGCGGCCGTATGCCGAGGCGGCCCGTGACCACCTCTGGATGCACTTCACCCGACACTCCGTCTTCGAAGCGAGCGCTGCGGGCGGCCTCGGAAGTTCCGTGCCGATCATCGCGCGCGGCGAGGGGTGGCGGATCTGGGACGACCACGGCACCGAGTACATCGACGCGCTCTCCGGGCTGTTCGTCACCAACGTCGGCCACGGCCGCGCATCGATCGCCGAGGCCATGGCCCGCCAGGCGAGCGAGCTGGCGTTCTTCCCGCTCTGGTCGTACGCGCACCCCCGGGCGATCGAGGTTGCCGAGCGGCTGGCCGGGCATGCCCCCGGTGACCTCAACCGGGTGTTCTTCACCACCGGCGGTGGGGAAGCCGTCGAGAGCGCGTGGAAACTCGCCAAGCAGTACTTCAAGTTGACTGGAAAGCCAACCAAACACAAGGTCATCTCGCGCTCGGTGGCCTACCACGGCACGCCGCAGGGCGCCTTGTCGATCACTGGGATCCCGGCCGCCAAGGTCGACTTCGAACCGCTGGTCCCGGGCGGTCATAAAGTGCCCAACACCAACATGTACCGGGCCCCCGAGCACCTGCGCGATGACGAGAAGGCGTTCGGCCGCTGGGCCGCCGACCGCATTGCCGAGGCGATCGAGTTCGAAGGGCCCGACTCCGTGGCGGCCGTGTTCCTCGAGCCGGTGCAGAACTCCGGCGGGTGTTTTCCACCCCCTGCGGGGTACTTCGATCGGGTCCGCGAAATCTGCGACGAGTACGACGTGCTGCTGGTCTCCGACGAGACGATCTGCGCATTCGGCCGAATCGGGTCGATGTTCGCGTGCGACGACTTCGGCTATGTGCCCGACATCATTACCGCCGCCAAAGGGGTCACCAGCGGCTACGCACCGCTGGGGTTAATGGTGGCCAGCGACCGGCTCTTCGAGCCATTCCGTCGTGGCACCACCTACTTTCCGCACGGCTACACCTGGGGCGGTCACCCGGTGTCCTGTGCGGCTGCGATGGCCAACCTCGACATCTTCGAGGCCGAGGGCCTGAACGACCGGGTCAAGGAGAACGCGCCAGCGTTCAAGACGACCCTGGAGAAGTTGCTCGACCTGCCGCTGGTCGGGGACGTCCGTGGCGCCGGCTACTTCTACGGCATCGAACTGGTCAAGGACAAGTCCACCCGGGAAACGTTCGATGACGCCGAGTCCGAGCGGTTGCTGCGCGGCTTTCTCTCCAAGGCGCTCTTCGACGCCGGCCTGTACTGCCGCGCCGACGACCGGGGCGACCCGGTGGTGCAACTCGCGCCGCCGCTGACCATGGGACCAGCCGAATTCGAGGAGATCGAACGCCGACTGCGTGCCGTGCTCACCGAGGCCGAGAACCACCTCTGAGGTGAGCGTCACCCACACCGGCACCGCGCCGCTCTGGTCGGATGACGCGTCGCCGGCGATCCGTGCGGATGCCGCGGGCCTTCCGCACGCGGTCGACGTCGCTGTCGTGGGCGCCGGCTACACCGGGCTCTGGACCGCCTATTACCTGCTGGTCGCCGACCCGCGGCTCGAGGTGCTCGTGCTCGACGCGGAGCACGTGGGCCATGGCGCCAGCGGGCGCAACGGCGGCTGGGTGTCGGCGCTGTGGCCGGTCTCGGCCGATCTGGTCGCCGCACGGTCCGGGCGAGCCGCCGCCCTGGCCCTGCTCGCCGCGCTGCGCGACACCGTCGACGAGGTAGGCCGGGTCGATGCCGCGGAGTCGCTCGGCAGCGGGTACGTCAAGGGCGGGGCGCTGTCCCTGGCCCGAGGGCCGGCCCAGCTCGACCGGGCCCGCGCCGCGGTCGCCCGCGACGCGGCGTGGGGCACCGGCACCCGCTGGCTCGACGCCGACCAGGCCCGGGAGGGGCTGGTGGCCCCCGACGCCCTCGGTGCCACCTTCACCCCGCACTGCGCCCGGGTGCACCCGCGCCGGCTGGTCGACGGCCTCGCCCGCACGGTGCGTCGACTCGGTGGGACGGTCGCCGAGGGGGTGCGCGTCATCCGGGCGGGCGGCGGCATCGTCCTCGCGCAGGGCGGGCACCGGGTCAGCGCGCGGTCGGTGGTGCTGGCCACCGAGGCCTGGACACCGCAGTTGCCAGGGCATCGCCGCGATCTTGCACCGGTGTACTCGCTCCAGGTCGCCACCGAACCTCTCGACGACGACCGTTGGGGGAGCATCGGGCTCGCCCGCGGCGAGGTTTTCGCCGACCACGGCCACGTGGTCGTCTACGGACAGCGCACGGATGACGGCCGCCTCGCCTTCGGGGGCCGTGGGGCGCCGTACCACTGGGGCTCCGCGGTGCGGCCCGAGTTCGACTCGGACGAGCGGGTGTTCGCGACGCTGCGCGAGTACCTGACGGCGATGCTGCCGCAGCTGGGCGACGTACGGTTCACGCACGCCTGGGGCGGCCCGCTCGGCATCCGGCGCGACTGGCACCCGTCGGTCAGCTGGGACCCGGCCACCCGCACCGGCCAGGCTGGCGGGTACATCGGCGACGGCGTCGCGGCCAGCAACCTGGCCGGCCGTACCCTCGCCGACCTCATCCTCGGCCGCGACACGGCACTCACGGCGCTGCCCTGGGTCGGCCATCGCTCGCCCCGCTGGGAACCGGAACCGCTGCGTTGGCTCGGCATCAACTCCGGGCTGCGCCTGGCACAGCTGGCGGACGCCGAGGAGAAACACACCGACCGGCCGGCTCGACTCGGCGGCATCCTCAGCCGGCTCACCGGCGGCGGACACT
>JBOFLG010000007.1:0-1910 GCA_051657745.1 Dermatophilaceae bacterium | reverse complement strand
GGGCCAGGGATGCCGATGCCACCAGCGCGAGGTCGGTGACCTGGTACGGCCGCATCCGACCATGCACGGCGTCGCCCAGCGCCGGCACCCGCGTCACGACGTGCGCGACCGCCTCCGCGGTGCCCACCGCCACGACGGCGGTCCCGGCCGGCCGGTTCGTCATCAGCGACTGAAGCGCTTCGAACGCCTCCCGCGCCTGCGCGCCATCCGGGTGCGCACCATCCTGGGAGCCGCCACCTGGGTGGGCGCTCTCCGGGTGGGCGCTCTCCGGGTGGGCGCCATGGGTGGCGACGCCACCCGGGCTGGCCCACTGCGCGTCGAGGTCGAGCAGAAGCACCCCTCCGTCGGCGTCCTCGGCCAGCGCGCTGGCCAGAGCGGCCGCCTGCCCCGGCCAGCGCGGGCACAGCACCTGCCCGACCGGGACCTCGACGACGTGTCCGACGGCGACCAGGTCGGCCTCCGCGAGGCACCGGGCGTACGAGCGAGCCACGTGCCGCCGTCCGCTCCCGGCCGGGCCGGCGATCACGACATCCATGGCGCCGCCGCGCCCCGCCGCGGGCCGGCGCTGCACCAGAGCATCCAGGTGCGTCCGCAACCGGGCTACCAGCTCGCCCTGGCCGACCAGACCCGTGAGAGCCCGACCACCCGGCCGCCGCCACCGCCCGTCGTCGGCATCCGCCCCGGTTGCCGGCCCGCCGGCCGGGCCAGCCCCCGGGCCGACGTCCTGACGGAACTCGGCCCCGATGTCCAGCCCGGTGAGCCGGTTCAGTTCCGCGTCAGCCACATCGGCGTCGATGGAGAGCCGGGTCGCCTGCTCGTTGACCATCGACTCGAACAGCTTCCGGGCCACCCGGCCGTTGCCGAACGTGTCGTCCTTGCGGACGTCGGTGAAGAAGCCCCGCACCGCCTCCAGCCCGTCGTCGGTGAGCTCGTAGTAGTGCTTGGCGCACAGCCCGGTGGTGATGGTGACCAGCTCGTCGACGCTGTAGTTCGGGAACTCGACGGTGCGGGTGAACCGCGAGGCGAGGCCCGGGTTGGAGTCGAGAAATACCGTCATCCGCTCGGAGTACCCGGCCACGATGACCACGAGCTCGTCGCGGTGGTCTTCCATCATCTTCATCAACTGGTCGATGGCTTCCTGGCCGAAGTCCGGCCCGCTGCCGCCCGACCCGGCGCTCAGCGTGTACGCCTCGTCGATGAACAGCACGCCACCGAGGGCGCTCCTGACGACCTCCTCGGTCTTCAGCGCGGTCGAGCCGATGTACTGCCCGACCAGGTCGGCACGAGCCACCTCCACCAGGTGCCCGCGCTCCAGGACGCCCAACTCGGCGAGCACCGCACCGTAGAGCCGGGCGACGGTGGTCTTGCCGGTGCCGGGCGGGCCGGCGAACACCAGGTGCCGGCTCATCGGCGGCATCGGCAGGCCACGCTCCTGACGGCGCTGCCCGACGCGGATGAGGTTGACGATGCCCGCCACCTCGCGCTTGACCCCGGCCAGCCCGACCAGCGTCTCCAGCTCGGCCATCGGGCCGGTGCCGACGACCCGCTCGGATGACGCCGCCTCCGCTGCGTGGTGCCGCCCCAACTCCTCGGCAGGCTCGACGCCCGAAGTCGGCAACCCGGGCCCTGCGGACCCGGCGGCACCGGGCCGGTGGAGGCTGGGCGCACGGAGCCCGTACCCGTCGTCGGTGCGCAGATCCTGCACCACGAGCGCGGGGCAGCCCCCCACCGTGGTCAGCGCCTCCCCGGTGCTGCCCCGAACCGCACTGTCGGACAGCAGGACCCGCTGGTCGGTGTCGATGACGAACCCATCGGCGCCGCTGCCCTCCACCTCGCACCCGCGCAGCTCGGCACCGGCGCCGGTACCGACCTGAACACCGTTCCGACCCGCGCCGCGGACCCGGCATCCG
>JBOFLG010000006.1:0-26090 GCA_051657745.1 Dermatophilaceae bacterium | reverse complement strand
AGCATCGTCGTCATCGTCGTGGCGCTGGCCGCCGCGTTCGGCATCGGGGCAGCGTTGATCCGCTACCAGGGCGTCAACCCCGGGTATGCCTACGAAACCCTGTTCCGCGAAGCGCTGGTGGTCGATGGTGCGTTCACCCGCACCCTCCAGAAGACTGCGCCACTGGTGCTGACCGGTCTCGCGGTGGTGCTGCCGCTCCGGGTCGGACTGTTCAACATCGGGGCGCAGGGCCAGCTCGCCACCGGAGCGCTGCTCGGCGCGTACCTCAGTTACGTGGCCGGCGGGTTCGGCGCGGTCGGTGCGCTGCTCGGGATGATGGCCGGAGTGGCGGCCGGAGCCGTGATCGCCGGGGTCGCCGGCGTGCTGAAGGCGTGGCGCGGCGTGCACGAGGTGATCTCCACGATCATGCTCAACTACATCGTCGCCGGGTTCGCCTACTGGGCCGCGATCGGCCCCCTGCAGGGCGAGTCGGCGCGCACGCTGCGGCTGCCGCAGACCGAACTCATCCCGGAGGCCGCGCAGGTGGGTGCCGTGACCGGCATCCCGATCGGCGTCATCATCGCCATCACCGCCGCCGTGCTGTGCTGGTTCCTGCTGGCCCGCACCACGCTCGGTTTCCGGTTCACCACGGTTGGCGCGAACGCCCACGCGGCCCGCTACGCCGGTATCTCCATCCCGAGGACAGTGGTGCTGTCGATGCTGCTGGCCGGCGGGTTGGCCGGGCTCGCCGGCACCCTCGAGGCCCAGGGAACCCTGCTCCGGTTCGAGCCGGCCATCACCGGCACCCTCGGCTTCGACGGAATCACCATCGCGCTCCTGGCCCGGGCCAACCCACTGGCCTGTATCCCGGCGGCGTTCCTCGTGGGCCTGATGCGCACCGGTGCCGCCGGCCTGCAGTTCGCGACCCAGAGCCCGGCCCTGCCATCAGGACTGACCCCGGAAATCGTCGATGTCCTGCTCGCGGTCATCCTGCTGCTGGTGTCCATCCCCGTGCTGGGCCGGTGGATCTTCCGCAGCCGGGCCGACCAGACCTCGGTCGCCGCCACGAACTGGGGCAGCTGACATGACCGCGTGGATGCAGCGCAACCGCAGCACCGTGGTCGTGGCGGGCGTAGTCCTGGTGGCGGCATATGTCTTCTACTACGCACGCCGCGACATCGCGCCGAGCATGTACGTCTCGGCCTGGGATTACGCCATCCCGCTCGTGCTCGCGGCGCTGGTCGGCGTCATCGGCGAGCGCAGCGGCGTGGTCAATATCGGCATCGAGGGCCAGATGATCGTCGCCGCCTTCGCCGGCTTCTTCGGCGCCGCGTACAGCGGCTCGCTGCTCGTGGGGGTGCTGGCGGGCATCGGCAGCGGTCTCCTGACCGGTGGGTTCCTCGCCTGGACCACGGTGAAGTGGCGGATGGACCAGATCATCGCCGGCGTGGTGCTCAATATCTTCGCGGCCGGGGTCACCTCGTTCTATCTGCGCTCCGGCGAGATCCTCCCGGGCACGCTGCCGTCGTTCGACATCCCCGGCCTGTCGCTGCTCCCGCTCGTCGGCGAGGTGTTCTTCTCGAACACCAGCACGTTCGCGACGCTCGCCATCGTTGCCGCACTGGTGGTGCACGTCGGGCTGTTCCGCACGCGGTGGGGCCTGCGCACCCGTGCGGTCGGGGAGTACCCGTCGGCCGCCGACACCGCCGGCATCAATGTCGAGCGGGTTCGGCTGGTCAACGTGACCCTTGCGGGGGCGCTCGCGGGGTCCGCCGGTGTCTACCTGTCCATGGATGCCGCGAGCTCGTTCGAGCGCGGCATCGTCGCCGGCCGCGGATTCCTCGCCCTCGCCATCCTGATCATGGGTGCGTGGCGACCGCTGCGCGCCTTCGCGATGGCGGTGTTCTTCGGCTTCGTGAACGCGGTCGCGTCGCAACTGCAGCAAACCGGCTGGTTCACCATCCCGCCGCAGATCACCGGCACCTTCCCGTACATCGCGACGCTCGTGGTGCTCGCAGTCGCCGCTGGACGGGTGCGTGCCCCGGCCGCGGTCGGCCGGCCGTACGTCAAGGGAGACCGGTGATGCGCGACGACTCGCGGGCGGCGCAGGCGTCCGACGGGGCGCCATCCGACCTGCCCGACGTGCATACCGACGTCGCGGCGGTCGTCGATGCGCACCTCGACACCAGCACGGAGCACCTGGAGTCGGTGGTGACCAGCGAGGCGATCCTCCAGCTACCGCCCGAGGTCAGCGGTTTCGGCGAGGGAAACATCGGCGAGGTGCTGCTTGACATCGCGGGCCTGTCGAAGAGTTTCGGGCCGGTGCGCGCCAATCGTGACATCACCCTGCAGGTGCGACGCGGCGAGATCGTGGCGCTGCTCGGCGAGAACGGGGCCGGCAAGTCCACCCTGGTGAACCAGATCTTCGGCCTCATCACCCCGGATGCCGGCACCGTCACCATCTCGGGTGACGCAACCCCGATCAGGGACCCGCGCGACGCCATCGCCCGCGGCATCGGCATGGTGCACCAGCACTTCCAACTGGTGCCGGTGATGACCGTGGCGGAGAACCTCGTGCTGGGGCACGAACCGGTGCGCGGTGGCCAACTGCTCGACCTCGACGCCGCCCGTGAACTCGTGCGCACCCTCGCGGCCACCCACCGGCTCGCTGTCGACCCCGACGCCCGGGTCGAGGACCTCCCGGTCGGCACCCAGCAGCGGGTTGAGATCCTCAAGGCCCTCTCGCGGCAGGTCGACCTGCTCATCCTCGACGAGCCCACGGCGGTGCTGACCCCGCAGGAGACCGACGAGCTGCTCGCGGTCATGACCGAGCTCGCCAACGCGGGAACCTCGATCGTCTTCATTACCCACAAGCTGCGCGAGGTGCTCGCGGTCGCTGACCGGGTGTACGTCCTGCGGCAGGGCGCGGTGGTCGGCGACGTCGCGACCTCAGCCACTGATGCGCGCGGTTTGGCCACGATGATGGTGGGCCGCGATGTGGTGCTGTCGATCGACAAGGCGGCAGCCAATCCGGGCGACGTGGTGCTCGAGATCGACGATCTGCACGTGCGTGACGACCGTGGCTGGGAGACGGTGAACGGGTTCACCCTGTCGGTTCGAGCCGGGGAGATTGTCGGGGTCGCTGGCGTCGAGGGCAACGGGCAGCGTGAACTGGTCGAGGCGCTTGCCGGGATCCGCCCGGTGGTGTCCGGCCGGATGGCCCTCGGCGAACTCGACCTCACCCGCGCCGACCCAGACCGCACCCACGATGCCGGGGTGGGGCACGTCCCCGAGGACCGGGAGAAGCACGGACTGGTGGGGGCGTACTCGATCGCCGACAACCTGGTGCTCACCGAGTACGACCAGTGGCCGTACGCGCGGCATGGGGTGCGCCGGTTCGATGCGGTGCGGGAGAACGCCGAACGGCTGCGTGCGGAGTTCGACATCCGTTCCTCGGGCGTGATGCAGTCGGCGGGGTCGCTGTCCGGGGGCAACAAGCAGAAGGTGGTCGTGGCCCGCGAGTTGTCATCCCGGCCACGGCTGCTGATGGCCGCGCAGCCGACGCGTGGCGTCGATGTCGGCTCGATCGAGTTCATCCACCGGCGCATTGTCGAGGCCCGCGACGCCGGCGCGGCTGTGCTGCTCGTGTCGGCCGAGCTCGACGAGATCCTCGCACTGTCTGATCGGGTGGCGGTGGTACACGCTGGCATGGTGGTGGCCGAACTGGACTCTCACGGCGCCGACCGCGCCGAGATCGGTCGCCTGATGGCCGGCGACCACTGACCCGCCCGGCTCCGCGCCACCACTTTCTCGCCCCATGCGACGTCCTGGGCTGGAGCGCCCGAAACTTCCGGGGGCTTCGCTCCGGCGTGCGGCATGGGGCGGGAAAGTTGGGGCCGGGGGAGCGGGTCGGTGGTTACGTTTTCGTAAGTTACGTGAGCGTAGGTTACGCTCGCGTATGTGAGTGCATCGTCCATCGATCAGGCTGCCACGGGGCCGAGCCAGTTGCCGTCGACCCCGCCCCGTCGGTCGCCGATGTCTCGCCGGCAGGCTCCCGTTCCGCTCAGCCCGCAGGTCGCGAGCCCGCTTCGGGACATGGCCCACGGGCTACGCCGGGCTGCCGAGGCGCTGGTGACTCCGCTCGTTCCGGCCGACTACCTCGACCTGGTGAACCCGCTGCGAGCGGGCGCCGAACTGCGCGGACGAGTGGTCGCCGTGCATCCCGAGACGCGCGACTCGGCAACGCTCGTCATCCGGCCGGGGCGCAGCTGGCAGGGCCATCGACCCGGTCAGTACGTGCGCGTTGGGGTCGACGTGAACGGCGTGCGGCACTGGCGCGCCTACAGCCTCACCCACCGCCACGACGGCGTCGCCGCGGCCGGCATCCCGCCGGGCTGCATCGCCATCACACCCAAGATCATCAACGGCGGCACCGTCTCGACCCATCTCGTACAGCACACCGCGCCAGGGACGCTGCTCATGCTCGACCAGGCCACCGGCGACTTTGTGCTGCCACACCCGCTGCCGCGCCGGGTCCTGTTCCTCACCGCCGGTAGCGGCATCACCCCCGTCATCGGGATGATGCGCAGCCACCTGCCCGAGCTCGCCGACGTTGCGCACGTGCACTGTGCGCCGAGCGCCGCGGATGTCATGTTCGCCGCCGAACTGCGCAGCCTCGCCGACGCCGGCCGGGTCGACCTGACCATCAACCTCGACGACCAGCACGGCATCCTGCACCTCGACCGGCTCGACCTGATCGTCCCCGACTGGCGGGCTCGCGAGGCGTGGGTCTGCGGCCCGACCGGGCTGCTCGAGGCAGCCGAACTGCACTGGGAAGCAGCGGGCGTCATCCGTCAACTGCATACCGAGCGGTTCCGACCTCGCGTCGTCGAACCGGGCGACGGTGGGCGAGTGCGGTTTACCGCATCGGGGGCTGAGACCGACGCCGACGGCGCCACCCCGATCCTCGAGGCCGGCGAGCGCGCCGGCGTCCTGATGCCGAGCGGATGCCGCATGGGCATCTGCTTCGGTTGCGTGGCCACCCTGCGGCAGGGCGCGGTGCGTGACCTCCGCACCGGTGCGGTCACCGTCGGCGAGCCTGGTGACAACCTGCGCGTCCAGACCTGCGTCAACGCGGTCGCTGGTTCCTGCGACATCGAGCTCTGAGATTCACCCGAGAGGACGACCCATGACCATCGCACCCGAGCGAATTCCTGCGCACGCATCGACGAAACCGCAGGGCATCAACTCCCGGCTTCGCGTCGAGAGCACGACGCCGCGTCCGCAGCGGCCGGCGCTGAAGTCGTCGGGCCGGCCAAACCCGGCGGCACATCTGACCGCCGAGCAGATCGAGAACATCGGGCACGAGCTTGACGCGCTGCGCGCCGAGGTGATGGATTCGCGCGGCGCCCGGGATGCCGCGTACATCCGGCGGGTGATCACGGCTCAGCGATACCTCGAAGTCGGCTCTCGCGCAGTGTTGTTGTTCTCGAACGTCAAGGTCAAGGGGTTCCGTCCGGCGTGGTGGCTCGGCACTGCCGGGCTGGCAGTGGCCAAGATCTTGGAGAACATGGAGATCGGGCACAACGTGATGCACGGTCAGTGGGACTGGATGCGTGACCCGAAGATCCACTCGACCGCATGGGAGTGGGACAACGCCAGCCCGTCGAGCCAGTGGAAGCACAGCCACAACGAGATCCACCACACGTTCACCAACGTGCTCGGCCGGGACAACGACCTCGGGTACGGAATCCTGCGCGTGGATGAAGATCAGCGGTGGAGCCTGTTTCACCTCTTCCAACCGATCTGGCACGTCGGCAACGCGGTGTTGTTCGAGTATTCGATCGCCGCCTACGACCTCGAACTCGGCCGATACCTCGCCACGAAGAAGCGGATGAGTGCGGCCGACACGGCGAAGTTCCGATCCGACGCCCGCGAGGTCGTCGCCAAGATCACCCGCCAGGCCACTAAGGACTACATCGCCCACCCGGCGCTCGCCGCGGCTACCGGATCGGCACGAACCACGTTGACCGCCAACGTCGTTGCCAACCTGGCGCGCAATCTGTGGACCAATACCGTCATCATCTGCGGGCACTTCCCACCCGATATCGCGACGTTCGAGAAGACCTCCATCGACAACGAGACGCGCGGCGAGTGGTACCTGCGGCAGATGCTGGGCAGCGGCAACATCCGCGGCAGCAAGGCAATGCATGTGATGACGGGAAACCTCAGCCACCAGATCGAGCACCACCTCTACCCCGACATGCCGAGCAACCGCTACGCCGAGATCGCGCCGCGGGTACGCGCCCTGATGGAACGGCATGACCTCCCCTACGTGACCGGGACGCTCTGGCGGCAGGCAGGCTCGGTCTACGCGAAGGTGGTGCGGCTGTCCCTGCCGAACCCTGTCGAGGGTCGCCGGCGGCGGGATGTCGTGCGGCTCGCCGCGGCCAGAGCGTGGCAGCGGCGGCGGCGTCCGGCAGCCCGGTCCTGACTCGGCCCTGACCGCCGACATCGACCCGTCGGCGATGCTGACTCCTCGCCGACGGGTCGCGCCGGTTGATGCCTGGCGTCCGCCGGGCAACCGAGCCACTAGCCACCCCGGCGCTGCCGACCACCAACACCGCGACGCGGCGGGCTCTCCGGCCGGACTTTCACGACGAACGCGCAGGTCAGAGCGCTCTTTCGTCGGTGCTTCACGGATGCGTAGCGCCATCCTGATCGGCCGAACGGCTGGTCTTTTCTCAAATGTTCTCGAGCGCGCGACCCTCGACCGTACCTTCGACGACGCAGGGGCTTTGTATAACCTATGTCGAAAGTGAGCGATCTGTTATGCCCACCCGTGGCATCCTTCGTGCGTCATCCCTTCTCGGAGCCCTTGCTCTGTTTGCAGTCCCTGCCACGCTCAGCGCGCCCACCGCTGCAGCCGGCACCGCGCCCTACGCCACGGCGAAGCGCACCGAGCGGGCCGCGGTCTCATCGAGCGAAGTCCCTGACGTGACGCGCACCGTCAAGCGAGTAAACAATGTCGAGCCGCTGGTGGCCGAGGCGATCCGCCTCACCAATGTCGAACGCGCCCGGGCCGGATGCAGCGCGGTCCGGATGGACCGGCGGCTCAACAACGCGGCCCGCCTGCACAGCGTGGACATGGCCAGCCGAAACTACTTCAGCCACGATTCGCTGGACGGGCGCAGCCCGTGGGATCGGATCGGCGCCCAGGGATACACGGCCGGCTCGGGCGAGAACATTGCCGCCGGCTACACGACCGCTGCTGCGGTGCTTCAGGGCTGGATGGACAGCCCCCCGCACCGGGCCAACCTGCTGAACTGTTCGCATAAAGCAGTTGGTATCGGTATCGGCCGGGGCGGCGACTACGGCGTCTACTGGACCCAGAACTTCGGCCGCTCCTGACCCGACGCCGGGTCGCGGATCCCTCTCCCCCACGACCCGGAACTGACGCCCGGGCACCGGGTCGCGGCCGCGCTAGGCCGCGACCCGGCATCCGGGTCAGCACTGCATCGGCCCGCGACTCGGGCGGGCCATGATGGTGGGCATGAGCGTGAGCCCGGAAAACTACATCCACGGTCACGCACCGAGCGTGCTGCGATCGCATTCGACGCGGACCGTGGCCAACTCCGCGGCGTACCTGGCCGACCGTCTGGTGCCAGGAGTCACGGTGCTCGATGTCGGGTGCGGCCCGGGAACGATCAGCGTCGATATCGCCGCCCGCGTCGCACCCGGCACGGTCGTAGCCATCGACAGCGCGGCCGAGCCGTTGGCCGCAGCCCGGGCCAACGGGACCGAGCCGGATGCCGGCCGGCACCTGCTGTCCTGGGCGCGCGCGGCTGGCGCCAGTTCAGTCGCCCCGACCGCATCGGTGTGGTGCTGGGCGACGCCAGAGGATCGATCCTGGTGGGGCGAGATGTGGTCGGAGCGAATCGTCGACTCGGCAATCGCTGGGCAGGCAATCGCCGGTGGGCACGCCGACCGGGCCGAGTTGCGGTCAATCTCCCAGGCATGGCAGCAGTGGGCCGCAGACGACGACGGCTGGTTCACCGTGCTGCACGGCGAGATCATCTGCACACCGTGAGGGCGCCTGATGGTCCGTCGCACCGGCACTCGGCGTCGCGGTTCGGCGTCGCGGTTCGGCGTCGAACGTTCGGCGTCGCGATTCGGCGTCAAACGGGCCGAGTCGATCTCCCGGAGCGACGTCAGGCGTTCTGCGGAAAGCCCAGGTTGATCCCGCCATGTGACGGGTCGAGCCAGCGGGAGGTCACCACCTTGCCCCGGGTGAAGAAGTGCACACCCTCCATCCCGTGCGCGTGCGTGTCGCCAAAGAGGCTGTTCTTCCAGCCGCCGAACGAGAAGTACGCCATCGGCACCGGGATCGGCACGTTGACGCCAACCATCCCGACCTCGACCTCGTGCTGGAACCGCCGCGCCGCACCGCCATCGTTCGTGAAGATCGCCGTGCCGTTGCCGTACGGGTTCGCGTTGACCAGCGCCAACGCCTCGTCGTATGACTGCGCTCGCAGCACCGACAGCACCGGGCCGAAGATCTCGTCGCGGTAGATCGACATCTCGGGCGTGACCTGGTCGAACAGGGTGGGCCGCAGGAAATACCCGTCCCCGTCGGCGTCCACATCGCCCTCGCGGCCATCGACGACCAGCGTGGCGCCCTCCGCCACACCGGCATCCAGATACGACGCCACCCGGTCGCGATGCTGCTTGGTGATGAGAGGGCCCATGTCGCAGCCGCGGGTGCCGTCGCCGGTGACCAGCATGCCCATCCGGTCGGTGATCTTGGCGACCAGGTCGTCGGCGATCGGCTCGACGGCCACCAGCGCCGAGATTGCCATGCACCGCTCACCGGCCGACCCGAAGCCGGCGTTGATGGCCGCGTCCGCGGCGAGGTCGAGGTCGGCATCCGGCAGTACGACCATGTGGTTCTTGGCCCCACCGAGCGCCTGGACCCGCTTGCCGTGGGCGGTGCCGGTCTCGTAGACATACTTCGCGACGGGGGTGGAGCCGACGAACGAGACGGCCCGCACATCCGGATGGGTCAGCAGCGCGTCGACGGCTTCCTTGTCGCCGTGGACGACATGGAGCACGCCGTCCGGCAGGCCTGCCTCATTCCACAGTGCCGCAACCGCGTTCACCGCTGACGGATCCTTCTCGGACGGCTTGATCACGACCGCGTTGCCACAGGCAATGGCGATGGGCACGAACCACAACGGCACCATCGCCGGGAAGTTGAAGGGGCTGATCACGGCCACCACCCCGAGGCTCTGCCGGATGGAGTAGACGTCGACCGCGGTTGAGACGTTCTCGGAGAAGCCACCTTTGAGCAAATGGGGGATGCCGCAGGCGAACTCGGCTACCTCCAGCCCACGGGTCACCTCGCCCACCGCGTCGGAGAGCACCTTGCCGTGCTCGGCCGTGATGAGCGCGGCGATCTCCTCCTTTCGCTCGTTCAGCAGCTCGCGGAACCGGAAGAGCACCCGGGTTCGCGCGGTCAGCGAGGCGTGGCCCCATTCGCTCGCCCAGGCCTGTTTGGCGGTGGCGATCACCTCGCTGACGACGTCGGGCGAGGCAAGGTCGAGGACTCCGGTCTGCGCACCGGTCGCGGGGTCGAACACCGGGCTGGTGCGCTCGGCGGTGCCCTGCCACGGAGCGCCGGAGACACGGTGGGTGATCCGAGCGGGGGTCGTGCTCACGGGTATCGGCCCTTCGTCGACTGTGGTGAATTCAGTGTGTCATTTCGCCGCCAGCAACGGAACGGATCACAGCGTCGGCGTACTGCGACGGATCGCGTCGGCGCCGGCAGGTGCTCCCGCGCCCCGCGGCCGGATTCTCCAGACCGGATGACGCGCCGGAGTCCGAACGTGATTGCGGGGTGATTCGTCGAGTCACCGTCCACCACCGTCGTGACGTCGCAGCGCCGGTGGCCTGGGGCGCTGTGGCCTAGGTCACGTCGTGGCGCTAACTTGCTGGCATGAAAGACCAGACGATCCACGACCCTGACCAGCGCCGCCGGTGGCGGCGTTCCGCTGGTGGCTCCACCTTGATCGCCGGACCACAGAGAGCGGCCTCTCGTTCCCGCGCGGTCACCGGCGCAAGCGTGCTGGCCCTCGTTGGTGGCGTGGGGGTGGTCGGCCTGGCAATGGCATACGCGGCCCCAGCGAGCGCCGTACCGGCGCAGGCGGTCTCAGCACGCACACCTCCCGCACAGCCGACTACCGGCTGGGGCGGGTTGGCCGGAGCGAGCGCACCAGCCGTGCCGACCATCGCCTGGAAAGCGTGTCCGGATGCCGCCGGCGTGAAATGCGCGACCGTCGAGGTACCCACCGACTACGACCAGCCCGACGCCGGCACCACCACCATCGCGCTCGCCAAACTGCCCGCGACCGACCCGAACGCCAGAATTGGCAGCGTGCTGCTCAACCCCGGAGGCCCCGGCGGGTCAGGTGTGGAGGCGATCACGACCTGGGCGGCGGACTTCCCGGCCTCGGTGCGGTCGCGCTTTGACCTGGTCGGCTTCGACCCACGGGGCACCAACGCCTCGGACCCGGCCACCTGCTTCCCCACTGCGGCGGCGGAATCTGAGTTCTTCACCAACTCCTTCGACATTCCGTACGACGGCGGGAGCGCCGCTGAGGCCACTCACCTCGCACAGGTCGACGAGCTCGGGTCCCGCTGCCAGGCCACCTCACCGGAGCGGCTTCGACACATGTCGACCGCCAACGTCGCCCGTGACATGGATGTGCTGCGCCAAGCCGTCGGGGACGCGAAACTCAACTTCTACGGCATCTCCTATGGCACGGTCCTCGGGCACACGTACGCGCGCCTGTTCCCGAAGACGGTGCGCACCCTCGTGCTCGATGGCAATATCGACCCGGCCGAGTACACCGGCATCGGCGATCCGCGCCCAATCGGGATGCGGACCGGCCAGGGTCGGTCGTTCAGCGAGACGTTCGATGAGTTTCTCCGGCTGTGTGCCGACGGCGGTGCGAATTGCGCTCTGACCAGGCTTGGTGAGCCCACAAAGGTGGTGGGCGACCTCATGAACCGGCTGCTCGAGGGCCCGGTCACGGTCCAGCCCGATGGCGCGAAGCTGAGTTTCACCTACGACTCGGTCGTGGTCGCCATTGCCGAGGCGCTCTACGAACCCACGGCGTACCCCGGCCTGGCCGAACTGCTGGCTGGGATCGCATCGGCGGACCCGAACGCTGTCGACCGTGGTGCCACATCCCTCGGCCTGCTGGCTGGGCTCGGCACTGAGGACTACGTATCCGAAGGCGGCAACCTCGGTGTCCTCTGCGCCGACACCCGGCCGGAGGCTGGCCAGACGTCGTACCAGCGCTTCGCCGACCAACAGAACGACCGGTACGGATTCTTCGGCCGGGTGACCGTGTGGCGTGGCTTCGGCTCTGGCTCCGCATGCGAGTCCTGGTCGAATGCCAACCGGGACGCTGATGCGTACCTCGGCGATTGGAACCAGACCACCGATGCTCCCGTGCTCGTGCTCAACGCGCGCTACGACCCCGCCACCGCCTGGCAGAACGCGGCTCCGGCGGCGGCACGGTTCCGCACCGCTCAGGTGCTGACGGTCCAGGGATGGGGCCACACGACGCTGTCAGCCGGCAGCAGCTGCTCGGTCGCAGTATGGGCTCAGTACCTGATCGACGGTGCCATTCCCACCGATGCGCCGAAGGTCTGCCCGGTCGACCAGGTGCCGTTCCAGGATGGGCCCGCCACGAGCCCGCAGCCGGGCACCACCAACCAGCGCGCCGAGGAGAAGCCCACCAAGGAGCAGCGCCGCGACCGGGAGCGCGCACCGCGGCGCACGGTGGTTCCCGCGCCGCGACCTGTCGGCTGATCGAACCGACCTCGGCCACGGGGCCGGGCCGTCACCACGACGGCTCGGCCCCGTGCGGCGTCGGGCAGGTCGGCCCGTCTGCCTGAGATCGGCCGTGCCTGGCCGGTACTCACCCTCACCCAGCCGGAGAGCACCCGGCCGACGACAAGCGGACCGGACCGGTGGCCCACGTTCCCGGATGACGCACCGCCGCTGGACCGGACCGGCAGCCGCCGACGGCATTCCGTACCCTGACACCCGTGAGTGAGCCTTCGACCATGGATGACGGCGTCGCGGCCGAACCGCCTCCCGCGCCGACGACATCACCGACTGAAACCGGTGACCTTGGTGTGCCCGAGCAGGTGCGAATTCGGCGGGGAAAGCGCGACCGCATCCTCGCAGCCGGCGCCCAGGCCTATCCCGTCGAGGTGCCGCGAACCCATTCACTCGCCGAGGTACGCGAACTCTGGGGCCACCTGGGCGTCGGCGAGGAAACTGACGCCATCGCCGCGGTCGCGGGGCGGGTGGTCTTCATCCGCAATACCGGCAAACTCGCGTTCGCCACGGTCCAGGAAGGCCGCGGCACCCGGCTCCAGGTGATGCTCAGCCTCGCCGAGGTCGGCGAGGAGTCGCTCGCCTCGTGGAAAAGCGATGTCGACCTCGGCGACCACGTGTGGGTGCGGGGCCGGGTCATTTCCAGCAAGCGCGGCGAGTTGAGCGTGTTGGCGAACCACTGGGGGATGGCGAGCAAGGCGCTGCGGCCGCTGCCGGTGCTGCACCGGGATCTGTCCGAGGAAAGCCGGGTGCGCCAGCGCTACGCCGACCTTGTCGTGCGTCAGGAGGCGCGCGACATGGTGCGCACCAAGGCGGCCGCATTGCGCGCGGTCCGCGCCACGTTGGACGACCAGGGGTATGTCGAGGTCGAGACCCCGGTATTGCAACTGGTGCACGGCGGTGCCGCGGCACGCCCCTTCCGTACCCATCTCAACGCGTTCGACACCGAGATGGTGCTCCGCATCGCACTCGAGCTGAACCTGAAGAAGGCGGTCGTCGGTGGAGTCGACCGGGTGTACGAAATGGGACGCATCTTCCGCAACGAAGGTATCGACGCCACCCACTCGGCCGAGTTCACAATGCTTGAGGCATATCAGGCGTGGGGTGACCAGACCAGCGTCGCGACCCTGATCCGGGATGTCTACCTTGGAGTCGCCGATGCGCTCGGCAGTCGCCAGGTCGAGACCACCGCCGGAGTAGTCGACCTGGACCGCGAGTGGCGTTGGCTTCCGGTGTATGACGCGGTCAGCGAAGCAGTCGGTGAGACCGTCACAATCGACACGCCGCGGGAGCGGCTGCTCACCCTCGCCGAGCAGCATGAGGTCGACATCGACCCGGGCCTGGAGAAGGACCGGGTGTTCCTTGAACTACTCGGCGAAATCGTCGAGCCGGGGCTTCTCCAGCCGACCTTCCTGTGTGACTACCCGGCCATCGCCCAACCATTGGCGCGCGGTCACCGCACCCAGCCCGGGCTCATCGAGGCGTGGGATCTCATCATCGCCGGCGTGGAGCGCGGTACTGGCTTCTCCGAACTGGTCGACCCGGTGATCCAGCGGGCGGTGCTCACCGAGCAATCACTCCGCGCCGCAGGCGGCGACGCCGAGGCGATGCACCTTGACGAGGACTTTCTTCGTGCTCTGGAGTACGGCGCCCCACCGATGGGTGGAGTCGGCGTAGGCATCGACCGTCTGGTGATGCTGTTCACCGGTACGACCATCCGAGAGACCATCCTCTTCCCGCACGTCAAACCGGAGGTGTGAAGTGGATGACGTCAACGATTACCTGGCGGCGATCGTTCCCACGATCGGCGTCAGCGTACTCTTCTACTTCATCGTCAAGGCGATGATGGAAGGGGACCGTCGCGAACGCCTCGCGCAATCACAGTTCGAGGCCGAACGTGACCGTGCTGAGCGGTGTTCCAACTCACCTGAGGATGACGCCATGACGCTCGGCGCCGACCCCGGAAGTCTGCCTACGGATTCCGTGGGCCGGCACGCGTCATCCGAATAATCGGCGACCCGCCTTCCCGAACGCAGCCGTAAGGCCGGATCTACTGCTACCGTGCCGTTTTGGCGACCGAAATTAAGTCGTGTACCACCCTCATTTTCTGAAAGGCACAGCAATGGCCAAGAAGGTCCAGGTTCTCCTCGTCGACGACCTCGACAAGTCATCGACCGCAGACGAGACGGTGTCGTTCTCGCTCGATGGCGTCAGCTACGAGATAGACCTCACCTCGTCGAACGCTTCCAAGTTGCGCGACGAACTCGCCGTCTGGATCGGGCACGCGGAGCGCACCGGCGGGCGCCGCAGCACCCGTGGCGTGGCCGCCAAGGGAGCCGCCCGCAAGACCGACCTCGGAGCGGTGCGTGAGTGGGCCCGGTCCAAGGGCTACACCGTCAGTGACCGCGGCCGCATCTCCGCCGAGATCCAGGGCGCCTACGACAAGGCGCACTCCTGACCCATCCGGTCCAGCGTCCTGGAGTGGCACCCTCGCACGGCGGGGGTGCCACTCCGCTGCTCGGCCACGTTGCGGAGCAGATGTCGCGCCGGCATCCCTGGCTGCACTTCAGCGGCACCGGCCCAGCCCTACCGCACCGGCTCGAGCCAGACACCGAAGAGTGGCAGCGTGACCTGCATGGCCGCCAACTCCAGTGGTACGGCGGCAACGCCCCGCCACAGGTGGCCTCGGCGTTCGTTCTCCAGTGGCTGCTCCAGGTTCCCGCGCATACCGCCGCACAGGGCGCCGCGCACGGACCGTGGCGCAGCCTCGTGACTGGTCTCAGTTTCGCCCTCGGCTCGAACCTCGTGCCCGAGGTGGTGCGGCTTACCAGCCTCGAACCGGATGACGCCCCGCTCGCTAGCCGCCTCGACCACGCCGGGCGCGACTACCGCGCGGTGGCGATACCGCTGGCGCACGCCTTTCGGTCGCTGGTCCGGCTCGGCCCGCGCACCCGGACCGGCATGGTCGACGACATGTGGGCAGAGGCGCGTCGCGCCGCCGAGATGTCTGCGGGGGTACCCGCCCACCCGGAGGTGCCAGCCCGCGCCTCCTGCTGTCTCCTGTACGCCCTGCCCGACTGCGCCGAGTGCGCCGGCTGCCCCCGCCGTCGTCGTCCGCGGATCAGCCGCTAGCGCCCGCCGGCTCGGACGCCAGAATGCACCGAGCAGTCACCTGATCGCGGCGCCGTCGTGACCGCACCATCACCCCGGCGCTCCAGTCGAGGTCGTGCCCGACCGCTCCAGACCGCTCCGCCGAGCGGCAGCGCCCGAACGACAGCCGCGCCCTAGAGCTCGGCGAGCAGGTCTCCATCGCGAGCCAGCCGGTCGAGCACATCCTCGACCATGAGCTGCTCGAGTCCGTTCGGTGATGCCGCGCCATGCTCCACCTCCGCCCAGGTCCGGGGAGCCGCCACTCGCGGCAGTTCGCGGCCGCGCAGGGAGTAGGGGCTGATCGTCGTCTTGGCGGCGACGTTCTGGCTCCAGTCGAGAAACACCTTGCCCGGTCGCAGCGACGTGGCCATTTTCCATACGACCAGGCCGGGGTGCTTCGCGGTCAGTTCCTGGGCCAATTGCAGGCACAGGTCGCGGACCTGGTCGCTGGTGAGGTCACCCGCGAGGCGGCCATACAACTGCATCCCCTTACTCCCCGAGGTGACGGGATAGAGGTCGAGCCCGAGAGCGGAGAGCCGATCGCGCACCAGCAGAGCCACTTTCGCGCACTCGTGCAGCCCGGCCGGTGAGCCGGGGTCGAGGTCGACGACGAGCCGGTTCGGGTTCTCGGGTCGTCCGTCGGCGTCGACCGTCCACTGCGGCACGTGCAGTTCGAGGCTGTTGAGGTTGACCAGGTAGGTCAGGTGCGCGAGGTCCTCGACGAGCGGGTAGGTGACGTCGCCGACCCGGACCCGGGGCAGCCAGGACGGCGCCCCGGACGGCAGGTTCTTCTCGAAGAACTGCTGCTCGGCCACGCCATGTGGCCAGCGGACCCGGGTGACCACCCGGCGCGCAAGGTGGCGCAGCAGAACGGGCGCAACCTGCGCGTAGTAGTTGAGCACCTCACCCTTGGTGGTCTCGGTGGCCGGGTACATCATCTTGTCGAGGCTGGTGAGTTTCAGCCGGCGGCCGGCCACCTCGACGCGAGTCACTGCGGGCACCTGCTCAGGCACCGTCATCCGCCTCGCTCGCCAGGTCGGTCGGGGCGAGGTCATGCCGGATGCCGAGGAAGCTCGGCACCCGTAGCCGATGCTGGCCGGTCAACTCGAGCGCGCGCACCTCGACGACCACCGCGGGCTCGACCCAGATGGTGCCGGTGGCGTCGATCCGCGGCACGTCATCCGAGAAGGGGGATGACGACCGCTCGCCGCCGGAGAGCCGTTCCCGAACCAGCATCCCGGCCGCGCCGGCCAGGCCCGAGCCGACCCGCCCGGCATACCGCCACCCACCGCCGCCGTCGGGCAGACCCACCAGCACCGCACCGAGCCTGGCAGCGGTGCCGACCTCGGGGCGCCACCCGCCGACGACCACCGAGTAGGTCGACCGGTGCGCTGTCTTGCGCCAGTCCGGCGAGCGTCGGCCGGGGAGGTAGGTCGACGTGCGTCGTTTGCTGACCACACCCTCCAGGCCCTGCTCGCGGGTGGCCTCCACCAACTCGGCGCCGTCGTCGTGGACTGGCGGCACCTGCCAGCGCGGCCCGCCGAGCGCCAACCGGTCGAGCAGGTCCCGGCGGGCGTACCAGGGCTGACCGGTGAGCTCGGCGCCGAAGAGCCGCAGCAGGTCGAAGACCATCAGGGTGACCGGCCGGGTCGCCATCAGGCGCTGGGCCGGTGCCCGCTTCGTCACATGCATCCGCTCGGTGAGTGCGTGGAAACTCGGCCGGCCCGCCTCCAGGGCCACGACCTCACCGTCCAGCAGCATGTCGTCGTAAGCGGCGCCGAGGGCGTCGAGTTCGGGGAACGCCGCCGTGACGTCGCGCGCGGTGCGCGACCACACGGTGACCGCGCCGCCGCGCACATCGACGAGCACCCGCATGCCGTCCCATTTCACCTCGTGCACCCAATCCGGCCCGGTCGGCACGCACTCGGCGACAGTCGCGAGCATCGGGCGCAGCGGTGACACGGCGTCATCCTGCCGCAGCCGGGTACCCGGCTCGCCGGAGCACGCCGAGGATGTCGCCCGAGCCGCCCCGGCACGCTCGACCCGGGCTTACCCTGACCTCATGCGGGCGATCTGGAAGGGCGCGGTCTCGTTCGGGCTGGTCAACGTGCCGGTGCGGCTCTACTCCGCCACCGAGAACCACGACGTGCAGTTCCGGCAAGTGCACCGCGAGGACGGCGGGCGCATCAAGTACCGGCGGTTCTGTTCGGTCGACGGCGAGGAAGTGAGCTTCGACGACATCGCCAAGGGCTATGAGACTCCCGACGGCGACATGGTGGTACTCACCGACGAGGACTTCGCCGATCTGCCGTCGCGAACCAGCAAGGAGATCGGGGTCACCAAGTTCGTCCCGGCCAATCAGATCGACCCGATGTGGCTTGACAAGTCGTATTACCTCGAACCCGACAAGTCCGCGACGAAAGCCTATGTGCTGCTCCGCGACGCGCTGGTCACCGAGCAGCGGATGGCGATCGTCACCGTGTCGATCCGGACCCGGATGACGATGGCGGTGCTGAGGGTGCGCGACAACGTCATCGTCATGCAGACGATGCTCTGGCCCGACGAGGTCCGCGGTACCGACTTCGCCCGGATCGACGACGACCAGCAGGCCACGAAACAGGAACTCGAGATGGCCACGCTGCTGATCGAGCAACTGGCCGGTGACTACGACCCGAGCGAGTACGAGGACGACTACTCGCGCGCTGTCAAGGAACTGGTGCGAGCCAAGGTCGAGGGTGGCGAGGTGCAGTTGCCACCGGCCGAGGTCGACGACGCCGGCGAGGTCGTGGACCTGCTGGCGGCGCTGGCGCGCTCGGTCGAGAAGGCCAAGGCCTCCCGCGGGGAGGCGCCGACACCGTCATCCGACGCCGGTGTGCCCGCCACGACGACTGCGGCCACCCAGGACTCCCCGAGGGCCAGCTGACGCCGCGATCGGTGGCGGGCGACCAGGGTGGTGTCGGCCGCGGGCGGCCGGGGTGGCGTCGCCCGCGGGCGGCAATTGCTGCTGATATCACGTGCACTTGCACTTGCGCGGCAGGGCCTGAACGCTGAAGACTCCCCGGCATGGTTGCAGGGCCAGTCCGCAGGAACGTGAGTCCCACGCACATCAGGCGGGTCGGTCGACGCTCCGTGCTCGGTGGCGCAGCGCTGTCGGCGCTGGCTGCCCTCGCCGGGTGCACCGACGAGGAGTCGACGGACCAGAACCCCGGTGCGAGCACGTCGCCGGAGGCTGATACGACGGCTGCCGCCGATGGCGAGCTCGTCTGGTTCAGTTGGCCCGGGTACATCGACTACTCCGACGACGAGTCGAAGAGGCCGACGCTCGATGCCTTCATGAGCAAGACCGGCATCAAGGTCGACTACCGCGAGGACATCGACGACAACGTCGACTACGTGAACTCCATCAAGGGGCCGCTGGTCGCCAAGAAGTCGGTGGATGCCGACATCATCACGCTGACCACCTGGATGGCCGCGAGTCTGGCCCGCCAAGACCTGTTCCGGCCATTCGGTCCGGTCGAGGGCGCGGCGATCATCCCGGCCCTCGCTCGCCCCGATTGGGACCCCGAGCAGAAGCTCTCAGTTCCCTGGCAGGCAGGCCTCACCGGGATCGCCTACGACGCCCGCAGGGTCGACCGTGCTATCACCTCGATCGGCGAGATCTTCACGCGCTCGGACCTCAAGGGCCGCCTCGGTGTGCTGTCCGAGTTCGACGACTCGATCGGCCTGACCTTGCTCGGCCAGGGCAAGGACGCCGCCACCGCCACGCCGGGAGACGTCGAAGCCGCGGTCGGTTTCCTCGGCGACGAGAAGAAACGTGGCCAGATCCGCGGGTTCTACGGCAACGAGTTCGTCGAAGAACTCGCCTCCGGGCGACTGGTCGCCAGCATGGCGTGGTCGGGCGACGTGCTGCAGGCGCAGGCGGAGAACCCGTACCTGAAGTTCGTCGTTCCCGAGGAAGGCTTGATGATCTGGGCCGACAACCTCATGATGCCGGCGGCCTCGACCCGGTCGGCGCTGGTCACGCAACTGGTGGACTACTACTACCAGCCTCAGGTCGCGGCGAAGGTGGCCGCCTGGGTCAACTACATCTGCCCGGTCGAGGGTGCCCGTGACGCGATGCAGGAGATCGACCCCGACCTCGCCGACAACCCGTTGATCTTCCCGGACTCCTCGGTCCTCGAGCGCACCTACCAGCTTCCCGCCGCAGCAGGCGCCGACGAACTGCGGGCGGCGTTCGCCAAGGTTGTCGGATGACGTCTGGGCGCCCCGCTCGGATCGGCCGCGACACTCGCCGGGTCAACACTGAGGGATATCGATGACAAACGACACGATCACCGAACCACAGACCCGGGCTCGCCACGCGCGGCACTCGGCCAGTTCCCGACGACGCCGACGCGGGTGGGTCGTCCCCAAGGTCGCCGTCCTAGCGGCGGTCGCATTGGTTCTCGTGGTCGGTTTGTGGGCCGTGCTTCGCGACGATTCCGGCCTCGACGAGGCGGGCCCATCCTGCGAGCGCAGCACCCAACTCCGCGTCGCTGCCGACCCGTCGATCTCCGCCGCCATCGACACCGCGCTCGGTTCCCTGGAGAGCAGCTGCGTCACCGTCGACCTCTCCAGCGTGCCATCCGGCGAGATGGCGGCAGCGCTCGGGCGACAGGCGGGCTGGGGTTTGTCGACCGACCCGCCGGATGTCTGGATCCCCGACTCGCAGATCTGGCTGGACACTGCTCGCACCTCAGGTATCGGCGCCCAGCAGCTGCCTCGGTCCGGCATGTCGATCGCCAAGAGCCCCGTGGTCGTTGCGTTGGATGCCGAGAAGGCCCGGGCATCCGGGTGGCCAGCGACCCCGGCCAACTGGTCACAGCTCACCACCGAAGGCGAGAGAACCCGCAGCGGTTCCAGCGACCCCCGGACCGACAGTGCCGCGATTTACGGCCTCTTCGCGGCGCTCGGCGGGCCCGAGGCCGACACGCAGTCGGTCGCCGCCGTCAGTAGCCGCCTCTCGATCTCCACGGGCGCGGTGTCACCGGCCCAGCTCGTGGTCGACGACGTCGTCGATGCCATTCCCACCTCGGAGGCGGATGTGTTGCGGCTTCAAGGCGGACGCGGCAAGGGCAAGGTGGTCCCGTCGTACGACCCGAAACTCACCGCGGTGCTCGACTTCCCCGCAGCGCTGCTCTCCGGCGACAACCAACGCGCCCGCAGTCGCGCCTTCGACGCACTCACCCGACACCTCACCCGCTCCAAATCCTCCCTCGAGGCGCTCGCCTCCGCTGGGCTGCGGCCCGCCGACGGCAGGCTGCCGCGGCGGTTCCGTAGTACCGAGGGAGTACGCACCGAGGTAGCCGCCCCGTCGGCCGCCCTGCCGCCTGCCGCCGTCTCACGCGCTCAGGCAGCGTGGTCGGTCAGCGGGCGACGATTCCGGATGACGCTGGTGGTCGACCGATCAGGATCCATGCGTGAGACCCTTCCCGGGGGTAGCGCCGCGAAGTCGGAACTCGCGATCCGATCGATCCGGCGCCTCATCACGAACGGCTCGCCCGACAGTGACTTCGGCCTGCGAGCGTTCACCACCCGCGGTGACGAGGTCGATGACCGCGAACTGGTGCCGTTGGCGCAGCTCTCCTCGGGTAACGGACCAGCCAACCAGCGCACCCGGCTGCTCGATGCCCTGCCGCAGCTCGCGCCCGTGCCTAGCGGCGACACCCCGCTCTATCAAGCCGTGCTCGACAGTTACTTGGAGGCTCAGAGCGCGTTCACCTACGGGCGCCTCAATGTCGTCGTCGTGGTTACCGACGGAAAGAACGACCACCCCGCGGGTCAACTCACCCTTGATCGCACGATCGACCAACTACGGCTGCGCTACGACGGCAGCCGCCCGGTGCGGATCGTCACGCTCGGCTACGGCGAGACGGCTGACGGGGCGACGCTGAAGAAGCTCGCCGACATCACCGGGGGTAGCACCTACCAGGGTGTCACCGAGAAGGAGGTTGACGGGTTGCTCACCACCGTGCTCGCGGACCTGTGACCCACTCAGTCCTAGACCCGACAGGGCCCAGCGCACCCCTCCTGACCGGATCAAGGTCCCGCCGACACCGGACAACACCCTGAGATACCGCGGCGCGGGATCTGCCGTGAGCGAACATGCGCCGCCCCTCGGCAGGGCGTGGAACACCCACGCACGGTACTCACGTTGCACGCTGCGTACGGCGCGCCACCTCCCCGGGGCGTGCGTCCCGCACAAGGACGCGCGGATCGCACCCCGGTGGCACGACTAGCATCACGGGGACACGACGTCAGGAGAGGCACCATGTTCGAGAGGTTCACCGACCGGGCCCGCCGGGTGGTCGTGCTCGCCCAGGAGGAAGCACGCGGCCTCAACCACAACTACATCGGCACCGAACACATATTGCTCGGCCTGATCCACGAGGGTGAAGGCGTTGCGAGCAAGGCCCTCGAGAGCCTCGGCATCTCGCTCGAGGCGGTGCGCGAACAGGTGCAGGAGATCATTGGCCAAGGCCAGCAAGCGCCGACGGGTCATATTCCGTTTACCCCGCGCGCGAAGAAGGTGCTCGAGCTCAGCCTGCGCGAGGCACTTCAACTTGGCCACAACTACATCGGCACCGAACACATCCTGCTCGGCCTCATCCGGGAGGGCGAGGGTGTGGCCGCCCAAGTCTTGGTCAAACTCGGGGCTGACCTGTCACGGGTCCGTCAGCAGGTCATCCAGTTGATCTCGGGCTACCAGGGCGGCAAGGAGGGTGTAGCCCAAGGAGCCGGCCCCAGCTCGGGCCCGGCGGAAGGTACTCCCACTGGCTCCCTCGTCCTCGATCAGTTCGGTCGCAACCTCACCCAGGGCGCCCGGGAGGGCAAACTCGATCCGGTCATCGGCCGTGGCAAAGAGATCGAACGAGTCATGCAGGTGCTGTCTCGCCGCACGAAGAACAACCCAGTGCTCATCGGCGAGCCCGGCGTGGGCAAGACCGCTGTCGTTGAAGGGCTCGCCCAGGACATTGTCAAGGGGGAGGTACCCGAGACCCTCAAGGACAAGCAGCTTTACACCCTCGACCTCGGCGCGCTCGTCGCCGGCAGCCGATACCGCGGCGACTTCGAAGAGCGGTTGAAGAAGGTACTCAAGGAGATCCGAACCCGCGGTGACATCGTGCTCTTTATCGACGAGATCCACACGCTCGTCGGCGCGGGTGCCGCCGAGGGCGCCATCGACGCCGCGAGCATCCTCAAGCCCATGCTCGCCCGCGGTGAGTTGCAGGTCATCGGCGCGACCACGCTCGACGAGTACCGCAAGCACATCGAGAAGGATGCCGCGCTCGAGCGCCGCTTCCAGCCGATCCAGGTCGCCGAGCCGACCCTTGCCCACGCCATCGAGATCCTCAAGGGCCTCCGCGACCGCTACGAGGCGCACCACCGGGTCTCCATTACCGACGGCGCGCTCATCGCAGCAGCCAACATGGCCGATCGTTACGTCAACGACCGCTTTCTTCCCGACAAGGCGATCGACCTCATCGACGAAGCCGGCGCCCGGCTGCGTATTCGCCGAATGACTGCGCCGCCGGACCTCCGTGAGCTTGATGACAAGATCGCGGTCGCCGTGCGTGAGAAGGAGTCTGCCATCGATGGCCAGGACTTCGAGAAAGCCGCGTCGCTGCGCGACGATGAGAAGAAGTTGCGCGCCGAAAAGGCCCGTCGCGAAGCGGAGTGGAAGTCCGGTGACATGGATGTCATCGCTGAGGTCGACGAAGAGCTCATTGCCGAGGTGCTGGCCGCCTCCACCGGCATCCCGGTCTTCAAACTCACCGAGGAAGAGTCCAGCCGGCTGCTGCACATGGAGGACGAACTGCACAAGCGGGTCGTCGGGATGGACGACGCCATCAAGGCGCTCTCACAGGCCATTCGCCGTACTCGTGCCGGCCTGAAGGACCCACGCCGCCCGGGTGGATCGTTTATCTTTGCCGGCCCCACCGGTGTGGGGAAAACCGAGCTCGCCAAGACCTTGGCCGAGTTCCTCTTCGGCGACGAGGACAGCCTGATCCAACTCGACATGAGCGAGTACAGCGAGAAGCACACCGTCTCGCGGCTCTTCGGTTCCCCGCCCGGCTACGTCGGGTACGAGGAGGGTGGACAGCTCACAGAGAAGGTACGGCGCAAGCCGTTCTCGGTCGTCCTCTTTGACGAGGTCGAGAAGGCCCACCCTGAGATCTTCAACAGCCTGCTCCAAGTGCTCGAGGACGGCCGCCTGACCGACTCTCAGGGCCGGATGGTCGACTTCAAGAACACCGTCATCATCATGACGACCAACCTCGGTACGCGCGACATCTCCAAGGGCTCGCTCGGCTTCTCCGCCGGCCCCGATACCCGGTCGGACTATGACCGGATGAAAGCGAAGGTTATCGACGAACTCAAGCAACACTTCCGTCCCGAGTTCCTCAACCGGGTCGATGACACGATCGTGTTTCCGCAACTCACTCAGGCCGAGATCGTGCAGATCGTGGACCTGGAGATCGCCAAACTCGACAAGCGACTCAAGGACAAGGACATGGGCCTCGAGCTCACCCCCGCGGCCAAGAAGTTGCTTGCCACCAAGGGCTACGACCCGGTGCTGGGTGCGCGGCCACTGCGCCGCACCATTCAGCGCGAGATCGAGGACCTCCTCTCCGAGAAGATCCTCTTCGGGGAATTGAAGTCTGGCGAAATCGTCGCGGTCGATGCCACCGGGGAGACGAAGGACGACACCTTCACCTTCACCGGTACGCCGCAGGCGCGGTCGATCGAGGTCCCAGTAGCCGCTGCTGCCGAGACGGCCGACGGCTGAGCGTCCGTCGCACCAAAGCGAGGGCCCCGGCCGCAGCGGTCGGGGCCCTCGTGGTCGGGCAGCGAGAGACCACCCCGGTCCGATGCATCACGACCGGCGGGAGCCACACCGGGCGCCAGGTACTTCTCCGAGCAGCCATGGTGAACAAAAGATGGCCGATTCTTTGATGTCCTTTTACCCCATTGTCATCAAGGTTTCGGCAAGGTTACTTCTGCGAGCGCCACCGGGGCCGGCCTCGCACAGCGCGGCCCGCCATCACCCCCTGCGGTGGCGGGCCGTCGCTATTCTCACTGTGGCGCAACAGCACGCATCGGTGACGGAAGCCTGACCCCCCAGGGCGAGCGGGTCCGCACCGATGCGGGCCGGCTCGGCGTCCGCGAGCAAGGTGCTGCCAGCGACGTCCGCCGACACCTTGGCGATCACGACGTCCCGGACACCTATGCTCGACACCGCGGAAACACACGTACCCGCTGAGCGGCGCCTGGACATCGATCCACGAAAGAGGTCACCACCACCGATGAGTTCGACGGGGTTGGTGGTGCGGCAGGCGCGCACGAGCGACGTTCGGGCCATCCGCGAACTCGTCGCCCCGCTCGCCGCATCCCGGGTGCTGATCAGCAAAGAAGCTGTCGCCTACTACGAGACGGTGCAGGAGTTTCTGGTCGCCGAGGACGGTGGTCGCGTGGTGGGCTGCGGCGCATTGCACGTCTTGTGGGAGGACCTCGGTGAGGTGCGCACGCTTGCGGTCGAAGCCTCAGCCCTTGGGGGTGGCGTCGGATCGGCGGTGCTGGACCAACTCGTCGTCCGGGCGCGAGAACTCGGCCTCGCCCGGCTGTTCTGCCTGACCTTCGAGACCGCGTTCTTCGCCCGCCATGGGTTCACGCCAATCGACGGCCAGGCGGTCGACCCGGCGGTCTACGCCGAGCTGCTGCGCTCCTACGACGAGGGAGTCGCCGAGTTCCTCGACCTGGAGCGGGTCAAACCCAACACCCTTGGCAACACCCGCATGCTGCGCCTGCTGTGACCGGCGCAACCAGCGGATCCGACCGAACGCAGCCACCACGGCCAGGATCGCGGTCACGATCAGGAGCACCACCGCTCCCACCGGTTGCGCAAGCTTCGCCCGGTCGCTGGCGGATGACGCCCGCGCAGCGGCGGCGTCCAAGTCGCCGCCAGCGAGCAGGGTTTGCGCTTCCGCGACCTGCGTGTCGACCGCCAGGACGAAGTCGCCAAGTTCGGTCACCGGGTTGCGCTCGGCCTGGGCATCGACGCGGACCCCGCCCACAGCGCCGAGGACGGCCGTCGCACGCGGCAACGAGGTGGCGAGGGCAGTGAACTCGGCCTCGTTGTCAGCTTGCTCATAATCCTGGCGCACCACGGCAGGCACCTCGACACCAGACCGCTGGGCCGCGGCCTGCAGACGCTGAGCCGACGCGCCGAGGCCGGCCACCGCCGTCTGGACCCGCTCGGCACGGTCGAACGACCAGTCGGCCATCGCGTCGCGCAGACCCTGGGGCGGCAGCCATGCCCCGTCAGCCTTGTCGAGCGCCACATAGTCCGACCGCGCCTTCGAGCGGGCCGCGAGCTGAGCCCGATCCTCGGGACCAAGCACCCAGGTGCGATAGACCTCCTCACCGCCGGCGACCCCGCCGCGCACCTCGACAAGGTCGAGGAAACGCTGCCAGGTCGTGCGTCCGCCACCCCGGGTTCCAGGCGCGTCGTAGGCGCTCTCCCCGGCGAGCGCGCTCCGCAGTACGGCCGCCACCTGGGCGTCATCCGCTTCGCCGAGGAGATCCGACATCGCAGCGAGGGACGCCGGATAGCCGTAGGTGTCGACGTCGCCGGATCGACCTTCGGCCGAACCGCCCCAGTCGATGAGCGGCACCGCGCCGTCGGCGTCACGCGACACTGGACGCCGCTCGGTCGCCTCGCCACCGGTGGACACGACTGCCCGTTCGGCGAGCAGTTGAGCCAACCCCTCGTACATCCATCGACCGGCAAAGCGATCACTATTGACCCAGGCATGGGAGAGCTCGTGCAGGAGCAGGTCATCGTCGAGTGCCTCACCGACCACGATCTCGTCTCCGGACGGGTCGAACCAGCCGTCGTATCCGCGGACCGACGGGGTGGGATCTTCTCGAATTCGCTGGAGACCACCGGGCCACGGCGTGCCGACCAACTTCTCCAATGCGGGAATTCCAGCCTGGACCTTATCGTCCA
>JBOFLG010000005.1:0-3021 GCA_051657745.1 Dermatophilaceae bacterium | reverse complement strand
GCGGGTCCTTCGCTCACGGAAAGGGCGCTCCACCACGCATCCGATCTGGCCACGTGATGAGCGATCTGGTCTGCCTCGTGGGGTATCTCCCACGCCTTCGGCCTGGCCTTCAGACCGTCATCCTCGCTGGTACCCCCGTGGTAGGCGTAGATCTTGCTGGCCACCACCACATCACCGAGGTGGACGTGAGGCCACAGCCCACCGGCCACTCCGACGAAGAGCAGCGTGGCTGGCGAGAACTCGGCGATAGCCCGCTCGGCGAGTGCCGCGGCAGACAGATTTCCTTTGCCCACGAGCCCCAGCGCAACTCGGCAGGAACTCTGGTCGATCGTGCCGGTTTCAAAGCGAGTGCCAGAAGCGTGTCGCTGCGCCCGAACATCGACGAGCCGTTCCCGGATCGCTGTGTATTCGAGATCCAGCGCGGTAAGGATGACGATCAGACCGGAATCCGTGGTCACGATGGTTGCCTGCCTTTCTGGCCCTGGGGCCTGATAATCGGGGGGTAAAGGGTCGTTCGGGGTCCGGTTCGGAAGAGCCGGGCGGGCCGTCCACGCTCGGTCGTGCGGCTAAGGCCGACGGGGATGATAAAGCCCTCCACGCTCTGCACCTTGCGGTAAAAGTTCCGCGGATCCAGGCTCATCCCCCACACCGCCTCATAGATGTCTTGAAGGTCCGAGATGGTGAAGGTGGGGCCGCAGAACGCAGACGCCAGCGCGGTCCGCTCGAGCTTCTCCCGGGCCCGGTCAACTCCGTCGGCCAGAATCTGTTCATGGTCGAAGGCAAGCGGCCTGGCACCAGACAGCGCCGTCGCCACCGGGATCCACCACGCGTTGGCCGCATCGCTACCGGCTACTGGCGCGGGGAGCCGAGGGGCGATAGCCAGGTATGCCGCGGAGATCACCCGGGCTCGAGGGTCCCGATCCGGCGCTCCGTAGGCGCCGAGGTGTTCGAGGTGCAGGCCATCCGGCCCCAGCCCGGCTTCCTCGTGGAGTTCACGCTGGGCAGCCGTGACGAGGTCTTCCTGCTGGTGGTTGAGGAAGCCACCGGGTAGTGCCAGCGCACCCCGATGAGGGTCGACCCCACGCTCGATCACCAACACCTGCAGGCAGGAGGCCCGCACGGTGAGGATCACGAGGTCAACGGCGAGCAGAACACTCGGCGGAACCCAGCGATCGGTGGTCATGGGCTCGACTGTAGCCCCGTTAATGTCAGTCTGACAATAAAAAATTCTGGGCCTGGTGCGTCACGCCGACTCCGAGGCGAACACCAGCCGGGCGACCAGCGCGGTCGCCGCGGCTCTCGCCATCGACCGACCAGCGCCCCCGTGGACCAGGGCCGCCCCACCGTTCGGCGGACGCCCCACCGCACCTTCGGCGGACGCCCCACCGCACCTTCGGCGGACGCCCCACCGCACCTTCGGCGCACATCCGCGGACATTCGGGCGGAGCGGTTCGAGAAGCCCGCCACGGGCTCCCGCGCGGTCTTTCACTATCCGTGTGACCAGCAAACTGAAGCGCCGCACACCGCGCAAGCTCTCCGCCGTCATCGGCAACGTGGCCCAGGACCGAGTCGTCTTCTGCGGCCCACTCGGAGTTGGGAAGACCACCGCTGTTCGGTCCGTGTCGGACGTCGAGGTGGCCAACACCGACGTCGCCCAAGCCACGACCCGACACGGCGAACACTCCCGATCGGGCAAGACCACCACCACGGTCGGCATCGACTATGGCGAATGCCAAGAGGGCAACGCCTCCAGCGTCGCTGTCTATGGCACTCCCGGACAGGTGCGGTTCGATACCGTGCGCACCTCGACGATGTCGTTCTCGGTCCACGTGGTGCTCTGGCTCTACGGGCACACCGACTACGCCCTCGCCGAGGCTGAGGAGTGGCTGCACTACCTCGGCATCCAAGACCCGGCGGTGTACGACAAGCTCACCGTCGCGGTGACCCGCCTGGACCAGGGCGAGGACCACCCGGTACTCGATGACTATCGGGCGCTCCTCGCACGGTTCGGCCCGGCCATCAAACTCGTAGCCGCCGACCCGCGGGACCGAGCCGACGTACGAAACGTCGTCGATGTGGCCCTCGGGAGGGAGGCGCGGGACCGGACCGACGTCGTCGTCGCATGACCACGGTGATGGAGGCCGCCCTCGGGTCGCAGGTCGAACCGACCGAGGCCGCCGCCCACGACGCCCGGGGTAGCGCTCCCGACTGGGACGTCCTGTCCCGCGACCTCGGTGTGGCGATCCAGCCCGAACTCGTCGCGCTCACCGAGCGGATCGACGGGATGGATCTCGTGCTGTTCTGCACTGTCGATGGCCTCAACCTCTGTGCGCTGGGCATGTCGCAGCGCGACGTGGGCCGGGTATCTGCGCTGGTCAGCTCCATTTTCAGCACTTCCACCGCACTCCGCACGGCAGGCCGCGTAGCCTCAGAAGGGATGACCGTGCACCTGTCAAGCGATGGAGGCAGCACCGTACTGGTGCCGGTCGAGGTGCCGGGAACCGGCAGCTTCATCCTCGGGGCACACGCCACCGATGTACCGCACGCGATTCTGCTCATCGAGACCCGCCGGATGGCTGAGCGGATCGCCACGAAGCTCTCCATTCGCCGCCGGTGAACCGATTTCTTCGTGCGCTGGGCTGGTCCGCCGCCGACGCACCACGCCCCGACACCGGGCCCGACCCCCCGGCACAACAGGACACGACATCAGCGCCGGCCCCCGTTCGGCCACCCGTCACCACGGTCGTCACCAGCACCAGCGACGACCCCGCCACCGCGATCGCCAGCACGCCAATCGCCACCATCACCGAATCCACCACGACTATCGCCACCACGACAGTCCCTACCCCCTCCGAACCCACCACCACATCACTGCACCACCCATCCGACCCCCTGGGTCATCACACCAAAGGAACACTCATCATGGCTGACTACGAAAGCATCATCGACGCGATCCACGCCGACCTCCCGGGCTTCATGGGCGCCTCGATCGTCGACCTCGACACCGGCATGTCCCTGGCC
>JBOFLG010000004.1:0-1819 GCA_051657745.1 Dermatophilaceae bacterium | reverse complement strand
ACGCCCGCTCGGTCGACCTCGGCCCGATGGCCAGATGCCGCCCATGCCGCCCGACCTGCTCAGTTTGTCCGAGTTGCTTGGTTCGCCCGACCAGTCCGGTCGCCCACGCCCGCTCGGTCAACTCCGTCCTGGTGATCCGTACGGCGCGACCGGCTCGGAGCGCAGCACCAGATGGGGGGCCGAACCGGGCGGCCTCGGCGCATCGTGGTTGGCCCCGAACTCAGCCACGTGGTCGCCGGCCCTGCGCTCCGCAGACCGATACCCGACCGCCCCGGTGCCGGTGGTTCCACCGCCTCCGAGCAGCGACCTCGAAGGCCCGCAGCGTGATTCCCAGAGCGAGCCCGTGAGCTGGCGGCGTGAGCCCGGCAGCGACCCCGAAGGCCGGCAGCGTGAGCCCGGCAGCGACCCCGAAGGCCGGCAGCGGGACTCCCGCAGTGCGCCCGAGGGAGCGCGGCGTGACTCCCGCCGGCGGCGGAGCGTTGCCGCGGCATCCCGAACTGACGGACTCGCCGTCCCGGCGTTGGTGTTCAGCGTCATCCCCACCGTGGTCGTGGGAGCCGTCCTGGCCATCGCCTCGCTGGTACGGATCCGTCGTACCCGGGAACGCGGTCGGCGTCGGGCGATCGCGGCGCTGGTCATCTCCGGCGGGTGGGCCGTCGCGATCATCAGCGCCGCGAGCACCGCGAACGACCCGGTGGACCCCGCGCTGGTGCAGCGTGCGGTCCTCGCCCAAGTCCGCGAGGACTACCCGACCGCGGAGGTCGGCACGGTCCGCTGTGTGGGCGAGGTGTCCCCGGGGTCGACGGTGTCGTGCACGGTTGGCGTCGGCGGGGACTCGCTTCCGGTCACGGTGCGCCGACCTGAGGATGGCGGTGACTTCTCGGTCACCCTCGATGCCGCGGTGATCGACCTGCGCTCGGTCGAGCGCGAGTACACCGCACCGGTGGCCAAGGCAGCGTCCACGGACGTCACGATCGGCTGCCCGGAGCCGACCACCATCGTGCGCGCCGTGGGCGACACGTTCACCTGCACCGTGACCGCGGAGTTCGAGGCGAGCACCGAACTCACCATGACGGTCGGCGACCGCGGGAGGCTGGACTGGCAACTGGCCTCGGCGAAAGCTCTGGCCGGTGGCGGCTGGGTCGCGCTCGCCCAGCTCGACCGCGGCGACTGCGGGATCACGGACGAGTCCCGCCTCGCCCGCGGCACGGTCTGGGCGGTCAACTGTTCCCGGCCCCACGACTGGGAGGTGTACGAGATCAGGAGCCTGCCCGCTGGTCCGTGGCCCGGTGACGACTCGGTGACCGAGGACGCCAACCAGATCTGCTACGACACCTTCACGGCGTACACCGGCCAGCCATTCGACGACTCGACGTTCGACGCCGGCTTCTACTGGCCGGTCCGGCAGGCGTGGGAGAGCGGCGATCGCAGTGTGCAGTGCTACCTGCATGACGCCAAGCGGCCGACCGGCCGCGCCCTCACCGGCTCGGCCGCGACGTAGCCGTCCGGCGCCGCGCGGTCCTCGGGTGTCACCGGCTCTCGGATGACGCCCGCCAGGCTGCGGTGAGCGCGCCGAGCGCTCGGCGCTGACCGCCGTCATCCGCGATGTTGTCGGGCGCGAGCCAGCGTTCGTGGACGGCGCGCAGGGTGCGCCACTCGCGGTCGGTCACCGAGAACCACGTGGTGTCACGGGTGCGTCCGCGAGTCACCATGTGGTGGCGGAACGTGCCCTCGACGGTGAATCCGAGCCGGATGGCGGCGCGCCGGGACGGCTCGTTCATCGAGTCGCACTTCCACTCGACGCGGCGATAGCCGAGGG
>JBOFLG010000003.1:0-3488 GCA_051657745.1 Dermatophilaceae bacterium | reverse complement strand
CGGCTCCGGAGTCGGGGTCTCACTCGGCTCCGGAGTCGGGGTCTCACTCGGCTCCGGAGTCGGGGTCTCACTCGGCTCCGGGGTCGGGGTCTCACTCGGCTCCGGGGTCGGGGTCTCACTCGGCTCCGGGGTCGGGGTCTCACTCGGCTCCGGGGTCGGGGTCTCGCTCGGCTCCGGGGTCGGGGTCTCGCTCGGCTCCGGGGTCGGGGTCTCACTCGGCTCCGGAGTCGGGGTCTCACTCGGCTCCGGAGTCGGGGTCTCGCTCGGCTCCGGGGTCGGGGTCTCACTCGGCTCCGGGGTGGGCGTTGGCTCGCAGCGGTCGCCGTTGAACCACCAGCCGATCGGGCTGACCGGCTCGTTGCCGAAACCGAACGGACCGGTGAGCACGCGCGGCAACTTGACGTTGCCTGGGTACACGTCGATCTGGGTCTGGCAGGTCAGCGGGTCGGGGACGTTCGGGACGTCCTTTCCGGTCGGCCGATCACCACCGGGCACCTCGAAGGTGACCTTCCGCGACGCCACGCGGTCCTGGGGCCAGCCGTTGTTAGCGTCGTCGCGAATTCGCCAGTACCCCACCGTGAAGGTCACCGGCTCACATGCCGGGAGGTACTGCCCCGCAGCGTCTTTCGTCGTGGTGGCCTTGACGCGTTGGGTCGTGTAGTTGACCGTGAGGGTCGGCGAGGGGTCGCAATCGGTGGCAGCGACCGGCGTGGCAGGACTACCCATTGCCAGGGCCGGTACGGAAAGAGAGACACCGCCGACGACCAGGCAGGCAGCTGCCAGTGCGGCGTTACGAGCGAGAGGCATGCGGGACGCGTCCTTCGGTATCGCACCTGTCGACGTACACAGGTCTGCCGGGCCTCACGCGTCCACAGCGCAACAGCGCCACAACATGTGAAGAACCGGCTTCGCGAAACCGTCGGGATGGATACCCCTGGTGACGCAATCCAGAACGGAACCAGCACCTGGCCCGATCCCCTGCGCGGATCGTCGGCCCCCACGGGTGTTGTGGCGGCAGGCATGAAGATACCGGAATACGAGCGCAATAGCCGACTGGTGGAGAAAAATAGCCATTCGGCCCACAACTGCTGCCAGGCGGCCACTATCTAGGGGACGCCGGCGGCTGCCGCCCGAGCAGCCCCGGGCAACGCATCGAGCACTCGCTGCACGGCCGCATCGTCGTGAGCCGCCGACACAAACCAGGACTCGAACGCGCTCGGCGGCAGGGAGACCCCGGCGTCCATCAGGGCGTGGAAGAAGCGAGCGAACGCCGGCAGATCCTGAGCGCGAGCGTCGTCATAGCTGCGCACCTCGCCCTCGCGGAAGAACACCGAGAACATCGAGCCCGCCGCCTGCACGCGATGCGGAACGGCCGCGGCACTCAACGCGTCGGACACGCCCGCCCGCAGCGCGTCGGCCACGTCGCTGAGCCTGCGATACACCGATTCGCCGCAGTTCTGCAGGGTGGCCAAGCCAGCCGCGGCGGCAACCGGGTTTCCGGACAGGGTGCCGGCTTGATACACCGGCCCGTCGGGGGCGAGCAGCGACATGACCTCGGCACGGCCGCCGAACGCTGCCGCCGGGAAGCCACCGCCCATCACTTTGCCGAACGTCATCAGGTCGGGCCTCACCGCTGCGCCTTCGTGGCCCCACCACCCGGCACGCGAGACCCGGAAGCCAGTCATCACCTCGTCCGACACCAGCAACGCCCCATGCTCAGCCGTCACCCGTCGCATCGTCTCAGTGAAGCCCGCAGCCGGCGGGACCACGCCCATGTTGCCGGCGGCCGCCTCGGCCACCAGGCACGCGACCTCGTCACCGCGGGCCGCGAACACGGCTTCGAGCGCGTGGACGTCGTTATACGGCACCACCACCGTCTCGGCCGCGGTCCGGCCCGGCACCCCCGCCGAGTCCGGCAGCGCCAAGGTGGCCACCCCGGAGCCTGCCGACACGAGCAGTGAGTCAACGTGGCCGTGGTAGTGGCCGGCAAACTTCACGATCACGGACCGGCCAGTGAACCCCCGCGCCAGACGGATGGCGCTCATCGTTGCCTCAGTGCCACTGGAGACCAGCCGCACCTGCTCAACGGGGCCGACCCGGGCCACGATCTCCTCCGCGAGCAGCACCTCATTTTCGGTTGGCGCGCCAAAGGAAAACCCACGCATCGAGGCGGTCTGCACGGCATCCACCACCGCCGGGTGCCGGTGGCCGAGGATCATCGGGCCCCAACTGCCGACCAGGTCGACGTACTCGCGGCCATCGACATCGGTGAGGTAGGCGCCCTGCCCTGACGCCATGAACCGTGGCGTACCCCCGACCGCCCGGAACGCTCGCACCGGGGAGTTGACCCCGCCCGGCGTCACCATGCGGGCCCGAGCGAGCAGCGCCGCCGAACGCGGGGTGTCGGATGATGCGGGACGAGGCGAGACGGATGCGGCGGCAGGGCTGGGGGTCACTGCACTAGTGTCGCTTCAGCAGGGCTCATCGGGCGTCGTGGGGTCGGCCTCATAGGCATCGCGAACTGTCTGCATCGCCTCGCCCAGCGCACGGAGTTGACCGGGCGAGAGTAAGTCGACCAGATGCCGGCGCACGCTTGCGACGTGCACGACGGCGAACTGGCGAATAGCGTCCGCGCCGTCCGGGGTGAGTTGCAGCAGGACCCCGCGACCGTCATTCGGCGCGGGCGTGCGCACGACCAGGCCGCGGCACTCGAGCCGCCGCGCGGTATGGGTCACCCGGCTGCGGGACTGCACGATGAGCCTGGCGAGGGCTGACATTCGCAGGCTCGAGCCCTCGGCCTCCGACAGCATCGACAAGAGTTCGTACTCAGGCAGGCTGATTCCCACCTGCTCGAGATCTCGGTCGAGCGCGACGTCGAGTTCACGACCGGCGCGGAGATAGGCGCGCCATGCGCGCTGCTCGTCGTCGCTCAACCAGCGCACGCCGGAGAGTGGTGCTGTGACCGACCCGTCCATGCCGCCATCGTCGCATGCGGCCGCGGCCGTTACTGGGATGCGGGCACCTACCCAACTCGGCGCCGCCAGCTCGACTGCCGCCGCCAGCTCGACTGCCGGTGCTGCCGCGAGTGGTGAGACCTACCTTCTCATGGTTGAATACTCAACAACATCCCAGACTGGGATAGGGCCTTAGCCACGGAGGAAAACATGGCCAGCATCTCGGATCTCACCCCCGGCATCTGGACGATCGACCCGACTCACACCGTTGTCGGGTTCGCGGTTCGTCACCTGATGGTGTCAAAGGTGCGCGGCACGTTCGAGGACGTCAGCGGCACGGTGACCGTCGCCGAGGACCTCGCTGGGTCCTCCGCCGAGGTGACGGTGCAATTGGCGTCGATCTCCACCGGCACCGCCGACCGTGACAACCACCTGCGGTCCGCCGACTTCTTCGACGTGGAGAATCACCCGGCGATGACCTTCCGCTCGACATCCTTCGACGGGGCAACGCTGCGTGGGGATCTCACGATCACG
>JBOFLG010000002.1:0-6191 GCA_051657745.1 Dermatophilaceae bacterium | reverse complement strand
TCGACTGGCCGGTAGGTGCGGTACGCAGCCAGCCACTCAGCGGTGAGGTCGGCGGTGGTCGTGACCGAGAACGCGCACTCGCTGAGCGTGGTCGCGACCTGCGCGGCTGGTGCGGTGAGGGTGAGCGTCGGCTGTCGTGGAACGTAGCCACGAGCGGCCAACTCCCTGCCCAGCAGGGTGTCGCCGAGGTCGGCGCCGATGTCCCCGGTGACGGTGAGCATCGGCGCGAGCCTCCTCGCGTGGTACCAGCGCTCGACCTCATCGACGGCATCGGGCAGCGCGCGGCCGGGGTCCCCGGCCGTCATCACCGAGTTCGCTCGATGGGTGACGCCGCTGGCGGCGCGGAGCAGCCACTCGCCGAGCTGAGCGGTCTCCAGGGCTGGCCAGGCGCCGACCATCGCCCGCTGCAGATCGTCCACCGAGAGCGCGCGATGGGGCGGGCCGCGTCGGCTCGGCGCGGCCGGTATCTCCTTGATCGCCACCACGTCGGCGCGGTTCACGGTGACCTCGCCGCGGCGGGTGGCAAGCGTCATCCGGTCGTGGTCAGTGGCGATCAGGGTGCCCACGGCGTCGGTGAGCGTGGCGCCGGTTGCGGAGTCCGGGGCGGGTAGCCGGGAGCGGATGACGACCCGCGCACCGAGCCGCGGGAACGACATCCGTGCGGACGTCGAGCCAGGCGCGTCGGGTGTCATGGCCACGCATAGTATGGGTGGCATGACGTACGTGATCGCTCAGCCCTGCGTCGACCTCAAGGACAAGGCCTGTATCGAGGAGTGTCCGGTCGACTGCATTTATGAGGGTGGGCGCAGCCTTTACATCCACCCTGACGAGTGTGTCGACTGCGGAGCCTGTGAGCCGGTCTGCCCGGTCGAGGCGATCTACTACGAGGACGACGTGCCCGACCAGTGGGCCGACTACTACAAAGCCAACGTCGAGTTCTTCGACGACCTCGGCAGCCCGGGCGGCGCGGCCAAGCTCGGCGTGATTGCCAAGGACCACCCGATCATCGCTGCGCTGCCGCCGCAGGAGCACGACGAGTGACGTAGGTGCTCACCCTCCCCGACTTCCCCTGGGACTCGCTCGCTCCGGTCAAGGAGCGGGCGAGTGCCTTTTCTGACGCCAGCCTCGCCGGCTCGGCGGGAGCGGGCCTGGTCGACCTGTCGGTCGGCACGCCGGTCGACCCGACGCCGACGGTGGTGCGCGAGGCGCTCGCTGCGGCGTCGGATGCTCCCGGCTACCCGCAGACCTGGGGGACGCCCGACCTCCGGCATGCGGTGGCCCAGTGGTTCGCGCAGCGCCGCGGAGTGCTCGAGGTGGACCCCGACGGGGTGCTGCCGACAGTGGGGTCCAAGGAACTGGTGGCCTGGCTGCCCACGCTGCTCGGGCTGGGCCCGGGCGACGTCGTCGCCTTCCCGCGGGTGGCCTACCCGACGTACGACGTCGGCGCCCGGCTCGCGGGCGCGACCCCGCTCCCGCTCGACTCGCTCACCGCACTCGGGCCGCCCACTGCAGCCACCACGCCGAAACTGTTGTGGCTCAACACCCCGGCCAACCCCACCGGCGCCGTGCTCGGAGTCGAGCACCTCGCCAAGGTCGTGGCCTGGGCGCGCGAGCACGGGGTCGTGGTCGCGTCCGACGAGTGCTACGCCGAGCTCGACTGGCGCCCACACTCCGCGGAAGCTGGGGAGCCGCCCACCACCCCGTCCGTGCTTGATCCGCGGGTGAGTGGCGGGTCTCACGCCGGGCTGTTGTGTGTGTACTCGCTGTCAAAGCAGTCGAACCTGGCCGGGTACCGGGCGGGGTTCGTGGCCGGTGACCCGGCCCTGGTTGCACGCGTCGTGGAGGTGCGCAAGCACGCCGGCGTGATCGTTCCATGGCCGGTGCAGCGGGCCATGCTGGCCGCCCTCGGCGACCCCGGACACGTCGCGGAGCAGAAGGCGCGGTACCGGCAGCGCCGCGACGTACTCCGCTCTGCTGTCGAGGGTTTCGGGTTGCGGGTCGACCACTCCGAGGCCGGCTTGTATCTGTGGGCAACCGCAGGCGAGCCAGGACGTGAGACGGTCCGCCGGCTCGCGGAGCGCGGCATCCTGGTCGCTCCCGGTGAGTTCTACGGTGCATCCGGCGCCGAGCACGTGCGGATCGCGCTCACTGCCACCGATGAGCGCATCGCCGCGGCGGCGGCGCGACTGGGAGCCGGTTGACGTCATCTGTGCCGCTGGTCGCTGGCGGGCCGGCAGGCGGAGCGTCATCCGCTCCACCGGGGCTCACGTCGGAGCCGAGAGTGGCCGGGGAGTACTGTCCATCCCAACCCTGGCCCCGATCGACAAGGACCACCCATATGGCCGACGGCGCCATTTTGACTGCCGCTGGGAAGCGGCTCGACCTCTCGTTGGCCACCGCCACCGAAGGAAACGGCGGGTACGACATCTCCGCGCTCCTCAAGGAGACCGGCAATGTCACCCTCGACTCGGGGTTCGTCAACACGGCGAGCTGTACGAGCGCGGTCACCTATATCGACGGTGACCAGGGAATTCTGCGGTACCGCGGGTACCCGATCGAGCAGCTCGCCGAACACTCGTCGTTTGTCGAGGTCTCGTACCTGCTCATCTACGGCGAGTTACCGTCCGCCGAGCAACTCGCCGAGTTTGAGGACCAGGTTCGGCAGCACACGATGCTGCACGAAGACCTCAAGGCGTTCTTCCAGGGCTTCCCGCGTGACGCGCACCCGATGCCGGTGCTGTCCTCGGCGGTCTCGGCGCTGTCGACGTTCTACCAGGACAGCCTCGACCCATTTGACGCCCAGCAGGTGGAGATCTCGACGATCCGGCTGTTCGCCAAGCTGCCGACGATCGCGGCCTACGCCTACAAGAAGTCGATCGGGCAGCCCTTTCTCTACCCGGACAACCGACTCTCGCTGGTCGAGAACTTCCTTCGGATGACGTTCGGGGTGCCCGCCACCGGGTACGACCTCGACCCCGACTTGGTCAAGGCCGTCAACCTGCTGCTCGTTCTGCACGCCGACCACGAGCAGAACTGCTCCACCTCGACGGTGCGCTTGGTGGGGTCCGCGCAGGCCAACTTGTTCGCGTCGGTGTCGGCCGGTATTCACGCGCTGTCCGGGCCGTTGCATGGCGGTGCGAACCAGGCGGTGCTCGAGATGCTCGAGCGGATCCGGGACTCGAGCGACGACGTCGACACGTTCATGACCCGTGTGAAAAACAAGGAGGCCGGAGTCCGATTGATGGGGTTCGGGCACCGGGTCTACAAGAACTACGACCCGCGTGCGGCCATCATCAAGAAGACCGCGCACGACATCCTCGCCAAGGTGCCGGGTAGCGACGAGTTGCTCGAGACCGCGCTGCGCCTGGAGGAGATCGCGCTGGCTGACGACTATTTCGTCGAGCGCAGGCTCTATCCGAACGTCGACTTCTACACCGGTCTGATCTACAAAGCCATGGGTTTCCCGACGCGCATGTTCACCGTGCTGTTCGCGCTCGGTCGACTCCCGGGCTGGATCGCGCAGTGGCGCGAGATGATCGAGGACCCGACGACGAAGATCGGCCGACCGCGACAGGTCTACATCGGTGAGCCCCAGCGCGACTACACCCCCGTCGGCGCCCGCTGACTGCGCCCGCAGCCGATGCCTGCCTTCATCCGTGCGGTCCCGGTGGCCGGGGCGGTCACCGGGTGGACACCGGCGCGGTCAGGCGCGAGGCGCTCAGGTGAGGTGGATGACGACGCGGCGGGAATCAGCACCGTCGGTGGAGCCGTCGCGGTCTACCGGGTGCCACCGGAAGGCGTGGTCACTCTTGCCTCTGACCCACTCGCGCCCCTCGGCAACTACCCGCACGGCGCCGGTCTCGGAGGCCCGCGCGACCGCCCAGGACGCCACTGCCCACATGGCCTCGCCACTGTCGGCCGTGACCACCACCCGATTCTCAGACACGGTGCCGCGAAGGCCGAAGTCCTTCTCTAGCAGCGCCGCCAGGGCCGGGGGGTCTCCTGGCGATGCCGGGTCGTTGAGCGTGCAGCCGATGCCCCCGGCGGACTGCCCAGCGAGCACCGAGGCGGTCACCCGGGCCTGTGCCTCGTGCTGGGCGTAGGCCGACCCATCGGCAGAGAGCTGGACCTTCTGCGCCGCCGTGGCGATCTCCAGTTCGGTGTAGTCGGTGACCTTCACGAGCGCGTCGTAGAACTTGTTCGTCGAATACTCCGGGCTGAGGATCTGCTCCGCGGTGCCCCAGCCCTGGGAGGGACGTTGCTGGAACAACCCCACCGAGTCCCGGTCGCCGTACCGCACGTTACGCACCTTCGACTCTTGCATCGCGGTGGCGATCGCGATGGTCGCGGCTCGCGGCGGCAGCTCGCGCTTGACCGCGATCGCGGTGATCGCGGCGGCGTTGCTGGCCTGGTCGGGAGCCCAGCCGAACGTCATCCCGGATGCCGTGACGCGGCACCTCTCGGGGCGGAGGCTCTCGCGCGCCTCCCGACCGCCGAACCAGGCACCGGCCGCGACCACGCCGAGGCCCACTACGAGGAACAGCGCAGTGCTGCGCCGCTGCCGGGCGACCCGGGGCTGCTGCTCGCTGAGGGTGAGGTAACCCCGCGAGGTTCGCGGCACAGTGATCCTCCAGGTGCTGACGGCGGCGGCGGCCGCGCGGGTGGTCGGGTCAGTCGTTGGCGTGCAACGCGGCGTTGAGCACGATGCCGTGACCGTCACGGGGCCGTGCTTCGACTGCCCCGGTGACCGAGTGTCGGATGAAGAGCAGGTGCCTCTGCCCCGACAACTCGCGGGCCTTGACCACGCTGCCGTCAGGAAGGCTGACTTTCGTTCCGGCAGTAAGGTATAGCCCTGCTTCGACCACGCAGTCATCACCCAGGGCGATGCCGAGGCCGGCTTCGGCACCAAGCAGGCAACGTTCGCCGATGCGAACCCGTTCCGTGCCGCCGCCGGAGAGTGTGCCCATGGTCGAGGCGCCACCACCGATGTCGGAGCCGTCGCCGACCACGACACCCTGGGCGAGCCGCCCTTCGACCATCGAGGCGCCCAGCGTGCCGGCGTTGAAGTTGACGAACCCTTCGTGCATCACTGTCGTGCCGGGCGAGAGGTGGGCGCCGAGCCGCACCCGGTCGGCATCCCCGATGCGCACCCCGGCCGGTACGACGTAGTCGACCATCCGGGGGAACTTGTCGACACCGAGCACCTGCACCGGGCCACCGGCCAGCAGCCGCAGCCGAGTCCGCTCGAATCCCTCGACGGCACAGGGGCCTCGACTCGTCCAGACCACGTTTGGCAGCACGCCGAACAAGCCGTCGAGGTTGACCGAGTTCGGCACGCAGAGACGATGTGAGAGCGCATGGAGCCGCAGATATGCGTCGGGAGTGTCCACCGGTGGCGCGTCAAGATCGACGGTGACCAGGCGCAGTTCGCGGCGCACCCCGCGCGCGTCATCCGCGCCGACGAGCGACTCCAGCCCCGGTGGTGCCTCGAGGTCGCCGGCGCCGCCGACCTGGCCGAGAGCGGGTGCGGGATACCAGGTGTCGAGGACGGCGCCTTCGTCGGTGACGGTGAGCAGGCCGTGCCCCCAAGCGGTGCGGGTCATACTGCCAAGCCTAGGGGGATGACGGCCGCTCGCCGGACCGTGGCGGCCTCCCGCCATCGATCAGTCGCCTACGCTCATCGGGTGCCGGCCGCCTCGACCTCCGTTCTCGACCTCACCGCCGACGTCACGACCCTGACCGCTGCGATCTGTGACATCGAGTCGGTGAGCCTTGCCGAGGCCGCTCTCGCCGACGCCGTCGAGGCCGCGCTCACCCTGCTGCCTCACCTCACCGTCATCCGCCTCGGCAACACCGTCGTCGCTCGCACCGAGCTCGGCCGCGTCGAGCGGGTCGTGCTGGCCGGCCATCTGGACACCGTGCCGCTGACCAGCGACCCGGCCAACCTCCCGACTCGGCGGGTCGACGTCGCCGGGCAGGAGGTGCTGTGGGGCCGGGGCACCGTCGACATGAAAGGCGGCGTCGCGGTGATGCTCCGGCTGGCGCACCAGATCCGCGAGCCCAGCCGCGATCTGACCCTGGTGTTCTACGACGGTGAGGAGATCGACGCGCAGTACAACGGGCTGCTCCGGGTCGAACGGGAGCGGCCGGACCTGATCGACGACGCCGCCTTCGCCGTGCTGCTCGAACCG
>JBOFLG010000001.1:0-4943 GCA_051657745.1 Dermatophilaceae bacterium | reverse complement strand
TCTTTGTGGTCGGCCTCACGGAGCTTGCTTCGTGCGGCCGTGGCGCTGCTCGTCTTGCTGGCAGCGCGGCGCGCCTTCGCTGCCTCGGCGCGCTTGATCGACTCCCTCGATCGGTACTCGCCGGCTTTGTTGTCTGCGTCCAACCGCTGCTTGAGCTTCCGGTCCAGCTGGCCCCGGTACATGCTCGAACTCACCTAACTCTCCCTCCACACCTCGGCCTCGACCCTACGCCGCAGGGCCGATACGGCGGCCTACTCGCGCCTGATCCCAAGATGCTTCCAACCGCCCGCGGCGCTGCGTCTATCGCCGTGAGCGGACCTTTTCGAACATGGCCCAACCGAGCGTCCTGATCTGAAGGCGGATGGTGAAAGCCCCGGCCGGGATCGTCGCCTTGCGGCCGCACGTGCTGGGTCCGGCTGCTAGGGCAAGAGGCCCAGGTATTTCTTGCGGGCCGGCATGGCGTGGATGACCATCTCGTCGCCACTCTCGAAGATCAGGACGACCGTCTCCAGCAGGCGAACTGTGGTGTCGAACCCCAGGCGCAACTCGCGGTCCGGCGGGCCGTTCCCGTCGAAGGGCTCGATCCACAACGACCATTCGGCCGCCTGGATCGCATCCTCCGATGTGACGCCGTGCTTGAGCGCGCTCGGGTGGACCTTCACGCAGCGAAGTGGGCCAGTGCAGCGCGGATGGCCTCGGACCTGCTCATGCCGCTCCCCGCTGCGGCCGCGTCGAGGGCGTCGAGCTCATCGACGGTGAGCCGTACCGCGACGACCTGCATCGGCTCCGCCCCACGGCCGGGACGCCCACGACCCCGGCGCACTAGCGCCTCGACGTCGTATCCGACCTCGGCCTCGTCGGCCCATCTCTGGATCTGTTCGTCGCTCACCACAGGCATATCGTATGACGAAAAGGCGAACTGCTCTAGGAGGTCGCGAGGCAGGTACGTCCCGGCGTCGGCACAGCAGACGCTCGGGTGAAGATCCGGCAGAGGGTGGACGGTCGACGTGAGCTCGTGACAGCGCGCTCGCCCGCGCCGGGTTGCCCGGTGGCGGCGTGTCCCGCCAGGACCAGCGGCGGTCGAGAAAACTAGGGCGACCGTGGTGGGGTGGCGTCCTGGACTCCGAGGTAGCGAGCCAGCGCGAGCTCGACCTCGGCGAGTTGGTGCCGGGTGAGGTAGTCGACCGGGTCGCCCACGACGTCGTCGGTGTCGAGCGCGCGGATCTGGTCGACCAGGACCCGTGTCGACCGACCGGCGATCTCGAGTTCCGGGCGGTGGATGGACGGGCCGGCCGACGTCGAGGTCGGGACCACGACGACGACCGACAGTGGCGAGTCCGATGGCGATACCACCAGGCCCAGGCGCTTGCCGCCCTGCTCGTGGCCGCGCGGCCGGCCGAGGTCGACCCGATAGACGGCGCCGCGGATCACCAGGCGTCCGGCTCGGCGGTGAGGTCCTCGCCCTTCAGCGCCTCGGCATCCGCGCGGAACTGGGTCAGCCACCGTTCCTGGTCCAGGAGTCGCAGCGCCCGGCGCAGCGTGTCGGAGGTGCTCTCGCCCGGCTGCGCGGCCTCGCGAAGGATGCGCTCGTCATCCCGGGTCGGACGGAAGCCGATCGATGCAGGCATAGCGGCAAGAATAGCGCGTGTTCGACAATTGTCCGACGCGATCCGCAGCTGGCCGTGAGACGGGCCTGCGGCGGATGTAGCCGCCGGATCGAGGCGGAACTCGACGGCGGTGGGGGTCGCCGCCACGGTCTCACCCACCCGAGGTGTACAGCTTCGTGACCTCGGCCGCGGAGAGCGCCCGATCATAGAGGCGCACCTGGTCGACCGTGCCGTCGACATAGTCGGCTGGTTTGCCCTGGAATCTGCCCCGGCCGATCACTGTGTTCCCGCTCGGCGATGCCACGCTGAGGCACGCCTTCGAGGTCCCGGCCAGCGCGCCATCGACGTAGAGCCGCAGTTCGCCCTTGACCGAGTCGCGAACACCAGCGAGGTGGTACCAGCGACCGACCACCGGGGTGTCCGGGCCGAGCGTCCGGATGCCGACAAAGGTCATCGCGAACCGCCGCTCGGTGCCGGCGTACTGCAGAAAGAAGTCGCTGGCGGCTGCCCCGTCCTGACTGACGACCGTCTGGAAGCCGTCATCGACCCGGTCGAGCTTGACCCATGCCGATGCGCTGTAGTCGCGGGAGGTGTCCAGCAGCGGCGCGCCCGTGTCGATGTACTGCGGCGACCCGTTCAACTCCACTCCGGACCCTCGCTTGGCGGCGACGTAGCCGGGATTGCCGACCAGCGTCGCGTCCCGGTCGCCGACGGCATCCTCAGCGGTGGAGTCAAGCGGGTAGGAGGCGACACCGGCCAGGCCAGGCGTGCCCGCCGGTGGGGGAGGCGAGCCACCGGCGGAACCGTCGGCATCCCGGATGATCCGCTCATTGACCTCGCGGACCTGGGCGAAGTCCATCTTCGCGACCCGACGGTCGTAGGTGTAAAAGCCGTCGACCTGGCGCTCAACGTCGGAGAACTGCGCATAGACGGCACTGCTGATACCGCAGCGCTGCGCCGCGATGGTCACCGCTCGTTGATTCTCGACGTAACTCGCGGTGAGGTTCGCGGAGTCCGTCGCCATTCGGTTGGCGCTGCCTTCGCCGAACTGCAGGTGGCCCGGCACCTCGAGACCGAACCCGCCATGCGCGCCATCCATCGAGATCCGGGTGGCGTCCGGCCGGGGCGCGGCCGGCCCCGGGAACTGCTGGTAGTCGATGACGTCGCCGCGGCCTGAGTCGTTGCCGGGGGTGGTGCCGCTCTCGGCATTCACCAGACGACTCGGGTCCTGGGCCTTGACCTGGTCGGCGATCCGGCCGGTGGCGCGGCGGTCCCACTCGCCCCAGCCCGCGTTGAAGGGCACCCAGCCCACGATCGACGTCCAGCTCGCGTGTTCGCGCACCATCTCGGTCAGTTCGGACACGAACTGCGTCCGCCACTCCGGTGGCGTGGGCCCGGTGGTCGTCGACGGCATGTCCTGCCAGACCATCAGACCCAGCCGGTCGGCCCAGTAGTACCAGCGATCCGGCTCAACCTTGACGTGCTTGCGCACCGCATTGAAGCCGAGGTCCTTCTGCGCCTGAAGGTCGAACCGGAGCGCGGCGTCGGTGGGAGCGGTGTTCAGCCCGTCCGGCCAGAAGCCGTGGTCCATGGATGCCAGGGTGAACAGGATCTCGTCGTTCAGCGTCATCCGTAACTGCCCGTCAGCGCCGGCCTTCGTGCCGATCTTCCGCAATCCGAAGTACGAGGTGACGTCGTCGACCGGAGTCTCCGCGTCGAGCAGCGACACCTCGAGGTCGTAGAGGTACGGGTCGTCCGGCGACCAGAGCCTCGGGGTGCGCACCGGCAGGGTGAGTTCGCTGTTCGCGGCGCCGCTGGCCGTGCCGACCACGTCGCCGTCGGCGTCTCGGGCGACGGCACGCACGCGCAGGTCCGCGTCGTTCGTGCCGCTGCTGCTGCTGGCGACGGCGGTCAGTCGCAGGGCGCCAGCATCGACATCCGGGGTCATCTCCAGGTGTGCCACGTGGGATGCCGGGACCGGCTCCATCCAGACCGTCTGCCAGATGCCGGAACTGCCCTGGTAGAAGACATCGCGGCCGCTCTGCCGCCGTTGCTTGCCGACCGGCTGGCCGGTGGCGTCGGTGAGGTCCTCGGCCCAGACGATCAGTTCTTGTGGGCCGGTTCCGCGGAGCGCGTCGGTGACATCGACACTGAACTTGTCGTAGCCACCGCGATGGGTGGCGACCTTCGTCCCGTTGACGTACACCGCGGAGTCGTAGTCCACCGCGCCGAAGTGCAGCATCAGGCGCTGACCCGTCCAGGCGGCCGGGACCGTGAACGTGCGGCGATACCACATCCGCTCGTCACGGCGCTGGATGCCGGACAGCGCCGACTCGATCGGGTACGGAACGAGCACCCGCTCGTCCAGGGTCCGTCCGACCGGTGGTGCCTCGCCCGGCTCCGCCCCGGTGAACTCCCAGACGCCGTTGAGGTTCTGCCACGCCTCGCGGGTGAGTTGTGGTCGCGGGTACTCCGGGAGTGCGTTGCCCGGCCCGACGTCCGCGGTCCAGGGCGTGGTGATCGGGGAAGTGCCTCGGCGCCAGGCCGGCTCACCACCGGAGGCGTCATCGGTGCGGCCCGGCGACTGAGCCACGCCGGCCAACCCAGCCAGGGCGGCGATGACAACCGTCAGGGCCGCAGCGGTCACGACCAGTCGTCGTCGCGTCATGTCGGTCCCTCTCCCGTCACGCTTGTCGGCTCGTCTCTCGTCACGGCCGGCCGCAGCCTCGGCTCAATGATGGACACGGCCACGGCTCAGCCCCGGATCTCGATGTCGTCGATGAAGCCACGGAACGGGCCGTCCTGGGTTCCCCCGTCGAACGCCAGGACCACCGACCGCACGGTCCTGCCCTCGGCCACCTCGCCGACCTCCACGCTGACCTGCTGCCACCTGCCGGCGACCACGGTCAACGGCAGGTCATGTGGCCGCCCCCCGGCGCCATCGGTCCTGGTTGGCCGGAGCTCGCTGAGGAAGGTGCCGTCGGTGAACTGGAGATCGAGCCCGACCGAGGTGCTGATCCACTCCGCGTCCGCGTCCGACCGACGTTCCGGCCACACCCACCAGGACAACGTCATCCCGGGTCCGACAGGGAGCGCCCTCGGCGGGGTCACGACGACGCTGGCCGCCGAGGCCGGACCTGGGCCGAAGGCCTGACCGGAGTAGAGCAGGAGGTACTCGCCCGTTCGAGTCCCCCCAGGCCCGGCGGTCCCACGAACCGCCTCCAACCCGCCGGTGTCACAACACAATTCGACAACCCCGATGGAGGTGAGGAGCCCGTCCGAGGGTGGCTGCAGCTGGCCCGCCTCGAAGGAGGTCTGCAGCACGATCTCGGGGCG